>NZ_JAICZW010000041.1 GCF_029057325.1 Bacteroides sp. | reverse complement strand
GTCTTATCTACATAAAGATAACCTCCTTTACGTATTTCCTCAAAAGTCTGTATGCCAATCGGCAATTTACGCATCATTTCCATCCTATCTCCTTTCTCCGAAGTTCTATGCAAATATACGTTTTTTATTTCAAATTACTAAAAAGTTACCAAAGTACATTTTCCGGCAAGCATAGTGGCCAACATCAAGTAACCAGGATCGTAACATTGACCTTTTATCGTCTCTGCCCCTTTTGTTACATGAATCCCTGCATGTGCCGGGTTACTTTTACTAGGATGTGGCTTTATCTGCGTCTTGTAGTCTTCATAACAAGTACTATGGCATACCCATACACCTATAATAGCAATCCGGCCAAACTATCCCCCTCCCTTTCTTGCACCAAAAGTAACATTCTCCATAGTGGGCGTCCGATAAAAAGCACGCCATACAGAGACATAACGTTCTGGTCCTCTTGGCAGTTCATCCATAAAAAAGCAGAGGGAGATACATTGCCATTCATAATCATGGATGGTGAGAATATAATACGAGCAACATCCTCTTCTTCCATTATATTTTCGGGCACTATCAGTTTTCACTACACTTCATATCCCAATACATTATGAATACAATCAATGGCCTTTATAAAACTCTCATCACTATATGGAGAAATGCCTTTGATATGATTTTCCGCACTACGATATGCAACGTATGAAAAATCACGATTACCGATATTGATACTGGCCGTATTATCTTTTGTTGTTAATAAAAATGTTCCGTTGGGACATGGAAATAAATTCCAATGCGACAAAAATCTGCTAGATAATGAAAATATAGCATTCTGTGTATTTTTGTACGACTCTTTTTCCATTGGCAATCCACCATGACCATCCCAATCAGAATTCAGCCCATTGCACAATTTATCAAGTCGATCCAGCATTGCTTCTTTTTGAAGAAAAGAACGATTGTAATCAGAACACACCTCCGATTTCAGTTTCGGCTCTACATGCTGTGGAGTATAGGCATCCATCGTCAGAGTCAAAACAGAAATATAGCATACAGCAAATGCACCTACAGACTTTGTCTTTGCTTGTCTGACAGGTTCTGAAATAGTAAAACCACAATTACCCGTTATCATTGCTTGCCTCCTTTTTGTTCCATCAAGTCAACGACATTTTTAGAAACGATATCATGAAATGCGCAATAAATAACATTGCTAAGTCCGGTAGATATATCCAAAGCCTCTGCTACACTTACGCTGTCGGCTGAAGCAATAAAATCCAGCATAAAATCGGCTTCCTGTGCATTTTTTATATCCGTTGACATAATAACTTTCAGCATTCCACCATCCAAATCAATATTAGCCTCTTTAGACATTTTAAATTGAGGCTCATTAGGAAATGGAATAGAAACAAAATCATCTACATGATGTTCCTTAAATGTATATCGCAATGCGGATGCATAGATTTCTTTAAGTTCCGTATCTGCCTTGACTTGCCAAACATTCTGTTTTGTTATTGTCAATTTCTTGATACAAGAAATTGAGCAGATTTGTTCCATAAAAGCAGTCAGTCTTGCAACTAAAGGGAACATTGTCTCTGTAAATGACTTATAGAAACCTGCTCCAACCTCTACCACAGCTTGTTCTTCAGTAAAAACAAATTTTATTTGTTTCTCAGAATCACGTAACTCTATACATGAATACGAAGAGGATGAATCATGGTTTACCACCACGTTAAAATACTTATTGAAAAAGTCTCTAACAATTGGCGTATTACCCAATATTCCCTCACACAAATCAAATTCAAATTTAACTTGTATGTTACGAAGAAAAGTTCTGTTATAAACTTTATGTTCTAATTCGTTATATGGA
This sequence comes from Bacteroides sp., assembly GCF_029057325.1. Lineage (GTDB taxonomy): Bacteria > Bacteroidota > Bacteroidia > Bacteroidales > Bacteroidaceae > Bacteroides. The sequence continues at coordinate 7,428 of NZ_JAICZW010000041.1, read as the reverse complement.
TTGACAATGTTCATGAATACCTAAATTATTCACAAAGATATAACAAAACAAGAAAAAAACACTATTTTTAATATCATCCCTTATTCTTCCACCTCTTCCACCGGATAAGGATTCTCCACCACATTCCAGAATTCATCAACTGCCTCTTGCTGTTCGACAGTAAGCGCCTTTCCGCTCCAGGAAGCGATGATGCTACGGGCTTCATCCGCCAAAGGCTCGTCGTAAACCTCACCGTAACAGGCGGTCAGGAGGCGGAGCTTCAACAGGGAAGCCGGAAGCGAGTCAAGAAGATTCCAGCAACGGTTCAGAATGTTCTGTACATGCCGTTGCTTCTCACCGTGGTCGATAAACGAAGCGCTGTAACCCATCAACAGGGCAAGACAAACTTGAGCCTGCGCTTCGAGGGAGGCTTCTTCGATACCGGAATTGTACAAAGCCGTAGTAAGACGATAAACTTCACCGTTTCGCTGTGACAGATCATCGCTATAAACGGGAGTGCCGTCCATACCCAAACACATCAGTTCGTGTGCGGCACGCTGAAGGACAATGGATTCTTCTAAAAGGGACATGGATAGATTTATGATTTCAGGACGTCCGGGAGGCCTTATCTGTTGCGAAAAGGATATTCCTTTGGGGCTTTGAACTTCATATATACAACTGAAACTCAATCATTTGCGAGCATTTTATATCAAATACGGCAAGATAAATGCTCTTCTTGCCTACTGATTTCATACGAATCTTCATACCTTACGGTAAAAACCAATAAACGAAGTGGTTAAATAGCAAGTTGCTGCATTTAAACGTCCGTTTAAATGCAGCAACTTTTGGAACAAGAAAAAAGAAGAAAGAAACTGAAAAAGGATGAGAATTTAGGCCATAGAATAAGGCTTCTAATATTCTGCAATGCTGCATGTTTGGCAATGACACGAAGTTAGTAAATAATATTTCTATTAAATATTTTGAAGATTGAAAAAACAGCCTTATCTTTGCGGTAATTAAACGGACGTTTAAATGCAGCATTTTTATCACATACTCTCCTATTCATCAACCGATTATAACCACATAGAGAACAAAGCGTATTTTTTTTATTTTCCACAGGATGCTGCCGAAACAAAAAGTTATTTTACCTTTGCATTTATTTTACAAATTACAATAATTTTAATTATCTATCATGAGAAGACTAAAAATGGAAGAAAAAAAGTAGTGAACAGCAAAGAAAAAAAGCAGAAAAAAGAACCGACAAAACAGAGGTAAAACACTATAAGCCAAAAGCAAAAGCGATAGTAGGAAGACCAGCAAGCGGAAAGGTGACGGGCATACAGCCGCAATACAGAAAAAGGGTCATCAGAGACATCATACTATGGCAGAAAGCCAACTACTTCAAGGAAGAAAAACCAACAAGCAACAAGGCATTGGCGCAATGGGCATACCAACACTTCGACTTCCGGTCGGAAGACGATAAGAAGCTGACTGAAAACACAATAATACAGGAATTCGGAGAAGTAAACAGGGATATAAAATCGGAATAAAGCCTATAAAAAAGAACTCCGGAAGACAAGCATTTCTGACAACAATTAAAATTGAACAACTTACGAAACAAACGGACTATCTTTGCCACCGCTCCGGCAAGGAGCAAAACAAGCATCTTGCCGAAATCAAACAAGTAGCAACTTAAGTTTCGCAAGTTCTTGAACTTGCATTCAACGGTTTACCAACTGCCTATCAAAAATAGGCGAGACTTTAAATATTAACCTTTAAACAACAAAGAATGAAGAAAAAAAGAAAGAATGCCTCACTCCACGAGGCGATGAGAAATCTATGGAAAATACGCATCATGCTGGAAAAAGGATATACGGAAGCATGCGCCCAATGGATGGTACACAGGATAGAAGCCCTGATAGACCACATGCAGTATGGACATGCCGTGATAGCCTACCACAAACAGGACGGGACTTTCAAACTGGCGAAGGCGACATTGCTGCCCTACAAGGCGGATTTCAGAAAGGAATACGACATCACAAAGGTGACGGGAGCCATCGCATTCTGGAACGTAGAACTACAGGCATGGAGAACCTTGCAGATAGAGAATTTTCTGGAATGGAGACCGGTATGCTGAATTATGAATGCTAAACAACGACAGATATGGCCATGACATACGGAGGAATGCTATATTTCCCACTCAAAGTGAATCTCTTTGAGGAAATAGCAATGGAACTAGTAGAAGCGAAATTCGGACTGAAAGGCACAGCGGCAATCATGAAGCTGCTATGCAAGATACACAAGGATAGCGGGTATTACCTGAAGTGGAACGAGGAGCAGTGCGCACTCTTCACCAACAAAGCTGGAAGAGACATCACACAGGAAGAGATGCAGGGCATCGTGAACATTCTGGTAGAAAAAGAGTTTTTCGACTCAAAGATATACCGGGAGAAGGGGGTGCTGACCTCTACAGAGATACAGAAAGTGTGGTTGGAAGCCACTAAAAGAAGGAAAAGGAACCTTTCCGCCATGCCCTATCTGCTGGAAACAACGGAGACGGAAAAGAGCGGGAAGAATACCGGATGTACACAAACCCCGGAAGATTACATGCAGCATGCAGACATTTTTAACGAGAATGAATACAATCCGCAACAAAGCAAAGAAAGCAAAGCAAAGGAAAGCACTCCCCCTCAGCTCCCCCCGGGGAAGGAAGAAGGGACGGCGGGATTTTCCGGTTTTGACATTCCGGGATATGCCTACAACAAGAAGACTCACAACCTGGAGTGCCTCATGTTGTCACTAAAGCAGTTGCGTATCACCGATACGGAAGAGATACGGAAAATCCTCCGGCTATCCGACTGTGGAAGGATAGGAGGCACGTTTTGGAAAATTATTCATGAGACCAACTGGAACAGGGTAAACTGCAAGGGAAGTTACCTCATTGCGGCGCTGGCGAAAGACCGAAGATGCTGACTCTCCACCGGGGAAAAATAATATCGTGCCGGCACGCTATTAAACGCTTGCCGACACGATATCAAGTTCTTGCAGACATGCTATCAACCGCTCTTTCACCTCCTCCATCGGCACCTCATGTCCCAACTCTTTCTGCAGGGAGGTAACCCCTTTGTCGATGAATCCACAGGGATTGATATAACTGAAGTAACGCAGGTCGGTATTCACATTCAGCGCCAACCCGTGCATGGTGACAAAATGGCTGCTACGCACACCGATGGCGCAGATTTTACGGGCACGGGGAGTCTCTCCTTCCAGCCAGACTCCGGTCGCCTTTGCCAAACGCCCAGCCGCAATGCCATACGAGGCACAGACACGGACAACTGCCTCTTCCAGCAGATGCACGTACTCCTTCAATCCCAAAGAGAACTCTTCCAAATTCAAAATGGGATAGCACACCAACTGCCCCGGCCCGTGGTACGTGATATCTCCACCACGGTCGATATGGTAGAGCGTAGCCCCTATCCTACGGAGCTGCTCGTCACCCAACAACATATTACCCTCCTTGCCGCTACGCCCCAACGTATAGACGTGCGGATGCTCGCACAGCACGATATGGTTCACATATTCCGCGCCCTCCTGTTTGGCACGCACAAGCGCATCAAACCATTCCGTCTGCCGGCTCCATGCTTCGGCGTATGGAATCAATTTCCAATCTGATATTTCCAGTTTCATGAAAGCAAAGATAAAGCTTTTTCGGCAATAAGAGGCATCTCAGGCTGCTGAAAATTCAAGAAGGGCACGGTTCTTTCAATCCACCTTCATTTCTTATACTTCTTCTTCATGTTCTCAAAGCGGATAGCATCTTTGGAGAATGGCGCAGCAAAAAGATTATCCTTGATTTCCACATTCTTGCATCCGTTCAAGATAAACTGCTCCTTCGCCGGGACATCCCTGCCAAACACCGGTTCCACTTCGTTGCCTCTGAACACCAGTCCTTCGGTGCTTTTGGCATAGACCACCGGATTGCCCCACGTCCGGAACTTGTTGCCGATGATGCGCACATTACGGTGCACCGGGCGATCGGCATTCACCACGGTGTTCGACGGGTGCAAGGCGATGACAGCATTCCCCGGACCGCCGTTGTAGGCGCAATCGATGAACGTGTTGTTCTCTATCAAAACATCCCTGACCGGACCGGACTCATACCAGCCTTCGGCATCGCCCTCTATCAAGATGGCGCTCATGCCGGTCTTGTAATAGGTGTTGTCGGCTATCACCACTTTCCGCGGAGTAGTCATCAGGGTGCCGCGCGTACTGGTGCGTGTAAAGTAGCAATGACGGATTTCCACCTCCGGCGTACAACTCATGTTCTCCACACAATCATGCCCCAGTTCCAGCCCTTTCGGCACAGCCCGATCGAATTCCACTTCCAGCGTCCGATCGCTCGTACGCTTCACCGATTTCACCGTTGCCGAAGCGAATCGCTCCATGGTGGACGCCTTGACAAATGCCACCGTGTCTTGTTCAAAATAGGCGTTAAAGCCGTAGCTCTGTCCGTGCATGAAACGCAGTTCCAACGTCCGTTCGTTTATCTGCCGGATGGCACGTAGGTTGGTGCCGTGTACATTAATCGGATCATCCTGTGCACCGGCATAGCGGCAACCCAAAATGCTGATTTTTCCACTGCAACCCGAGAAGTGCATAAAATCCGCCGATGAAGCCAGTATTCGCCCGCTTCCTTCGCGCGGCGTACACTCCACCCGGTTCATGGTGAGGTTTCGGCTGTACTGGCTCACTATTCCCAGTCCGTGCATGTAGTGCACCCCTATCCGCTCCAATGTCACGTCTCGACTTTCGTAGATGAACATGCCCACCTGGTCGCGGATGATGTCACGCACGGTCAAGGTGTTGCCCACTTTAGGCCGGAAACCGGACGGCGTAGTAAAACGAACCACTCCGGGTGCCACTTCGCGGGCTTCCGATGCCGCCAGCCTGTTCCATCCGTCGCTATAGAAGAAATGTTCGTCCTGCGGGTCATACTCGATACAATGCGTCCGGTTGGAACGCCATCCTTCGCCGTAGAGGTGGATTTTTCCGTCCGCAATCTCGTAACGGGAATCACGGTGGAAAGCAACCTCCACACCCCCGTTATCCACCTGCGTGTAGGTCAGCTCCGTTCCTCCGGGACGTTCGGCATCCAGATGCAGATTCTTCAGCGTCACCTGCCGGCAATGCGCCAAGGCAAGCATGGTCATCTTGCCGTGGAACATCAGGGTGGCGCCGTTGCCTTCGAGGGTTAACCCTTCCACGTCTTCCAGAAAGAGTCCGATGGTCTTCGTCTTGGAGGGACACTCCTGCTCGGTGGAGGTGTTGGTAATGAAATACTCCTTACGCACCGCTCCTTCGGGCCAGAAGTCATAACGTCCTGACTCGAACACCAATACTTTAGTCTTAAATTTCTTGCAATCATCTATTACAGACTGCATTCTGCCGGTCTGGTTCTCGTAAGAGTAAGGACGAATGCCGTAATCGGCCACAAACAGGGTGTCTTTCTGCTGCGCATGCACCTGCATACCACAAGCAAGACATAAAAATAGGGATAAATAGATTTTCATCATCTTATCAAATTTTCAGGTTATTCATTCGTTTATTGAAGGAGTAAAGATAAAGGTTTATATCGACATATCCATACTTTCACTCATAAAAAGCAATACCTGAATTTTCACAAACTCAGGTATTGCAAAGCTGTTATGCTAAAAACGCTTCAGCTCAGTATGTTCTTTTATTTAAGTTTCGCATATCTTTGATATGCTGTCAGGACACAAGTTAGCAAGGCTACGAGGAAGAACAATGTAGATTCCTACAGATGCCCTCATTCATAAAAAAACAGGCAGATAGGAAAACCTTGTACACTTGTTTACTTGTTCACTGAAAGCAAGTTCAATGACTTGCAAGACTTAAGTTATTTTACTATTTATTGAACTGTACAATCTTAATAGTCCATACCTTGGTGTTTCCATTAGCGGCTTTCACGCTGAATTTTTTATCACGGCTCCAGTCATCGGGAGTACCAAGCGCAGCTGTTCCTTCAATAGGAGTAATCCGAGCAGCTGTCGATACACTCACCTGTCCCCACAGCTTAGCGGTTGTCACGTCCTTGCGAACATCTTCTGTAAAATCACCTCCGGCGGCAGGCACGGTCACAGTAAGCTGAATCATACCGGCTTCTGAATTGACATCGCTACTTACATTCAGACGCTGTTCCTTTACAAGAGGCTCTTGCGTCACAGGATCTTTTTCACTGCTGGCCCAACGATAATACAATTGGACCGCACTGATTTCCGCCTCTTCGTATGCGGGCAAATCTTCCCAATCACACGCACTCACAATCGGAAGACAAATCAGTAAAAGCATCCATTTAACAGTTGAAAATGTTATCTTCTTCATATCTTTTTTCTGTTTTATTTAAGTTAATACAATTCAAGTTTCGCAAGTTCTTGAACTTGCTTTCAGTGAACGGGTAAACAAGTGTACAAGGTCCTCCTGTCTATTTCGCGAACAAGATGCAAGCGGAACGTTCAGTCGCTTCTCCTCATAGCCTTGTTGACTTGTATCCTGACAGCATATCAAAGATATGCGAAACTTAAGTTAATGCAATTATTCCCAACCCGGATTCTGATCCGATTCGTTGATAGCCGAATTTGCCTGAATGACAGATTTGGTAATCGGGAACAGATACGAGCGCACATCAAACCGACGGTCATCATTGGACAACTGCACATTGCCCACATAGGCAGCGGTACGATCAGTCTTAATCTCAATAAAGGTGGCCGGTTCGGTCAACTCGTCAATCACGCTGCCCGGTTCCTTCCCGTCGTTGGCTTCCTTACCATATTTACCCCAACGCAGCAAGCTGAAGTACCAGTCGCCTTCCCAGAACAATTCCACGCGACGCTCTATCTTATATTCCTTCCAGGCATCGGCCAACGTAGCGGCTTCCGAAGCAGGAAGTCCTCCGTGAATCGTACGGGTCTGGTTGAATACAGCCACAGCTTCCTGCACCTTGTTCAGACGAAGAAGGGCCTCAGCCTTGTTCAGCAACGCACGTCCGTAACGGAACAGAATCTTGTGATAATCCGTATATACATTATAGAAAGGACGGGGACTCCATTCGGTGTAGATATACTTACGGGTGCTGTAGTTGGTCAAGGGCACGTGGTCCGAAGCATAACGCTGAGTGGCCCAACGGCTCATGTTTCCGTAAGAATACGTGGTGATGTCCTCACCCAAAAAGACAGAACCGTCATGAATGATAGAAGCGTCAAAGCGCTTGTCGCGATGCTGGTACATCAGGTCGCTGATGCTGGTACCGGGCGTTGTCACCTCAAACGCCTTGAAATAGGCGTCGCCGTTGAACTCGGCTTCCTCCTTATGGTCTATTTTGGCGATGGCCTCTTCGCGGCTCAACGGACGGGTGTTATTCACAAACTGAGA
>NZ_JAICZW010000040.1 GCF_029057325.1 Bacteroides sp. | reverse complement strand
CCTGTCCCTGACGGATGGCGGAGAACAAGCATACCAGACCTACGCCCAAGCCTACACCAAACCACAAAGCACCTGTCTCAGCCGTCACTTTACCGAAGTGGAGCAGGAAAGCCAAAAAGCCGTAAAGACCCTGTGTGGCGGGAAGTGCGGAAAGAATCATGTAACCAGCAGATTTTGAAGGATCTTTCTTCAATGCGCCTTCTGCCGCATTACCGGCAATGGTCGTACCATAGCAACTGCCGATACCGGCAAGGCCCAACATAAGGCCCATTCCTAAATAACCTAATAATTCGTTCATAATGTTTCTTTTTTGTTTATTTGTTTATTGTTTCTATTGTTTTTATTTTTTAAAAGGTTTGTATTCCAATCCTTTGCCTTGATAACCAGCATTCTTGAAATACTCTACGAAAGTCAGACGCAACGGGTGTACGAAAGCACTCAGGCAAGACATTGCGATGTTCAGCGTATGCCCCACAAGGATAATCAGTCCGAAACCAATCCATCCAAACACGGCAGCCACTCCTTCACGCCCGTCCACTACCATCAATGCCAGGTTGTTGAACGTCTGTCCCAACATACCGCCCGCCAGACCAAGGGCGAACAGACGGATGTACGACAATGTATCGCCTAAAAGGCCGGAAGCCATATTGTAAGTGTCCCACAAGCCCGCACCGATGTTGACAAGCACGTTCCGATGAAGGTTGTTCAGCAAATAGATACCTATCGCACCAATGCCCCCCACAGCAATGAACGCCCACTTCGACATTTCGGCAGGAATAATGCTGAGGAACGACAATGTACCCACTACGACACTGCCCACAATGAACAGCCACCATCCCCATGCGCTCAACGATTCCTTGAAGCCGTAGAACACCGTATTGTTGATGGCCTTCACCGTCATAGCCAACGATATGTGAACCACACCGATACCCAATGCCAATATCATCTGCTTGTCGTACGTGGAACCAAACAATTCCACCTTACCTGCAATGATGAACTCTTTCAAGCTCTGCGGCAAACCAGAGTCTATCAGGCTCATTCCGAAGAACGTGCCCAATACAGCACCGAATACCGTAGTAAAGATACCCAGTGTAATCACCAGATTCATCATGCCTGCCATATCCTTGCCAAGCTTCTTCTTCAGCAAGAATCCCAGCAGAATCAGTATAAGCCCGTAACCGGCATCTCCCATACAGAAGGCAAAGAATAGCGAGAAGAACGGAGCGACAATCGGTGTCGGGTCAAAGTCTGTAAAGCTGGGCATGCCATACATCTTTGTCAGCACTTCATACATACGGGTAAAGGCGTTGTTGCTGAACTTCACGGGAACATCGTCCTCACGGGTCGCATTCCTCATTTCGTAATAGACACCGCTACCCTCCAAGTATTTCCGCAGTTCCGTTTCCTGATCCACAGGCACCCAGCCTTCCAACAATACTACAGAGCCCTCTGCCATCTCTTCACCGCTCAGCTTCACCTTCATCCAGTCGATGTCGCCATACAGCCGGTTGTTGCAGGTTTCAAGGGTTCTATAATTGCTTTTGCAGAACTGCTTCAGTTCCGCTTCGGCTTGTTGCAACGCCTGTCCGTTTTCCTTCTTTTGCTCTTTCAGTTGCGAAAGGCTCTGAGCAGGCAGGCGAAGCGGCTCCACATCCAATACGGCAGGAGCGGGAGTCACCGTCACAAACTTGACCTGTGAGCCATCGTTTTCAATGACGATGGCGTTACACACTTCTTCCCAAGCCTCGTTATACTCTTTCACAGAACAGATATAGAACTGCACGTTCCAACCCGCTTCTTTCAGCTTCCTTATGCCCTTCCAGTCAAAGTCGCCCCACACTTCCATCTGGGAAATCTCCTTATCGATGGTGGAAGCCTGCTGGCCCAATTTCTGGATGCGCTCTCTCAGTGCTTCGTATTGTTGCACCAGAGTATCCGCCGCCACTTCGTTATGCACTTGTTCGTCCGGCTGCTTGTCGGCAAGCATATACATGGATTGGAGCATCCCTTTATACAGCGACTGCTTGCGAACCACTTGTTGCAAAGCGCCATCCATCTCGCCCCACTGTCTTTCCACGATGTGTACTACTCCCAATTCCCGGATTTGTTCCAGAAACCTTTCATACTCCTTATGATACACAAGGAACGTGAGCTTCTTCATCTTTGTAATCATGCCTCTGCCTCCTTCCTTTTCTCTTGATGTGACTTCATGATCTTCTGCGACGACTTGGAGAGATTCTCCTCGTCTTCCATAAACCGTTTGATTTTGCGCAGCGCATCCTGATAGCCCGGAATCTGTACTTTCTCAAAAAGATTCACTTTCTGGGTGGTCTTTTTGCGCGCATGTTCCAGCAAGTTCAACTTAGCGACGACAAATTCCCGCTCAATGGCGGTCTGTGCCAGCGACTTGAGCAAGTGCAGCCCATCCGCATACCACTTGGGTGCATTGAACAGGCTGTAGGGACGTACCTCAAAATCTACATGCTCGAGCAGCGGTACCCGCACACCGGCAATTTTCTTCACACCGAGGTGAACATCGCTGACCTTTATCAATGAAGCGTCGAACTCATTCCAAAGGGCGAACATGGCTTCGTAAGCTTGGATTTCCTTTTCCAACCTCTCTTCCAGTCCGGCAGCATCGCCTTTACAGCGCTTCACTTCCATACGCAAGGCACTCTCCTTGTTCTTGATGATAGGGAGCGTGCGCACGCGCACCTTCAATTGCTTTTCAAGCTGCTGAAGGGAGGTCTTGTTATATTGAAACTTAATAGCCACTTGTTTCTATTATTAATTAGATGTAATTAGTTACTTGCAGGCCAGAATTGGTCAACAAGCTCTTTCTTGATATTCACCTCTTCCGGACGGAAATACTTGCCGAACAGGCCCCATGCCACATCAAGCATCTCGGTAGTATCGAGGTTGACGTCGATGGCAAGCAGTTGGTTAGAGTAGTCCTTAGCAAAAGCAAGGGTACGTTCGTCATAGTTCGTCAGGTCGAAACCGTTCTCAAGTTTGGTCTTGGCATTGGCGGCATCGGCGTAGAGACGCACGGCGGCATTCATCACCTGCGGATGGTCTTTACGTGTTTTCTTACCTGTCACAAGCTGCTTCAGACGAGACAAGGAACGGAACGGGTCAACGATGACCTTACCGATGTCGCTGTCACGACGGAGGAACAGCTGGCCTTCGGTGATATAACCCGTGTTATCAGGCACAGCGTGCGTAATATCGCCGCCAGACAGGGTTGTCACCGCGATAATCGTGATGGAACCACCGCTGGGGAACTGTACCGCCTTCTCGTAAATCTTCGCCAAATCCGAATAAAGGGAGCCCGGCATGGAGTCCTTGGACGGAATCTGGTCCATACGGTTAGACACAATGGCAAGCGCATCGGCATACGAAGTCATATCTGTCAGCAGCACCAATACTTTTTCATTTTTCTGCACCGCAAAGTATTCGGCAGCGGTCAACGCCATATCAGGAATCAGCAGACGTTCTACCGGAGGATTCTCCGTAGTGTTCATGAAGCTGACGATACGATCGAGCGCACCTGCATTAGAGAACACATTCTTAAAGTACAGGTAGTCATCGTTCGTCATACCCATACCGCCCAGAATAATCTTGTCGGTCTCCGCACGGAGCGCCACATTCGCCATCACCTGGTTGAACGGCTGGTCAGGGTCTGCAAAGAAAGGAATCTTCTGTCCGGACACCAACGTGTTGTTCAAGTCGATGCCCGCGATACCGGTCGCAATCAGTTCCGAAGGCTGTTTACGACGTACCGGGTTCACGGACGGTCCTCCGATTTCTACCTCTTCGCCCTCGATGGCAGGTCCGCCGTCGATGGGGTCTCCAAAGGCGTTGAAGAAACGTCCGGCAAGTTGGTCGCTCACCTTGATGGTAGGAGCCTTGCCCAAGAACACTACCTCTGCATTGGTAGGAATACCTTCCGTACCCTCGAATACCTGCAAAGTCACATCATCACCGGCAATCTTCACCACCTGTGCCAACTTACCGTTTACGGTCGCCAACTCGTCATACCCCACCCCGGTTGCCTTCAGCGAACACGTGGCTTTCGTAATCTGAGTAATCTTGGTATATATCTTTTGAAATGCTTTTGTTGCCATTTTATCTTTACGCTTTACGTTCTTCAATCAGTTCCTGCAACTGCTCGCGGAACTTATCATACTCTGCCGATTTGAACTTCGAATAGTTCATCTGCTTGCAAAGGTTAATCATCTTCTTGAAATAATCCATCACCTCGTTGAAGTTGTCGAACTCAAATTCCGTATGGCAGATGTCAATCACCATATTCAGAATCTCTTCCTGACGTTCCATCGGAGTCACGGCATCAATTTCATCAAAAGCATCCTGCTGCAAGATGACGAAGTCTATCAATTCCGACTTCCAGAATGTCACGTGATACTCTACAGGTACGCCGTCATCGCCCAAGATATTGATTTGCTCGGCAATCTCCTTACCACGCTGCAAACGGGTCTTGATTTCGTTGACTTTACCTGTCCATTCGCCGTTGATACGTTTCGTAATATACGCCTCAAATTCCGGATATTCGATGTATTTGGAATAAGAGTCTATCGGATTCACGGCAGGATAACGTTTCTTGTCGGCACGGTCTTGCTCAAGAGCATAAAAGCAACGTGCCACCTTCTTGGTGTTCTCCGTCACAGGCTCTTTCAAGTTACCACCGGCAGGAGATACCGTACCGATGAAGGTGATGGAGCCGGTCGCACCGTTGTTCAGCACCACATATCCGGCACGGCCATAGAAATTGGAGATGATGGAAGACAAGTCCATCGGGAAGGCATCAGGACCAGGCAGCTCTTCCATACGGTTGGACATCTCACGCAGTGCCTGTGCCCAACGGGAAGTAGAGTCCGCCATCAGCAATACCTTCAGTCCCATGCTCCGATAGTATTCCGCAATGGTCATCGCCGTGTAAACGGACGCCTCACGGGCAGCCACCGGCATGTTTGAAGTATTGGCGATAATGATGGTACGTTCCATCAGCTTACGTCCGGTATGCGGGTCAACCAATTCTGGGAACTCCGTAAAGATTTCCACCACCTCGTTGGCACGCTCACCACAAGCGGCAATGATTACAATGTCCGCTTCCGCCTGCTTGGAAATGGCGTGCTGGAGCACCGTCTTTCCTGTACCGAACGGTCCAGGGATAAATCCGGTACCACCTTCCACAATCGGATTCACCGTATCTATCACGCGCACACCGGTTTCAAGCAACTTGAAAGGACGTGGCTTTTCTTTATAGTTCGTCATGGCACGCTTCACCGGCCACTTCTGTATCATGTTCACCTGCACGTCATTGCCCTCCTCATCGGTCAGCACGGCAATGGTATCTTCAATGGTGTAGTCGCCCTCCACAGCTATAGACTTCACGGTACATACCCCTTCCTGCGTGAAAGGCACCATAATCTTCAGCGGCTGGAAGTTTTCATCCACCCGGCCCAACCAGGCAGCGGCCTCCACCTTGTCGCCCACTTTTGCCAAAGGCACGAAATGCCATTTGCTTCCTTTATCCAACGGATAGGTATATTGTCCGCGTTTCAGGAAAACGCCATCCATCTTGTCAAGGTCGTTTTGCAGACCGTCATAGTTCTTCGAAAGCATACCCGGACCCAACGTCACTTCGAGCATGTGTCCGGTAAACTCGGCTTCGGCTCCCACCTTCAATCCGCGAGTGCTTTCAAACACCTGCACATAGACCTGAGCACCTACCACCTTAATAACCTCCGCCATCAACTTGTCGCCACCGGTCGAGATGTAGCAAATCTCGTTTTGTGCCACCGGCCCGTCAACGACGAGGGTCACCATGTTGGCTATTACGCCACTAACAGTTCCTTTTGTTACCATATCATTATTTGTTTATTTTATCTGAATTCTGCGGGTATCCGCACCTCGTTCTTCAAGCCATCGATGATGTTGCGGAACAATTGGTTGCCCTTCTCCTTGTCCAGCGAAATCCATCGCTCTATCATCTCTATCTGCAACAAGAAGACGAACAAGCGTTCCACCGAAAAATAGTTGAAGAACGTGGCGGCTTCCATCCAGTCCCAACGAAGCTGATCCAACTTCTTCTCCCGCTCTACCAGCTCCTCCGTCTCACTGATTTTCACCAGTTGCTCCAGAAAATCCACCTCTGCAGCCAATCCGAAATCACGGGCATTGGAAGTGCGCAAAGCCTCGCACACCTCTGTATCACCCACAATCAGCGGCGCTATGTCCATTTTGAATTTCCGTGCCGACAATGCCACCAATACATTATTTACCGTAAGATTGAAAGCGAACCACGAAGAGACAAACTTGTTTCCGCACTTCATGGCGTAGGCATAATAGAGTGCCGCCAAACGGTCTTCGTGCAAGAAGCCCTCTTCGGCAGGCGAAGCGAAGTATTCTGTAATAAAGGAAGAGAGATAAGCAGGGAAAACGCTGTCGGGCACCTCATCGCCGTCCTTCAACCGCGCGATGTAGTCCGCCAATTGCTCCGCAGTATAAATGCCGCGGGCATCAAGGACAGCATCCTTATCCTTCAACAGGCTCAAGACATTCGCATTGTCAAATTTGAGATAGAACAGGTCAACCAGCTTTTTATCCCCCTCCGACAATGCCGGATACAATTCTGTCTTGAAGTCTGCTACCGTATAGCTCAATTTGCTGTCCTCCAACGTGAGTTCAGGCAATCCGGCTACCAAGTAATAATAGTTGTTCATAGTCTTATCAGCGTTTTAGAACAGCATTTCCACCAGTTGCGGACGCAGGAACTCCTTAAAGTAGTTCATAAACTCTTCTTCGCCGAAGTTCACCTTATACGATCCATCGGCAGGCGATACGGAGAACAGCGTCTTGATTCCATTCACCTGTTCTATCTTCACACCTTTCTCCAACAAATCTTTCGCCTTAGCCGCGAAATACGCTGTCAGCCCTTCGGCATCTGCGGTAGAAATGACAATCGGTTCGTTCACGCTCCATTTGGAGGCCAACGCCACGATAAACGCATTGAGATAATCCTTATTGCCGGCAAAAGCTTTCACATCGGCATTCACGATACGGTCTGTCACCAAAGTGGCGATTTCAGACTTCAGGGCATTTACAGCCTGACCGGCAAACAACTTTAATTCTGATTTCGTGTTTTCTGCCAATTCACCGGCAGACTTTCGAGCGACAGCCACAATAGATTCAGCCTCTTTATGTGCATCTTCTATGATTTTCTTGGCCTCTTCCTGAGCTTTTACGATAAGTCTCTGTGCTTCTTCGTTTCCTTTCTCCACTCCTTCGCGGTAGATTTTATCGGTCAGCTCTTGAATTTTGTTTTCCATATTAGCAAGAGTTATTATATGATTTATAT
>NZ_JAICZW010000004.1 GCF_029057325.1 Bacteroides sp. | reverse complement strand
TATATAGCTTTTCCGTCTCTCTAAAAAATATATTTCGGACATTTTTCTAAAAAAAGTCCGGTCATTAAGTTTTGTTAGGCAGGAAATGAACTATTTTTGCCGCATGAATGACTTTAGTGAAACATTGTTGGGCTGGTATGCGGAGCATAAGCGCGACCTCCCGTGGCGGAATATAGCGGACCCTTATCGGATTTGGATTTCCGAAATCATCTTACAACAGACGAGGGTAGTGCAGGGGTATGAGTATTTTTTGCGTTTTGTGGAACGATTTCCCGATGTGTGCTCGTTGGCTGCCGCTTCCGAAGATGAAGTGATGAAGTATTGGCAAGGATTGGGGTACTATTCGCGTGCTCGCAACCTGCATGCGGCGGCCCGGAGTATGCAGGGAACATTTCCGAAGAGTTACGAGGAAGTAAGGGCGCTGAAAGGGGTGGGGGAATATACAGCTGCTGCCATTTGTTCGTTTGCATACGGCATGCCCTACGCGGTGGTGGACGGGAATGTATATCGGGTGCTTTCCCGCTATTTCGGTATTGATACTCCCATCGATTCCACGGAAGGGAAGAAGGTGTTTGCCGCCTTGGCGGACGAGCTGCTTGACAAGTCGCGTCCGGCGGACTACAACCAGGCCGTGATGGATTTTGGTGCGGTGCAGTGCACGCCGCAAGCGCCAGACTGCCTCTTCTGTCCGCTTGCTAGCAGTTGTCGTGCGTTGGCGCAGGGGCAAGTTCGGCAACTGCCGGTGAAGCAGCATAAGCCGAAGGTGTCCAACCGTTATTTCAATTATATATATGTACGCATGGGCGCGCATACCTTATTACGTAAAAGGACAGAAAATGACATCTGGAAGAATTTGTTTGAGTTGCCGTTGATTGAGGCGGAGAGAGACTGGTCAGTTGAGGAGTTTCTTGCCTCCCCCCGGCTGCATTCGCTTTTTGCCGAGGGGGAGAGTCCGGTCATCCGTCCGTTGCAGCGCAACGTGAGGCATGTGTTGTCTCATCGGGTGATTCACGCCAATTTCTACGAAGCCATTTTGCCGGAGGGCTCCGCTTCTTTTGCGGGGTATCAGCGGATTAAGGCAGAAGATTTGGGAAACTATGCGGTATCGCGGCTGATATACGCTTTCTTGGAGAAATATCTATAAAAGTTGTCCGTATTTTTGCATAATGTGAATATTCTCGTTACTTTTGACCGCAAATTCTAAAAATAGAAGTTTATGTCAGTGAATAAAGTGATATTGATAGGTAATGTAGGCAGAGATCCAGAAGTGAGGTACCTGGATAGTGGGGTGGCAGTAGCCACTTTTCCTTTGGCTACTACGGAAAGGGGATATACGTTGCAGAATGGAACTCAAGTTCCCGAACGTACGGAGTGGCACAATATCGTTCTTTGGCGCGGGCTGGCAGAAACTGCTGAAAAATATGTGCATAAAGGAGATAAGCTATATATTGAGGGGAAAATACGTACTCGTTCGTATGATGATCAGGCGGGAATCAAACGTTATGTAACTGAGATTTTTGCAGATAGCATGCAAATGCTGACTCCCAAAGTGGCAACTTCTAATGCAGCCCCTTACGCTCCACAGGCGGCCACTCTCGGTGCATCTCCGGCACAACAGGCTGTGCAACCGCAGGCTGCTCCTGCACAAGATAATCCGACGGACGATTTGCCGTTCTAATTGTTTAACTAAAATCCGTATCTTTGGACCCAGACGCTTATTTATGCCAGTTGGCAGATGTTTTTAGCGGTATATCCGTACAGACTCCTTCAGTTGCGGCCATTGTGGCCATTGTGTTGGCAGGCTTGCTCCTGCTTGTTTCCGGTTTCGCATCCGCTTCCGAGATAGCTTTCTTTTCGCTCTCTCCCTCCGACCTGAGTACCGTTGAAGAGAAGAAGCATCCTTCGGACGAGAAAATCAGCATATTGTTGGAAGGCAGCGAGCGGTTGTTGGCTACGATTTTGATTACGAACAATTTTGTGAACGTAACCATTATCATGCTCTGCAACATCTTCTTCATGGATGTGTTCCGATTTCATTCGCCCATTGCAGAGTTCCTCATACTGACGGTAGTCCTCACGTTCCTGCTGTTGCTTTTCGGCGAAATCATGCCTAAAATTTATTCGGCACAGAAAACGTTGACTTTTTGTCGCTTTGCGGCTCCGGGCATCATGCTGTGCCGTTCCATATTCTATCCGTTGGCATCCATGCTGGTGCGTTCCACTTCTTTCCTGAACAAGCACATCGTGCGCAAGAACCACAACATATCGGTCAATGAACTTTCGCAAGCGCTGGAGCTGACCGACAAGACCGAGCTTTCGGATGAAAGCAATCTGTTGGAGGGTATTATCCGTTTTGGTGGCGAAACGGCGAAAGAGGTGATGACTTCCCGGCTGGATGTGGTTGATTTGGATATCCGGACGCCTTTCAAAGATGTGCTGAAGTGCATTGTCGATAATGCCTATTCACGCATTCCTATTTATGCCGACAGCCGCGACAACATCAAAGGCGTGCTCTACATCAAGGATTTGCTTCCCCATCTGAACAAGGGAGGCAACTTCCGTTGGCAGTCGCTTATCCGTCCCGCTTACTTTGTGCCGGAGACCAAGATGATAGATGACCTGCTGCGCGATTTTCAGGCAAACAAGATTCACATCGCCATTGTGGTGGACGAGTTCGGCGGTACGTCGGGCATTGTGACTATGGAGGATATCATCGAAGAGATTGTGGGTGAGATTCGCGATGAATATGACGATGAAGAGCGTACATACTCCGTGCTGAATGACCATACATGGGTATTTGAGGCCAAAACCCAGCTGACCGATTTCTATAAGATAACCAAGTTGGACGAAGAGACCTTCGATGAAGTGGCAGGCGAGGCAGATACCCTTGCCGGATTATTGCTCGAACTGAAAGGAGAGTTCCCCACCTTGCATGAGAAAGTGACGTATGACCGTTACGAATTTGAGGTATTGGAGATGGACAACCGCCGCATCCTGAAAGTAAAGTTCACCATGAAAGCTGAACAATGAAATTTGAAAATGGGGTAGGCTGTCCGAAACCCTTGTTGTTGCTTACATACTGTTATGTTTTCAGGCACGGATTACACGAATTGATAATAAGAATATTGTGAAATCCGTACTTGAAGAAAGCACAACGGAAATTCTCAGACAGCCTGAAATCATAATTCATAAATCTGAAATCCTAAATCCTTCATGCCTCTTTTTTTAGAACATACTACCTCTTCTTTCCGATGGGGAATTTGGAGAGTGGAAGAATCTCCGGAAGAACTATTGTCCATGCTTCCCCGTCAGGAAGTCTATAAGGAAGGTGTGCGGCGTTTCACGGCTGTGCATCGCCGTTTGGAGTGGCTGGCTGTCCGTGTATTGCTTTACACTTTGTTGGGCGAAGAGAAAGAGATAGCCTATTATCCTGGTGGGAAGCCTTATCTGGCAGACACTTCAGCTTCCTTCAGCATCTCGCATACCAAAGGCTATGTGGCGGTGGTCTTGGGAGAACCCGGACGGGAAGTGGGCATCGACATCGAGCAGTATGGCGAGCGTGTGCGGAAGGTGGCGCACAAGTTCATGCGCGAAGACGAGGTGGCATCGCCGTTTCGGGGCACCGATACTTGGTCGTTGTTGTTGCACTGGTCGGCCAAGGAGGCCGTGTTCAAGTGTCTGAACGCTTTGGAGGTGGATTTCCGCAGGCACATGCGGATGCTGCCTTTTGCGGTTTGTGAGGAAGGCTCTTTCTTTGCCGAGGAGTATCGCACGGTGGAGCGGCGGCGGTTCACTATCCATTACCGGCTGTTCCCTGATTTCGTCTTGACGCTTGCTCAGGAACACGGCTTCATCGAACGGAGGTGACTGCTCACCTATCGTGACACGTATAACCTATTCATTTTCAATGTAGGGATGCACCCCGGTGTATCCGAAATGCCTTTCCTCTCTTCTCGAAGAATCTACCACTTTTTATGCCTAAAGAAGAAGAACAGTGACATTCCCATTGCCAGCATCACTCCCCATGCCATCAGATAGCCGTGCTTCCACGATAATTCTGGCATCCATTCGAAGTTCATTCCCCATATTCCGGCGAGGAACGTCAGCGGAATGAAGATGGTAGATACGATGGTGAGTTGCTTCATGATGTCGTTCAGCCGTTGTTCGTTTTGGGACAGATACAGGTCGGCTATGGCTGTGATGAGGTCGCGGCAGCTTTCCATGGTTTGCAGGACGAACAGGAGGTGGTCGTTTATGTCGTTGAAGAAGGGGCGTTGCGATTCGTTAAAAAGTTCGTTGTCCGTATGGAACAATTTGTTGAAGTGCTCTTTCAGGGGGAATACGCTTTTCTTGATGATTCGGTAGTTCTTGCGGAATTGCTGTATGCTTTCTATGCCTGCCGGGACTTTGGCGCTGTCGGGGATAATCAGCGACTCCTCCAGGTCTTCCAGCTCGTCTTCCATTTGGGTGATGACGGACATATAATTTGAAATCACCTCGTTGATGATGACGCTTAAGAGATAATCCGATTGCTTTTGCCTTATCCTCAAGGTGTCGTTGTGGAGGGCCGAAACGATGTCGTTGAAGATATCCGACTCTCTTTCGGTGAATGTGATGATGTATGTTTGTCCTTGTATGATGCAAAGATGCAGGGGGTCATAATCATCCTGCTTGTTTTTGTGCAGCCGTTTCAGTATGATTACGTTATACCTGTCGTGCTCTTCTATTTTGGGAAGGTGATCGGAGTTCAGTATGTCTTGCCTTGTAAGGAAATCGATGTCGAATTGTTGGAAGACCTCTTTGAGGATGTTCGTGTCTTGCAGGCCGGTCACTTGTATCCAGTTCACGGCTTCCTTCCCTTTGAGCTCTTTCAAGGCGGACGGTTGTATGTCGTGATGGCAACTGATAAACTCTTTGTTGTATGAGTATAGGTTTATCCTGGTAGGAGTCTTATTCTCGCCTGTATATTTCAGTTGTTCGGTAAGAAGGTTGTTTTTAGCCATGGCCGATATGTCTTAGGATGCTTGCAAATATAACTCTTTTATTTAAGATTCAGTTTGAATTATATTAAAAACCTGTTGGCGGAATAAAATCAGCAAGGATATAACTTCTGCAATTTCCCCTATATTCCCCGTTTTGACAGATACTTGCGTCTGTCGTCTCAAACACATGTGTCTGTCAGCTTGAACACAAGTGTTTGTCACGTTGAACACAAGTGTCTGTCATGTTGAACACAAGTGTCTGTTAACGTATTTTTAAATATCTGATCGTTGGTGTATTCCTTTTATCCGCTACCTCTGCTCCCTGTCCGTTCCCTGTTTTCTCCCTGTCTATAGAGGCGGAATATATAAGGAGCAGGTAGGGAGCGGGTAGGGAGCGGGTAGGGAGCAGAGGAACGGTCTTTTTCTTTGAAGTCGAAGTGGATGAAGGGGAACTTGGTGAAATATGGATAAGTATTAAAAAAATACTTTATGTGTTGTTAAATCTAAAATGAAGGCTATTTAATAATCGTTTATGATTTTTTAAATATATTCTGTCGTGGATTTCTAAATTGTTTTATATGTTTGTAAACAAATCCAAATAATAATGCTTATGAAAAGAAATTATTGCTTATCATTAGTGCTGCTTGCATTGTTTGGGATGTCTGCGCCTTACGCTGCCAATGCGGCTGTGGAGGGTGTGCCAAGTTCCCAGAGTACTCAGCAAGCCAAGAAAATCACAGGTAAAGTAACTGACGCGGCGGGTGAGCCGATTATCGGTGCCAGCGTATTGGTGAAAGAACGCGGAACCGGTGCGGTGACGGACATTGACGGAAAATTCTCGGTAGAGGCGTCTGCCGGAAATACGCTGATGATTTCATTCATCGGTTACCGGACGATGGAAATCAAAGTTGCGGCTGCTTCCACTTATATAGTGACACTGCAAGATGACTCGCAGGCGCTGGACGAAGTGGTGGTGACTGCGATGGGTATCAAGAAGGACCGTAAGGCTTTGGGATATGCTATTGACGAAATGAGGGCTGACGAATTGATGAAAAACAAGTCGGCTAACCCGTTGACATCTTTGTCCGGTAAGATTCCGGGAGTAAATATTACACAATCTTCCGGTGCGGCCGGTTCAGGTGCACAGATTATTTTGCGTGGTGCTACATCTGTTTCCGAGGATCGTGATAGCCAGCCTTTGTTTGTTGTGGATGGTGTGATATATGATAACTCTTCATCCGTGGGAGGTAACTCGGCTTTTGATGGTTCTACAAATACTTCTACGACAACTTCCAACCGTGTAATGGATATCAGTCCGGAAGATATTGAAAGTATGTCTGTTCTGAAAGGTCCTGCCGCTGCCGCCCTTTACGGTTCGCGTGCAGCGAACGGTGTTGTCCTTATCACTACCAAAAAAGGTAAGACAGGACGTGTGGAAGTGAATCTTGCAGCCAAATATATCACTTCTTGGACTATTAAGACTTCGGAAGCCCAGACGCGTTATCGTCGTGGATTTATGGAAGACCAGTTTAAGGATGGTGTTTATCAAGGAGCTGTTTACAATGACTTTTCTTACAACTCTTGGGGTGACCATATGTCGGCTGGAGAAAAGACGTATGACAATATTGGTAACTTCTTCCAGAACGGTGGCGTTTGGGATACCAATCTGAGTGTGTCTGGTGGTAATGAAAAAGGCAATTTCTATTTGTCCGGTTCTTTCTTTGACCAAGATGGTGTAGTTCCCAATACCGGTTATACCAAATCGACTTTCCGTTTTAACGGCGAACAGAGGTGGAAGATGTTCACATTTGGTGCGAATGCTTCTTATTCGGAGGCCCGTACCGCAAAGACTCTTACGTCAGGTGGCCTTTATGGTTCAAGTGGTGATGGAGCAATGTCACGTCTGTTTGGGTTTGGAACAACTGATGACATGTCTCATTATCTGAATGAGGATGGTACTCGTTATCGTATGTTTGGTGACCGGCTGGATGCTGCCAGCGAAAGTGACAATCCTTATTGGATTATCAACAAGACATCGGTAAAAGATAAAACCATGCGTTTTACCGGTAATTTCAATGTGAAAGCTGATATTACTGATTGGTGGTGGGTAAGCTATCGCATGGGTATTGATAGTTATACGACTGATTATGCCAAACGGCTCGCAGCAGGTGGTGTGATGAAGTTGGCATGGCAGGATGGTATGATGAGTGACAATACGACCAACTACCATTATTTGAGCACTAACTTCCTGACTAATTTCAACAAACAATTCGGTGACTTTGGCTTCAATCTGTTGCTGGGTACCTCTACAGACAAGACTACCACCAAGCAGGATTATAGAATGGCTTATGGCTTTGAAGTTGATAACTTCTTCTCTTATGACAATGCTGCTGAGAATAACAAATCGTTCAAGTATTATACTTATGAGAAGCGTCTTGTCGGTGTGTTTGGTGAATTCCGTGCCGACTGGAAGAATATGGTCTTTTTGACTGTAACCGGGCGTAACGACTGGACTTCCACATTGGCTGCCAATAACCGTTCTTATTTCTATCCTTCAGTTGGAGGTTCTGTCGTATTTTCTCAATTCTTGCAAGATAAGGGGCTTTTGACGGATAATAGCATCCTTTCATTTGGTAAGGTTCGCGCATCATGGGCGAAGGTAGGTAAAGATACAAATCCTTATGGGTTGACTACCGCATTGTGGCCTGTGCATACATACCTAGGTGATAAAGTGGGTCTGGGTAACTCTTGGACGCGTGGTAATAAAGACCTCAAGCCTGAAATGACCGAATCAACAGAAATTGGTGTTGAATTGCATTTCTTCAAGAATCGCTTGAAACTTGACTACGCTTATTATACGAATAATTCTATTGACCAGATTATTTCTCCGCGTGGTCCTCAATCTACCGGTTATATCTTCTGCTCTGTCAATATGGGTAATGTGAAGAATAAGGGTATGGAGTTGAGCATCAGTGGTACACCTATACAGACTAAGAATCTGGAATGGGAAACGGGTATCAATATTGCCGGTAACCGTGGACGTCTGGAAGGACTTGCAACCGGAATGGATGTAATGTATGTTACGGATGTGCAGTACGGATATGCTAAGGCCGCTTCTTATTCAGAAGGTGCCTTTATGGGTATTGCCGGTACGCAATGGGTACGCAATGATGAAGGGCAGGTAATCATCGGTAAGAATGGTCTTCCTACCAAAGAATCTAATCCTACTTATATGTATTTGGGCAATCGTGAACCTAAGTTCACTGGTGGATGGACAAATTCACTTACTTGGAAGAACTGGTCGTTCAATATGTTGTGGGAATTCCGTGTAGGCGGTTATGTCTATAATGGTACGCAACAGATGATGGACAATTGCGGTACCAGCCAATATACGGCTGATATGCGAGATAAAGGAATCACGATAAGTGGTGTGCAGTTGCAGAATGGAAGTTATGTTCCTGTATCATATACCTATGAGTGGGATAAGAATTATACGATTGATGGAGTAGAGAAATCGGGTGCTACGATTATCGCTGACTATTATCAGAACTATCATCATTATGAGGTCGCCAACTATTTGACAAAAGTAAATAGTTTGCGTCTGCGTCAGATTTCGTTGAGCTACGACATACCCAAGTCAATCCTCAATAAGACCAATGTATTTAAACGTGCCGTTCTTTCGGCTTCGGCTACAAACCTCTTGTTGTTTACCAACTATAAAGGTGACCCGGAAGCTGCTGCGTCAGGTGCAGGTGTAGGTGGTTCTTCTTCTGTAGGTTTCGATTATTGCGGTGTGCCTTCAACAGCTAGCTTCGCATTTGGTGTAAACCTTACGTTCTAATTTTAAGTTGAATAAAAAAATAGTGACTTATGAAATTTACAAAATCTATCATATTGGGTATTGCCGCTTCGATGGCTATGGCTTCTTGTGACGATTGGCTGGATGTCAATACCAACCCTAATACTCCGACAGATGTGGATGCCGCTTATTTTCAGCGATTGCCGCATATTGAGTTCTATACGAATAGTGCCTATATGTTTGCCGGTATGCGAACAAATATGGGACTTGGTGACTGGACAATGAATTCGCGTACAAGTACTTATGGCGCATATTCGCAATGGGAAATGAGTACAGGGCCAGTAACTACCGCTTATCAATGGTGGTTTGTAGGTGCTGCATGTAACCTGAATGACATGATAGAATCGGCTACCGCTGCCGGTGCATGGCATTATGTGGGTGCTGCCTATTTGATTAAGGCGTATGGTTTCATGTTGATGACCGACCTTTATGGAGAGATGCCTTATACCGAGGCTTTGTCAACTACCAATACTCCGAAATATGATACCGGAAAGACTATCTTTAAAGGATGTCTTGAAGATTTAGACCTTGCCATTGAGTATTTATCCAAATCGCAAGATGGGCAGGCTGTGCCTTTGGCAACTGGAGATTACTATGCGATGGGTGATGTGAATAAGTGGATTAAGATGGCGAACTTGTTTAAGGCACGTTGGTTGGTTAAGCTGTCTAAGAAAGGTGCCGGTAGTGCTTCTGACCTGAAGTACGATGCCGATGCAATTTTGGCTTGTCTTGCAAAGGCTCAGACAAGTAACGCTGACAATGTTGTGATTGACCATCTTGACAATAATAGTTCTTCTCATGACGTTTTGGGATGGGATGAACCGGTTGATTATTGTCCACTTTATTCAGTAATCGGAATGAACTCCAACTATTTTGTAACAAAGATGTTGGTTGATAATTTCACTAATTTTGCAGGAAATGGAGTGGAAGACCCGCGTGCAAACCATATTATACCTTGGGCACGTTCTATGGAAACAGTCAATTCACCTGCCGGACTCAAATGGTCTGCAGATGGCAAGTGGCGTCGTTCGGAAGGCGTTGATATGAATACACTGATACGTACCGAAGGTGCTCCTTATGCAACGTCATGGGGTGATAAGACTCCTTGGGGTGGAACTGGCTTCTATTGCGATAGCGAGACACGTAAAGGTGATACTATTTACGTTCACCAACGTTCTGGTTCTAAGGGCTATTATGGTGGTCGAAGCTTGTTGATGTGGCATGATAATAAGAAGGGCATAGGGGATGACCGTTCCGCTATCTCCGGTACATTCCATACACGCGTATCGTCTCCCGGATGGTTGGCGACTTATCACGAGGCTTGTTTCATCAAAGCGGAAGTCCTGTTTAACAAGGGTGACCGTAATGGCGCATTCGAAGCTTATAAAGAAGGTATCCGTGCCAATATTGATTTGATGAATGAAAAATTAACGGCATGGGTAGCAGAAGACAATTCATTGGCTGATTGTCCTTCATTTGTTCCGATGGAACAAGCTGATATTGAAAACTACCTGGCTAATGGTATTGGTACAGTGGCTGATTTGACTTTGGGTAAGATAATGACTCAAAAGCACATGGCTATGATGTTCTCTGTAGAACAATGGAATGATATGCGCCGTTATGATTATGATGAAGAGATTTTCTTGAATTGGCATATTCCGGCAGAGTATTATAAGAATACTACTGCACAGACTCAGATTCCTTTGGGTAAGCATTTGCGTCGTTGGGCTCAATGTTCACATGAGAACAATTACAATTCTGATAATCTGAAAGCTATTGGTGCGGAAGTTCCCGGTGCAGATATGTCTGCTCCTAATTGGAATGCAGCAGCCAATGTTTGGTCTATCAATGTTTGGTGGGATTCTGACCAAGAATAATTAGAATATTCATTTTTTAAATTAGGAATTGTGAAATCTTTATTGATAACGATGCTGTTGGCGATATTGCCAATGGTAAATCAAAGGAGTAATGAGGTTACCATACAAGGAAATATAGATATTCGTCCGGGAGAAACAACTTATTTGGGAGCATATCCGTCTGATCCTTCTTATACATACGTATGGGACTTTGAGCAAAATAATGTAGAGAATTATTTTAGTTATTCTACTTCTGGGAATGGGATAACTATAACTCATCTGAATAAAACGAGGATTGCGCTTTTGGGTGTTTATTGTACGGTTT
This sequence comes from Bacteroides sp., assembly GCF_029057325.1. GTDB lineage: Bacteria > Bacteroidota > Bacteroidia > Bacteroidales > Bacteroidaceae > Bacteroides. The sequence continues at coordinate 44 of NZ_JAICZW010000004.1, read as the reverse complement.
ATGATGAGTCTGGAAATAATATTGGTATTGGATATACAGAAATT
>NZ_JAICZW010000039.1 GCF_029057325.1 Bacteroides sp. | reverse complement strand
AAACTCCACTCCCTAGGACCGAAGAATGTCCGAAGAACGTCCGAAGAAACACCGAAGAAACCATGGAGCAGAAAAGGACCGGATAAGACGCGAACCGGAAAAGCAGAAAGTGACGGAGCCTTCGGTAAAAGAATATTCCGTGTAAATATTTATAAATCTGAATTTCTTTTAAGGATGTTAGATGAGCCACCAGCCAGCAAATCGGCTTAGGATTAACGAAAGGAAAAAATCTGCGAATTCCGTGCCTAAATCATACCATTATGAAAAATCCATGTATGCAAACAGGCAAAAGTTGAATCACTATAAGCATAAATATATATAGAAAAAGGGAGGAATTATGTATTTTTTTAAAAAAAGGCCTCGTAAGCAAAATATTTTAGCAAATGTATTTAAAATAATAAAATTATTGTTACCTTTGCTGCTGATAGAGCGTTCTCAATACACCAAGTTCTAACAGAACTCGGTGGTCACTTTACCATCCACGTCCAACAACCTTACTAGAATTCATAACAATCTGATTGAGATTATCCAATAGTATAAATTCCGATAAAATGCACGTTCTGTTGTTTTTCTCAACAGGAAAAACTACCTTTGTACAAACTTCTAAACAACAAAGCGTATGGAATTTCCCCAAGTTGACCTGCCGGTAGATATGTTTGCATGGACCGAGGTGACAGAAGACATATTGAACATATACAAACAATCGTGCCGCCTGAAAGCGTGCATCTTCGCGCTTTGCATCGAAGGTTCCATCAAGGTTTCCATCAACCTGATGGAAACGGACATCAAGCAGGGCGACTTCATTACATTGCTTCCCGGAACCATTATCCAGTTCTACGAACAAAAGGAAAAAGTGCGATTGGGATTCGTGGGATTCTCGTCCAAATGCATCAACGGGGTCAACCTCATCCAATCCACCTTAAGCTCCTTCTCCAGCATATTGGAATGTCCGGTACTGGCCATCAATTCCACCGTGGCCTCCTACTTCAAAGACTACTTCGCCCTATGGGCACGCATCACCACCGGCCCCTACCCTCCCGACACCAAGATGGCACAAAACACACTGAACATGCTTCTCCACGGAGTAAACAAACTGTATTGCCACCGCCCACAACCGCAAAAGGGAAACAAAAGCCGAAAAGAAGAGATATGCCGCGAACTGGTGCAACTCGTCATTGAGAACTACACCCGCGAACGCCGTGCCCAGTTCTATGCCGACAAGTTAGGGGTCTCTCTGCAACACCTCAGCACGACCGTGAAGCAAGTCACCGGAAAGAATGTGCTGGACATCATCGCCCACGTAGTCATCGTGGACGTGAAAGCCAAGCTGAAATCAACCAATATGACCATTCAGGAAATAGCCTACTCGCTAAACTTCCCCAGCGCCTCCTTTTTCGGAAAATACTTCAAGAGACACATGGGAATGAGCCCGTTGGAATACAGGAACAGCTAAATGAAGTGTCTCAACAGAAAATAGAGATATCAATATAGTTAAATAAAGCAGAATCTACCCAAGTAATTTCAAGAAAAAACAATCTTCCTCCTTGCCTTCTCAGACTATTTCCCTATCTTTGCGTGAATCTTAATTAAAGAAACTGAACATTATGGGAAAGTTTATCAATCCATTCACCGACTACGGATTCAAAAAGATATTCGGTCAAGAGCTATCCAAAGACCTGCTGATAGATTTCCTGAACGACCTGCTGGAAGGCGAACGTGTGATAACTGACCTCACCTTCCTGAACAACGAACAACTTCCCGAATGGGAGGATGCACGTGCATTGATATACGATATCTATTGCACTACAGACACAGGGGAGAAAATCATCGTGGAGATGCAGAACAAGTCGCAAGTACATTTTAAGGAACGTGCACTGTTCTACCTATCGCATGCCGTCGCTCGGCAAGGACAGACAGGGAACTTTTGGAATTTCGATGTCAAAGCCGTTTATGGCGTATTCTTCATGAACTTTCTGCTCAAGGACAACGTTAAGTTTCGTACGGACGTCATCCTCGCCGACCGTGAGACCGGCGAGCAGTTCACCGACAAAATGCGACAGATTTTCCTCGCCCTACCCGTTTTCAAGAAGGAAGAGGAAGAATGTGAAACTAATTTTGAACGTTGGATTTATACTTTAAAGAATATGGACACACTGAAAAGAATGCCTTTCAAAGCACGCAAAGCAGTCTTTGAAAAACTGGAAGAAATAGCCAGCGTATCTTCCCTCAATCAGGAAGAACACGAACTCTATTGGAAAAGCCTCAATGCCTATCGCACCGCACTGAGCGTACATGAAGCTTCCATAGAAGAAGGGAAAGAAATTGGCATAGAAATTGGCATAGAAAAAGGAGAAAAAATTGGCATAGAAAAAGGAAAAGAAATTGGTATAGAAGAAGGGAAAAGGCAACAAACTTTAGCCATTGCCCGTACAATGAAACAAAACGACATATCGACAAGTGTTATTGCCCTAAGTACCGGTTTGTCACCCAAAGAAATAGAAGCCCTATAAGCAACTACCATATTCACCCTTGAAGAAGAGCGAAAGAACAAAAAAAGAAGGACAAAAAAAGCGAATACACTTTTTTGTCCTTCTGTCAGTGTACCCCAACCTTGTTTCAGCATTACTTGAGGCAAATCATTGTTGGGAGCACGCTTTGCCAGTTCATCCATATCAGTGCCCATATCCATGTTCAGATAGCAAGCATAACCTTGATTGGTAGCAGTCTGAGCATTTACCTCATAGCATCAAAATAGTCAATTATTGTGGTTTTCGGAATATAAAATAGTTTTTTTCAATCATACAACGTGAAACAACATCAACTCACACCCAGCATCCCAACAAAAAGAGTATAAACTTTATCTCTTTTTTATGTGGACAATTCACCAATATGTTTTATATTTGTCGTAAAAGATTTCTCATTAAAATGTGCGATTTATAAACAAAACATCAAATGAAAAAACAAACTGTCAGCTTACTTATCATTCTGCTTACAGCAAGCGGATTTTTCTTTTCCTGCGGTAACACCGTGAACAAAAATGCAGGAGCATTGGAGTTCGACAGCATTCAAGTAAACGAGACGGCACATCTCTTTGGAGATACCGCCAAGCCGGCCTGCAACCTCCTCATCAACCTTGCGTATGTCAGCCATTCAACAGATACAAGACTGAAAGACAGCCTCAACACATTCTTCCTATCCAACAGCCTCAGCCATAAATACATGGCTATGGCTCCCGAAGAGGCCGTCGAGCAATACAAGGAACAATATGTCAGCGATTACCGCAAAGACTTGGAACCGATGTACCGGAAAGAAGAGCAGGAGTTGGAAAAGGATGGAACCATCGGCTCCTGGTACTCCTATTATAAAGGCATCGAAAGCCATGTGCAACTCTACTTCAAGCACCTGCTGGTTTACCGTATAGACTACAACGAATATACCGGCGGAGCACACGGCATCTACATGTCCTCTTTCCTCAATATGGACTTGCGGACATTAAGCCCTGTCCGTCTGGAAGACCTGCTGGTTGACGGGTACGAAGAAGAGCTGACCGAACTGCTGTGGAAACAACTGATAGCAGACAACCGGGCAACAACCCGCCAGGAAGTGGAAGATTTGGGATATGGCTCTACCGGCGACCTGATACCCACGGAAAACTTCTACCTCGGCAAAGAGGGAATCACCTTCTACTACAACGTATATGAAATAGCCCCATACGCCATGGGACCGACTAAAATCACCCTTTCGTATGAGACACTGCAGCACCTGCTGAGCGATGACCTTCTGGTGCTGAACGAAATAAGAAACCCATAACAACCGGTACTAATCCACCTATTCATACAGACATGGAACTTATCCTGAAATACTTTCCGGAACTGACAGAGGAGCAGACCAAACAGTTTGCCGCACTTTACGACCTCTATACGGACTGGAACTCAAAGATAAACGTCATCTCGCGCAAAGACATCGAGAACCTGTACGAGCACCACGTGCTCCACTCTTTAGGAATCGCCCAAGCCATCCGCTTTAAACCGGGCACACAGATTATGGACCTGGGCACGGGAGGCGGTTTTCCCGGAATCCCTTTGGCCATCCTTTTCCCTGAAGTGCAGTTCCACCTGGTGGACAGCATCGGCAAGAAAGTGCGTGTCGCCACCGAAGTGGCAAACAGCATCGGCCTGAAAAACGTGACGTTCCGCCACGCCCGTGCGGAGGAAGAGAAACGGACATTCGATTTTGTGGTGAGCCGCGCCGTCATGCCTCTGGCAGATTTACTGAAAATTATCCGCAAGAACATATCCACCAAACAGCAGAACGCACTGCCCAACGGGCTGATTTGCCTGAAAGGCGGCGAACTGGAACACGAAACAATGCCTTTCAAACATAAAACCACGATGTGGGATTTGAAAGACTACTTCCGGGAGGAGTTCTTCCAGACCAAAAAAGTGGTGCACGTGAGCTGTTGAAAGCGGAAAGTGGAAAATTCTGAAATCTGAAATCATAAATCTGAAATCTAAAATCACATCATGAAGATAAAGAGATTTGAATTTAACATGTTCCCTGAGAATTGTTATGTTCTGTGGGACGAAACCAACGAAGCGGTGGTCATCGACCCCGGCTGCTTCTATGAAGAGGAGAAGCAAAGCCTGAAAAACTTCATTGTGAAAAACAAGCTGGATGTGAAGCATCTGCTGAACACCCACCTGCATCTGGACCATATCTTCGGCAACCCGTTTATGTTGCAAGAGTTCGGATTGAAAGCCGAAGCCAATCAGGCGGATGAGTTCTGGATTGACGAAGCCCCGAAGCAAAGCCGCATGTTTGGTTTCCAGTTGCAGGAAAAACCCGTACCCCCGGGCAGCTATCTGCACGACGGAGACATCATCACCTTCGGCAACAGCCAATTGGAAGCCATCCATGTACCCGGACACTCGCCGGGAAGCCTGGTCTTCTATTGTGCGGCAGACCATTGCATGTTCTCGGGCGACGTGCTGTTTCAAGGCAGCATCGGACGCGCCGACCTGACCGGCGGCAACTTCGATGAACTGATAGAGCACATTTGCAGCCGCCTGTTCATACTGCCCAACGAAACCATTGTCTATCCGGGACACGGCGCACCGACCACCATAGGTACCGAAAAAGCGGAAAATCCTTTCTTCAGATAAACTAATTAAATCCCTATAAAATCATGAAAAACGATTTATTGGCTTGCCGCCACATCGGCATCAGCAAACAAGACGAGGAGCAGATGCTCCAAAAAATCGGAGTGAAAAGCCTGGATGAGTTGATTGAAAAAACCATTCCGGCCAACATCCGCCTGAAAGAACCATTGGCACTGCCCGCCGCCATGACGGAACATGAATTCGGAAAGCACATTGCCGAACTCGCCGCCAAAAACAAACTCTACACCACCTACATCGGCATGGGATGGTACAACACCATCACGCCTGCCGTTATCCAACGGAACGTATTCGAGAATCCCGTTTGGTACACCTCGTACACCCCCTACCAGACTGAAGTGTCGCAGGGACGACTGGAAGCCCTGCTGAACTTCCAGACCGCCGTGTCCGACCTGACCGGTATGCCGCTTGCCAACTGCTCGCTGTTGGACGAAGCCACCGCAGCCGCCGAGGCCGTAACCATGATGTACGCCCTGCGCCCGCGCAACATGCAGAAGGCAGGTGCCAACGTCGTGTTTGTGGATGAGAACATCTTCCCGCAAACCTTGGCAGTGATGACCACCCGCGCCATTCCGCAAGGCATCGAACTGCGTGTGGGCAAATATGCCGAAATGGAATTTACACCCGACATCTTTGCCTGCGTATTGCAATATCCCAACGGCAATGGCTGCATCGAAGACTATCGGGCCTTCGTGGAAAAAGCCCATGCGGCAGAATGCAAGGTGGCCGTCGCAGCCGACATCCTGAGCCTCGCCCTCCTCACCCCTCCGGGAGAATGGGGAGCGGACATCGTCTTCGGAAGCACCCAACGACTGGGTACGCCGATGTTCTACGGCGGTCCGTCGGCAGCCTACTTCGCCACCCGCGACGAGTACAAGCGCAACATGCCGGGACGCATCATCGGCTGGTCGAAAGACAAGTACGGCAAATTGTGCTACCGTATGGCGTTGCAAACCCGCGAGCAACACATCAAGCGTGAAAAGGCCACTTCGAACATCTGTACGGCACAAGCGCTGCTTGCGACAATGGCAGGCTTCTACGCCGTCTATCACGGACCTGAAGGCATCCGCACCATTGCCGAACGCATCCACAGCATTGCCGCATTCCTGGAAAACAGCATCAACAAATTGGGCTACAAGCAAGTGAACAAGCAATACTTCGACACCCTGCGCTTCGCGCTGCCCGACAACATCTCGGCACAGCAGATACGCACCATCGCCCTGAGCAAGGAGGTGAACCTGCGCTACTTCAAGAACGGAGATGTGGGCATGAGCATTGACGAGACAACGGATATAGCCGCCGTCAACGTGCTGCTTTCCATCTTCGCCATCGCTGCCGGAAAGGATTGGGAAAAGATTCATGACGTTCCCGAAGCCAACACTATCGACAAAGAGCTGAAACGTCAAAGCGCCTACCTGACCCACGAAGTGTTCAACAAATACCATACGGAAACAGAGATGATGCGCTACATCAAGCGCCTCGACCGCAAAGACATCTCGCTGACGCACTCCATGATTTCCCTCGGTTCGTGTACGATGAAGCTGAACGCCGCCGCAGAGATGCTGCCGCTCAGCCGTCCCGAATTTATGAACATGCACCCGCTGGTGCCCGAAGAACAAGCCGAAGGTTATCGCGAACTGATAGCCAACCTCGGTGAAGAGCTGAAAATCATCACCGGATTCGCCGGTGTCAGCCTGCAACCCAACTCCGGTGCGGCAGGCGAATACGCGGGACTCCGCGTCATCCGCGCCTACCAGGAAAGCATCGGCCAGGGACATCGCAACAAGATACTGATTCCGGCATCGGCTCACGGCACCAACCCCGCATCGGCCATACAGGCGGGCTTTACGACCGTCACCTGCGCCTGCGACGAACACGGCAACGTGGATATGGATGACCTCCGTGCCAAAGCGGAAGCCAACAAGGACGAGCTGGCCGCATTGATGATTACCTATCCTTCGACGCACGGCATCTTCGAAACGGAAATCGTAGAGATTTGCCGCATCATCCACGCCTGCGGCGCACAAGTATATATGGATGGCGCCAACATGAACGCACAGGTAGGACTGACGAACCCCGGCTTTATCGGTGCCGACGTTTGCCACCTGAACCTGCACAAGACGTTCGCTTCGCCTCACGGCGGTGGCGGTCCGGGCGTAGGCCCCATCTGCGTGGCAGAGCACCTGGTTCCGTTCCTCCCGGGACACGAATTGTTCGGCAACACGGCGAACGAGGTATCGGCAGCTCCCTTCGGCAGTGCGGGCATCCTGCCCATCACCTACGGCTACATCCGCATGATGGGAACGGAAGGACTGACACGGGCCACGAAGGTAGCCATCCTCAACGCCAACTACCTTGCCGCCTGCTTCAACGACACCTACGGCATCGTCTATCGGGGCGCCAACGGATTTGTAGGCCACGAAATGATATTGGAATGCCGCAAGGTGCACGAAGAGACAGGCATCAGCGAGAACGACATCGCCAAACGTCTGATGGACTTCGGCTATCATGCTCCTACCCTCTCCTTCCCCGTGCACGGCACGCTGATGATTGAGCCGACGGAAAGCGAGAGCCTTGCCGAACTGGATAACTTCGTCCACGTGATGCTGACCATCTGGGAAGAGATTCAGGAGGTGAAGAACGGCGAAGCCGACAAGGCGGACAATGTACTGGTCAATGCCCCACATCCCGAATACGAGCTTGTCGCCGACAAGTGGGAACACAGCTACTCACGCGAGAAAGCCGCTTACCCGATAGAAAGCGTACGCGAAAACAAGTTCTGGGTGAACGTGGCACGTGTGGACAACACGCTGGGCGACCGCAAGCTGCTGCCTACATGCTACGGAAGCTTTGAATAGTCCCCCCGCCACATTGAAAGGCTGAAGAACGATTCTATAAAGTTGAGGTTTACACTTCTAAAGATTGACTTTAGAAACGTAAACCTCAACTCTTTTATATCCAATGCTGACGTTTAGCCCTTTCGCATCCTCAACGTACAATTGTAATGGTTCCCTCTTTCAACTTCTTCTCCTTCAGCGGAGCATCAGCCGGCGCATAACCCAAAGCGGCACAACCATAGACCCGGTGATTGTCGGGCATTCCCAACTCAGTCAGGTAAGCGTGCATGTCGGGGTCATCGGAAACCGCTCCCAACTGGTTTATCCAGCAGGAGTCTATGCCGAGCGAGCGGGCGGCAAGAAACATATTCTGCAACGCACACGCGCAATCCTGCCCCGCCCATGTACAAGTAGGCTCGTTGGACACAATGACCAGCGTAGGGGCGTTGTAATAAAAGCAATAGGTATCGCTGTTACCACGTTCCACCGTATAGAGGTTGTCGCTATCACGGTAAAGGCTTTTCAGCAGCTCGTTCAGCATTCTCAGTGAAAAATTGTTTTGTACAGCGGTAAAATGCCACGTCTCATAGTGCATCCCGTTGGGGGCGTATGCGCCCGCCTCCAGAATCAGCTTCAAATCTTCTTCGGAGACTTGCCGCTCCGTATAGGTACGGATACTGCGGCGTGCCTTGATAGTTTTCAATACTTCGTTCATATTCATATATACTTTAATTCCTAAAATTATCTTTTCACCAATCCAATCTTGGCATTCAGCTTGAAATACCAAGCTCCGTTCTCACGCTCCAAGAACCCATACTTATCCTTCTCCAAAGAGCCCTTCTCCAAACGTGTGTTCTGATAAAGAAAATCGGCGAACACCTGCGGACGGGATTTGTGGTAACAGAGCACCTCGCCTTTGCCATCCGTCAGGAGCATGCCTTCGACCGCAGAGTCCGTACCGTTGTAAATTTTGGCTGGACGCATGCCCAAGGCAAGCGCCAACAGGAACTGCTTCACCTTGTGCTCGTAGAAACGATGCTTGTTTATCAGTTCGTCCTTTATCTTCAGAGGGTTCATCTCCTTGATGCGTTCCGTCAGTTCGCTGATACGGGTAATGCCTTCCAGATGCATCAGGCGCACCATCTCTGTCAGCATACGCGGGAAGTGGAGGTCTATCATCTGCAAGTTGCAGCGGAACACGCGGTCTGCCACGTCGGCATACTTCAATACGCCGCCCAGCCGTTCAATCATCCGCATGCGGTCTGCCACCTCCGTGGGAGATTCGGGCAAAGCGTTTACCTTGTTCACCGTGGGCACGGCAAATTTGACCCCGCTCTGCTCCAGCTTCAGATTGGCGGTACGCCCTCCATCCAGCAAAGGGTTCATCGGTGCCAGCCGGCAACGGACGTTGAAGCCCGTCAGCGGTGCTTCGGGATGCCAAAAGGCGATGGAGAAGTCGGTCCGGTCTTCCGTCTTCGCCTCCAGGTCGTAGATGTTGACCGCATCCAGAAAGCCTTCCAGCCCTTCGGTCACTTCTATCTCCTCGCCCGGCACAGACTTCAACAAATCCAGAATCATAGTTGCCGCATCGCTGAAATCCTCCCGCAGGAAGCGGACTTCCGCCTTGTCGCCCGGTACGAACAGCCCGTTCTTTTCGACGGTGCCACTGACCAGGCGCACTTCCTTCCCTTCGAGGTAGTAACGGCGCGTACCGTCATGCTCTTCTCTCTGTATCAAGGCAATGGGCCAGCATAAGTTCTCGTGTTTCTCAGCCTTCGGCGTACCCAATGGCACGGTTCCGTCTGCCAGCAGGCGAAAGAAGGTGTAGAGTTCGCCCAACTCTCTTTTAGTTGCACTAAATGCCATAATTTTCTTTTTCTTTCAAAGATATTTGTTCTATCATTCAAACCTTAATGTCTCCACTTTCTCAAGCCGCGCCCGCAGCCGGGGCATCATGGATTGCCGGATGCGAAGTGTCATGCGGCAGTCCATATCGTAGGACTGCTCCACGATTTCCGGCTCCTCCTCCTTCACCACCCGCATCACATCGTTCATGAACGGGTATTCAAAAAGGAAGGTCACCGACTCGTCCACGGTCTTCTCCACAACGGTGGCGGCGGCGATGGCTTCGGCAGCGGCGGCTTTATAGGCCACTATCAAGCCACTTGTCCCCAACTTGATGCCCCCGAAATAGCGCACCACGATAATCAGGATATCCGTCAGTTCATTGGAGTTGATCTGTCCCAGAATCGGCTTGCCTGCCGTGCCCGAAGGCTCTCCGTTGTCGTTGGCACGGAAATCCTTCCGCTCATGCCCCAGCATATAGGCGTAGCACACGTGGCGGGCATCGTAATACTTCTTCTGGTACGTTTCCAGATGCGCCTTCACCTCCTCTACCGTACGCACCGGCAGCGCGATGGCAATGAACTTGCTGCGCTTCTCTGTGTAAATGCCCTCTGAAGGGGCGGCAATGGTTTTATAGGTATCTTCACTCATATTGGTGCAAAGATAGTGCAAAATCGAAAGCAGCAGAAATAAGCAGGGGGATTTTTACCTTGTCATGTCTTTATTCCAAATTCTGTTGGATAAATTAAATAAATCATTCATTGACGCCGAACCAACACCAACGAAGTCAAGGATGATACATCCAATTTCTTACGTTGTCTTAAGTTGGTTCGGCGTACTAACCAGTTAATGTAATGATACCAGCAATGTGGTTTCTTTGACTATGTTTATAGATTCCTTTGTCAAGAAGTAAAAGTCATAAGCTATTTGTTTTTTTGATGACAAAGTCGAAAACGGTGAAAAATTTAGGACGTTTGCCAATAGATACAGGAAAACTGATGGAAACGACAGAATTCCTCCCCTTCCGAATCTCTTTTTTATTGTATATTTGGTGACTTGCTTTCTCTTTGGTATAAGTTGTCACACAAATTTTTCTGCTTAATTCTGTTTGACTTTTTATAGTAGTAAGAAGCTGTTTCTCTGTAGGCATCGAATATCTGACCTTGGCGGCTCTTCCATTGATAATGAATTGCAGATTCTTCCAGTTTACCTGAATCTCTTCCGAAGAATTATTACGCACTATAATTTCCCATTGAAAGTCTGTCGGAATAAATTCATACGTAACTTCATCTTTCGTGTATTCCAATTTTCCTTTTTGATTTTCGAGATATTTGAAAGATATTTGACATCCCGCATCAATGTATTGTGCGGATAAGGTGTTTGGAAATAGGAAAAAAAGCAAAATAGCAAGTCGGTTTTTCTTTTTGTATTTCTGATAATCAATGTATATCCATAATATAATGGCAATGATACCAACAGGAA
>NZ_JAICZW010000038.1 GCF_029057325.1 Bacteroides sp. | reverse complement strand
CCCGTCCCATGATGGGGACAATACCGTTTTTCTCCTTGCTGCCGTTCACGTAGAACAGCACCTTGAATGTGCTTCTTACCATACTCGTTTTTTGTTTGCAAAGTTATTATTCAACGAGTTAGACCTTGATATGCCAACCTGTGCCACAAGCTGCCGGATACAACACGGTATGTTAAAAATCACCATTCGGCGGGTAACGATTTGGAGACCGTTCTGCTTCATAAATCCGCTTTCCTTTGCGTTACCCCGTTTTTTCGGTTGTCCTCATTTGGCTCCGCAAACGCCTTATTGACAGGCGTTACGAAGACATTTGTCCCTTTTTATTCGTCTTTTCCAGAGATTTTCTGTAACTTTGCTACGGGTTAGAATACGCATAAATCTATGCTATTATTTTGATTCTCAAACCATAAAGATACATACGAGGGGCATTCCAACTAACGTTCAAGCACATTCCTTATTGTCCAAAACTTGGGTTGAGACATAACATTAATACTATAAAAATATGGCACTACCAATCAATATAGAAGATTTGCTCAACAAACGAAAAGTTGAGTCCAATCGAATAGAATTTAAAGCAGGTTGGAATCCGGATAAGATTTACCACACCATTTGTGCCTTTGCCACTGATTTGGAGAATATCGGTGGCGGATATATTCTTGTGGGAGTGGAAGAGGAAAACGGGGTTGCAAAGCGTCCTGTAAAAGGGTACCTAAATTCTATGTGCGAAGTAAATCTTCCACTATTGAAGCTAAAGGCGAGATATTGGATGAAGTGAGGGAATTGGCAAACCGCGTGCCATTTGACGAACGGGGAAATGAAGCCATAAAAATAGATGACATTTCCGGTGTGTTTGTTTATGAACATTTGAAAACGGTAAAGAGTAAATTAGCTGAGAACTTCACTGGCAGACCGTTGATTGAAGTACTTGACGAGATGGATTTACTAACCGGCCCATCTGAAAACCGAATGATAAAGAATTGCGCTGCGATGATGTTTTGCGAACATCCGGAAAAGTTTTTCCCTGTCACCCAAGTCGATATTGTTTTGTTCCCCAATGGAAGTATAGAGGATCCTGACATGATGATTGAAGTGCCGAAAATAACCGGGCCTGTTCCTAAAATGATTAAGGAAACATTATCGTATCTTCGCACCAATGTAATCAAACAAAAAATTACGAAACCAGCAAACAGAGAAAAGTCGGATAAAATCTTTAACTATCCTTATCAGGTATTTGAAGAAGCCGTGGTCAATGCTTTGTATCATCGTGATTATCAAGAGCGTGAACCTGTAGAAATTACCATAGAGCCAACTCACATAGACATCTTAAGCTATGCAGGTCCAGACCGTTCCATAAGCACGGAGGCTATCAAAGCGGCACGGAAACTAAAGGCGCGAAGATACCGCAACCGCCGATTGGGCGACTTCTTGAAGGAGCTTGGTTTGACAGAGGGGAGAGCTACGGGCATTCCTACCATCCAGAAAGCTCTTAAGGATAACGATTCTGCTCCTGCTATCATTGAGACTGATGATGACAGAACTTATTTCCTTATGACCATACCTTGTCAAGAAGGGTTTGAAGGTGTTGATGATGCGATAAATGAGAATATAAATAAAAAAGAGCTATCCTTATTTGTCTTAATTGCCCAATCTCCAAATATAAAGCGAAAAGAATTATTGAAAATTCCATCTATGTCACGCTCAACTATAGATAGAATCTTAAAGGCATTATCTTCTGCCCCGCTGAACTTGATAGAATATCAAGGTTCCAAGAAAATCGGAGGCTATGTCTTGACTGATAAAGGAACCGCCTACTATCATTCATTAAACCAATAATGCTATGGCATGCCTCAACGAAGCACTATTTTGTCAGTAAAAGCATAAGCACATGGAACAAAGACAGATATAGAGGTTTGAGCGAAAAAGTGCCGGTGTCTTGCCGCCTCCCCTCTGATATCTGTCTGTTCTTTCATTTATATCCGGCTACTTCTTCACCGGCAGTCCCTTCAGCAGGCAATCCACTGCCGCCTTCAGTTGTGCGTCTTCTCCTTTCAGGGTCGCTTCCGGTTCATTATAGATCTGCACATCGGGTTGCAACGTACGGTTTTCCAGATAGTTGCCTTGCATATCCATGCAACCTACCTGCGGAATACCGAACACGATGCTCGGATCAATTTGCGTCTCCCACCATACGGCCGTCATGGTTCCGGCAACGGGAGTACCAACCAGCTTGCCGATGCCTAACGTCTTATACACGAAAGGAGTGCCGTGGGCGTTGCTGTAATTGTCCTCGCAAACCAGCATGCACGAAGGCTTCAGCCACTTGTTGAAGGGGTCGCTGCCGATATACTGGCCGCGCGGAACAAAGCGTTCATACTCTTTTCCGCCAAGCAACGTCACCACATCGTCGTGCAACCAGCCGCCTCCATTGTGACGGACATCCACCACAACCGCCTCTTTCTTGCGATTGCTGTCGCTCAACAGGTCGGAGTACATCTTGCGGAAACTCTGGCTGTCCATGCCCTTGATGTGGATATAGGCGATGCGTCCGCCGGAGTATTCATCCACTTTCTTGCGGCAGTTCTCTACCCAACGTTTGTAGAGCAGGTCGTTTTGGGCACTGTATGAGATGGGCTTCATCGTCTCTTCAAACCGTTTTCCGGTAGAGGGGTTGTAAACCGAAAGTACCACCTTGCGGCCCACCTTTCCTTCAAGCAACGGGAAGTAATCGGCCCCCGCCTGAATGGCAACGCCGTCAATCTTCTCGATGATGCAACCCGGCTTGACATCCGTCTTCTTCTTCGTCAACGGGCTTTGGGCAATAATCTCTTTGATCTTCAGTCCGTCTCCTCCGTAAGTGTCGTCGTAGAATACACCCAAAGCCGCTGTAGGAAGAGCGGCGTTCTGAGCATAATAGCGTGCTCCTGTATGGGAACCGTTCAGCTCGCCCAGCATTTCGCCCAGCATCTCCGCGAAGTCGTAGTTGTTGTTGATAAAGGGCAGAAAACGTTTGTAAGCCTCCTTATAGCCTGTCCAATCGGCTCCATGCAGATTTTCTACATAGAACTTATCGGCCACCTGCTGCCAGGCGTGCTCAAACATATACTCACGCTCTCCATAAGGGCGGTAATCGAAGAGAGCCTCAAACTCTATCGGGGTAATCTTGCTGCCTTCTGTCTCTATCTTCTTCATTCCGTCATGGGCGCAAAGGAATAGATTCTTCCCCTCCTTGTCGGGCAGCAGAGCACCCGCGCCTACTTTCTTCAGAAGGATTTTGGTAGTATTCTCTTTCAGGTTGTGTTCCCAGAGGTCATATCCGCCTTCAAAGACAGATAGGTAGTAGAGCTTGTCGCCCTTCGTGGAAAGCATGGCATCCGCCATGTGCGAGGAGTTGACAGTCAGGCGCACTATACGGTCGAAGCGGTTGGCAAGGTCGAAGGTCAACGGTTCCACCTTCTTTTCTTTCTCTTTGTCGGCCTCCTCTGTTTTCTTTTTGGCGTTCTTTTCGTCTTTCTTCTCCGTCTTTTCTTTCTCGGCTTTCTCTGCCTTTTCCGCCTCTTCGAGCAGGGCGGTCTCTTCCTTGGTCATCAAGAAGCGGTCGTATGCTTCGGCATCGAAAAACATGATATACGCATCGTCTTCGGCTCCCCAGCTGCCGTGGCTGCGATAGCCTGCACGGTCGCTGGTCCAAATCATGGCTTTTCCGTCCAATACCCACTTGGCATTGCCGTCGGAATAGCCGCTTTCGGTCAGGTTCACCATCTCCCCTTTGCCATCGGCATTCAGCAGCACGACATCCTTGTTGTTCCATCCGCCTACGCCGATATAATCTGAAAGAATCCATTTGCTGTCCGGACTCCACTGGAACCACTGGTCGCCGTCCGAATAGGAGTACTGGAACTTGCCGTCCATGACGGTACGCACCGCCTTTGTCTTCAGGTTGATGACACGGATAGCCGTACGGTTCTCAAGGAAAGCCACCTCTTTGCCATCAGGGCTGTATTGGGGCTGGAAAGAGGCGAGCTCCGAGTTTGTCAGCCGCTCTTCCTTCAACTCCGTGGCATAGGTAAAACGCTTTTCATCTTTTCGCACAATCGTGGTGGTGTAGAGCTGCCAAAGTCCGTCACGCTCGGAAGAATAGACCAATGTGCGTCCGTCGGGAGAAAAATCCACATCGCGCTCCTGATAGGGGGTGTTGGTAATCTGCTTGGTGGTCTGATACTCTACCGAAGTGACATAGACATCGCCACGCACAATGAAAGCCACCTCCTTGCCGTCCGGGGACACGGCCATATCTCTGGCACCGCTACGCTTGATCTGGCGGATGACATCCTTATCGTTCCGGTCGGAGACAACACGAATATCCACCTTCTGCGGTTCTCCACCGGGAAGCAAGGTGTAAATCTCGCCATCGAATCCATAGCACAATCTGCCATCTGCCGCTATGCTGAGAAAACGCACGGGGTGCTTGTCGTGGTGCGTGAGCTGCACAGCCTTAGTCTCGCCGGGAGTGCGCTGATAGACATTAAAAGAGCCGTTCTCCTCGCTCAGGTAGTAGAACGATTTCCCGTCGGGAGCCCATACCGGCTCTCGGTCTTCTCCTCCGAAGGTGGTCAACTGGCGGTATTGCGGCTCTTTGCCGGGAGTGTACATCCAGATATCACGGGCAATGGGCGACACCTGGTGCTTGCGCCAGTAATCCTCATACCCTTTTTTGTCCTGATAGAGCATCGCCCCTTCTTTGTTGACGGAGATACACTCCATCGGCATGGAAGAGAACATGACCGGCCGGCCTCCTTCCACAGAGACCTGATATACCTGGTTGAACTGTCCGTTAGAGGGAAATACCACCGCTTCTGCCGAAGGCATGATACCCGCAGAGAACAGAAGATGCCCGGCATCGGTAAAGGCAAGCGGTGTCTCATTGCCCGAATGGGAGGTCAGACGACGCGGTTCTCCTCCTTCCTTGGAGACGAGAAAGACATCCATACTTCCCATCCGGTCGGAAGCGAAAGCAATCTGTTTGCTATCGGGGCTCCACACCGGGGCTGTGTCGTGAGCGGGATTGGTAGTGAGCTGCATAGCACGCCCACCGCCGACCGGCACTGTATAAATATCCCCCTTATAGGAAAAGGCAATCGTCGTCCCGTCGGGAGAAATGGCACAATGGCGCATCCAAAGCGGAGCGTCCTGCGCGAAAGTAAAGCCTGCCAGACATGCGGCAGCGATACTGAGTAAGATTTTCTTCATTATGTTCTTTATATTAAATAAGTAATCAGTCTAAAGGGTGCTTGATTTTACATCATTACCAGCCATATCCGGTTGACACACATAACGTCACGGCAAAAATAGACAAAAAGATTCAGAGCGCCGAATTTGGAGAAAGAAAAGTAAAATAAGGGTCATCCGATATTTGGAGCGATGGCATACGGGGGTAATATACATGGGCGTAACATACTATCAATCACTGACATTCCTCTTTATTTTTTCTTTTGAAATTTTAAAGTGTCACTTTAATGCAGATAAAGTAATGCTTTAATGCCGATAAAGTAATGCTTTAACACCGATAAAGTAGCGATTTAATGTTGATAAAGCAACAAAAGGCGACTATGCCAGATTTTGCTTCACACTCTTGGGCAAACTTTCCTAGTCCACTTTACAGTGTGACTACATGTTTACTGAATTATGACAAAGGGGGGAAAGCAATAAGTCTTATAATTGCATTTAAAATCTTCTCAATCATTCAAGAGTTTTTTTAACTTATCGGAAACATCATCCACACTGCCCATATAGACAATATTCCTGTCTTCATCCAATATCAAAACAGTTGGATATACCTTAATTCCCGATTTCTGAAAGAAATCTGTTTCTTGTTCTGTTACAAATGTAGAGAATGTATAGCCTCTTTCAAGCAAAATACTCGCTCCTAAATCTAAATGCTCATCACGCTTATTTTTCACATACACACCGCTTATAAAAATATCATCACGCTGTTTATACTTATCATATAGCTCTTGAATCAAAGGAAATTTCATATAACAAACTCCACATCCAGCATTCCAAAAATCAAGAAGCAGATATTTCTGTTTCAAATCTCTTAGACAAAGACTATCACCTGTCGTTTTATATATAATTGCGTTTCCAATGCCGTTGGACACACATATAGAAGATGATATATGACCAAAATCAATATAATTCATTAAATGCTTTTGTCCCCCAAAAATGCAATATATCCATATAAAACAGGCAGCCAATATTATCAATACTGATTTAAACCGATATTGATAATATAAATATGTGGAAAAAATGCTTATACACGTACATACTAATGGAAGCACAGTACCTAATGTCTCCTCCCAATGTATAATACGTATAGGCAATTCAAGGGAGCATGCGCCCAAACATATTGCCATAACCGAAACAAAGGCACTACAATTCATTTTGTCCTTCGCGCATAGAACTCTATATGTAAAAAAAGAAAATACAATCGGCTGTATGGCTATGGACAAACGTATATCAACCGCACGCAGTAGCGACAATATGGCAACTAACAATACGGCAATAAACGTTATTACACAATATTTAGTATATTTCTTAAATGCCATTACAACGTCCATTACATGAATACACCCAAAGTGTTCCACAACCGTGAACGCTGTCCTCACAATTATTAGTGGCTTCACAATCTACTGAAGCAGAACACCAATCCGATTTTACGTTACAATTACATGGACTTTTCTCCTTAACTGATTTGGTCATAGCCCTTGTTTGGTTAATCTGAACAGTCCCATTTTTGTCCAAGAGTTTATTTCCTGTAGCTATTAAACCGCCAATTGTATTTTTACTCCATTGGAACTGTTGTTCGGCCTTTTTAGTCCATTTATAAACGAATAATTCAAAAAACTCTATTTCTTCATCTGTCCTTTTTGTAGAAAAGTCAAAATACTCTGGATGTTCATCTACAAATTGATACATAGCCTTTATATGTTCAGTTTCTTCTTTAGTCCATTCTAATTCTAATGCTTCATTAAACTTTTCTTTCCAAAAATCCACTTTTTGTTGTTGTGTAAATGCCACAAAGCATCCCCTTTTTACAGATTCATCCAAATTCTTCCATTCACTTCTGGTAATGGTTCTGATTTCTTTCAGATTTTCTTTTACCCAATCGTTCACCTCCTCATTACAACTATAAATTTCTCCTTTTTGACAAGAAGCAAAAACGAACAATAAACATGTCAGAAAAAACAAATTCAAATTTCTCATAATCGTATCATTTTATTATTTAACATAACGTTTTATTCTTAACAAATCCAGATTTTTCTGCGCATTTGATTCTACAACAAATCTTTTGTCAAAATAGCCATTCTGT
>NZ_JAICZW010000037.1 GCF_029057325.1 Bacteroides sp. | reverse complement strand
CTTCGGACATTCTTCGGTCCTAGGGAGTGGAGTTTGTCCGAAGAACGTCCGAAGCCGAATAGGCCCTGGTAGGGGTGAGCCCCGGAGCAGATAGGGAGAGCAGGGGAGAAAGGGGGAAAGGCCGTTTTTTTCTATCGGAATGCGCAGGTGGTGAGAAGGCGATGAAAAATAGTTTACATCAGAGGCGATGGCTGCTTGTCTCAATGCCATTTTTGCACCCGTTGACAATGAGGCGGTCTGTCAATAGGACAATGGTATCGGCTTTCGCTTTCAAGCCTATTTGTCATCTGATACCCCTCTTTCATTCCCTTGGTTCTTTAAAATGCAAGCCATGGAAATGGTGGATTATTTGTTGATGAATGGAAATAAAATGTCTATTTTTGCGAGCGATACTAAAAGGAAGTCTATCTTGTGGATAGGAAAGCTGCGCTTGAATATGGACAAAAAAGAACAGAAACTGATTCGTGGTCTGAAAAACGATGATTATAAGGCGTTTAATGAAATCTATGAATTGTATGCTAAACGACTCTATGCTTATTGTTTGCAATATACCAAGCAGACGGAGGATGCCGAAGAGATTGTGCAAGACGTGTTTGTCCGTTTGTGGAATCAGCGGAATAGGATAAAGCAGGAAGAAACGCTCTGTTCGTTGCTGTTCATTATGGCGAAGCATTTGTTGATAAATGCCTATCGTGCCAAGGTAAACCACCCGATTTATGAGGATTATTTGGACTATGCCGACAAGTTGGGGGTGGAAGATACGAGAGACAGGGTCGAATATCGCGATTTCCTGCTGCGGTTCCGTAAAATTCTTTCCTCTTTGCCCCGCACACAGCAACAGGTAATCACCTTATCACGTATGCGTCAATTTTCGAACAGAGAAATTGCTGAATATCTGTCGTTAAGCGAACAAACTGTCAAAAACCAACTCTCATTGGGGATGAAAAAACTGAGGGAGGAATTTGATAAATTGCTATGGTCTTTAATCTTATTTTTTATTAATTAAAATCTCTTTTCGGTACAGATGCTTTCTGCAAAGTGTCTTTAAATAAAAATAGAAGTTATGGATGTTTTAGAATATAAATACCGGAACGGAACATTGACAGGCGAAGAGCTGATTGAGCTTAGACGGAAGGTAAACGCTGCTTCGGATGAGGAGTTGGAACAGCGGATGCTGGAGGTGTGGAACAGCGGAACCATCGATGAAGCGGGTGTGGACGATGGGCTGATAAGGGGGATGAAAGAACGTATCGACCGGCAGTTGCTGACCGGAAAGAAAATCGGAAACAGATGGTTGCGCTATGGGCGGATTGCCGCCGCCGTCTTGTTGCCGATATTCATGGCATGTACGGTCTATCTCTATTACGAGAACCATCGGCTCGGCTCCGGTGAGATAATCGTTTCGACCGGTGAAGGCGAGCGGTCGGGAGTGTTGCTGCCCGACGGAAGCAAGGTCACTTTGAACTCCATGTCGCGGCTGTTGTATAAGAACGGGGAGTATAGCCGGGACAAACGGAACATACGTTTCTGCGGTGAAGGCTATTTTGAGGTGCGCAAGATGCCTCAGGTACCTTTTGTCATCGAAAACCGCAACTTGCGGGTCGAGGTGTTGGGAACCACTTTCAACCTGTCCGTGCGCGACACGGAGCAGATGGCGGAGCTCGCTCTGGAAGAGGGGCGTGTCCTGCTGATATCAACCCGGAAAGGAGACAGCGTTGTTTTGCATCCCAACGAGAAGGCACTCGTCAACCAGCAGACCGGGGATATCCGGGTGGTGATTCCCGGCGATATCACCATCGCATCGGCTTGGGTGCGCGGTGAGCTGATTTTCCGTAACTCAAAGTTGCAGGATGTCTTGCACTCTATCGAAAAGAATTATAACATCACGTTCAGGGTTGCTTGCAATGAATTTTTGGCGAACACGTTTACCGGCACCCTTCCCACCAATAATTTGAACGAAGCGCTGGAGGTGATAGAGCTTTCATACGGCTTGAAGGCAAGCATCCGAAACAAAGAGGTGTTGTTGGAAAAAAGATAGCGTGCTTGCAGTACTTTTTTTGCAGAATGTTTTATAACATGTTTTTTGTTCGGTACTTTTTTTGAGATTTTTTGTCTCTCTTCACAGAACCGGTCAAATAATTTTTAATTTTAAAATCAATTGTTATGAACAAACATGCAAAGAAAAAAGTAACGATGCTTCTTGCGTTATTGCTGTTCTGCTTTGGCTTGCCGTTGATGGCGCAAGAGAACACGGTGACGATTAGCGTTCGCAATGCCTCTCTACGTCAAGTGTTTGATGTAATAGAGAAACAGACCACTTATCGCTTCTCCTATCAGGATGTAGTGCTTGATGGGGCGGAAAACATTACGCTTCACAAGACGAATGCTTCTGTGCCTTCCGTGCTCGATGCCGCATTGAAGGGTAAAAACCTCGCATACGTGGTGGTTTCCCCAAAGTCTATTGTCATCACCGATAAGAGCCGCAAAGGCGGTAATACAGACACTGCCAGACAGGTGAGCGGAAAGGTGACCGATGTGAACGGTGAACCCATCATCGGCGCCAACGTGGTGGTGAAGGGAAACGAAAGTCTGGGTACTATTACTGACGTGGACGGTAACTTTACGCTCTCCGTTGCATCGGATGCGGTATTAGAAGTGAAATACATTGGCTATACTACCGCAACGATGACCGTAGGCAATAAATCTACGCTTGCCATCCGGCTGAAAGAAGACCAGCAGCTGCTGGAGGAAGTGGTGGTTGTGGGATATGGCTCGCAAGCTAAAGTGAATCTGACCGGTTCGGTAGCTTCCGTATCCAACAAGGAATTGGCTGCACGCCCCATTACTTCCATCCAATCGGGCATTCAGGGACTTGTTCCGGGATTGGCCATCACCAACAGCCAGGGACGTCCCGGCGAGGACTCGAGCACCATGCGCATCCGTGGTACGGGTACGCTCAACAACTCTTCTCCCTACATCCTGATTGATGGTGTGGAAGGCGGTTCCATGAGCCAGCTTGACCCGAACGACATCGAGTCCATCTCTGTGTTGAAGGATGCCGCTTCGGCTGCCATCTACGGTTCTAAAGCCGCCAACGGGGTCATCCTTATCACCACCAAGCGCGGTAAGTCGGGCCGCCCGGTATTGACGTACAACGGCTCTTTCGGATGGCAGAGCGCCACCGGCCACGTAGAGCGGATGAACTCCGCCGATGCCGCCACTTACTACAACCGCGCTTTGGAGGCGAGCGGCCGGAATCCGCGCTTCACGGAAGAGGACATCCGGTTGTTCCGCGACGGTTCCGACCCCTACGGACATCCGAACACCGACTGGAACGACCTGGGCTATCAAGGCAGCGGCTTCATGCACAAACACAACGCCAACGTTTCCGGAGGTAATGAAAATGTGCAATACATGGTCTCTGTAGGCTATCTGGGACAAAATGGTATCATGAAGCACAGCAACCGCGAACAATTCAATCTGCGCAGCAACCTCGACCTGAAGTTGTCCGACAAGATTTCCGTTCACGCCAACCTGGCTTATATCAACAATCGCTATAGCGACCCCACCAACTCTTACGTGGGAGGCGGATCCGACCAAATTATCCGTCAGCTGAATATCATCGCTCCATGGATTCCGTATAAGAATGAAGACGGTTCATACGGTACCATCGGTGACGGCAACCCGGTCGCCTGGCTCGACCTGGACCAGACCCTCACCCGCAAGAACCAGAACTTCTCGGGCATCCTGTCTGTGGACTACCACATCCTCGAAGGCTTGAAATTCACTGCTACGGGCTCTTACGTCTCAAACGTGCAGGTGTACAACGACTTTGTGAAAGATATCCAATACAACTCCAGCAAATATCACGGACCGAATTCGGCAAATGTCCGCCACTACTTGTGGAACCGGCCTTCACTCGACCTGTTGCTCAACTATGAGAAGAGCTTCGGCAAGCACAACCTGAAGGCTCTGTTCGGCTACAAGATTGAGAAATACAACTACGATGAGCTGAGAGCCGCCCGTGAGGACTTCCCCAACAACGAGCTTACGGACATCAATGCGGGAAGCTCTTCTACACAGACCAATCAGGGATATACCCGCGAACTGGCCATGATGTCCTATTTCGGACGTATCAATTACGACTATGCCGGCAAATACCTGTTTGAGGCGAATCTCCGTGCGGACGCTTCGTCGCGTTTCAGTCCCGACAACCGTTGGGGATATTATCCTTCGCTCTCTGCCGGATGGCGCATCTCCGAAGAGGCGTTTATGGAAGGCGCGCGCAGCTGGTTGCAGACGCTGAAGATCCGCGGCTCATGGGGACAGCTGGGCAACCAGGATGCGTTGACCGATTATTATCCCTGGCTGGTGACCTATGCCATCGGCAAGAACTATCCGTTCGGCGGCTCTCTGGAATCGGGTATCGCGCAGACCAACCAGAAACTGGAGAGCATCTCTTGGGAAAAGTCCACGACCTGGGGTGTAGGTTTTGATATGAGCTTGCTGAATTGCATCGACTTCAGCTTCGACTATTACAACCGCAAGACTACGGGCATCATCATGGACGTTCCCGTTCCGGGCAGCTTCGGATTGTCGGCCTACAAAGACAACGTGGGCGCCATGCGCAACCGGGGTGTGGAGATGACGTTAGGCTATCACCATACCTGGGGCGACTGGACCTTCCGTGCCAACGGTAACATTGCCGTCAACCGCAACGAGCTGCTCAACCTAGGTGGCGTAAGCGAGCAGATAGATGCCAATTACAGCTACCTGATCAATCGTGTGGGTGAGCCTTATCACTCTTTCTACGGTTACGTGGCCGATGGTCTGTTCCGGAGCCAGGAAGAGGCCGATGCCTATACGGAGAAGTATGGCAACCCGTTTGGCAGCGCCAAGAAGTTCAAAGCCGGCGATATCCGCTACAAGGATGTGAACGGTGACGGCAAACTGACCTCCGCAGACCGCGACCTCATCGGCTCCGAACAGCCTAAATTCACATTCGGCCTCAATCTGAGCGCTTCCTGGAAGAACTTGGACGCTTCCGTATTGCTGCAAGGCGCTTGTGGGGTGTCGCGCTATTTCAACGGCGAGGTTCTCGGTACATTCGAAGGCGATAACAGCCATCCTTCCACAGCATGGTTCAATGCCTGGTCGGAAGAGAATCCGAACGGCAGTTTCCCGCGCATAGCGGAGACCTCTTACACCGCAAGTTACCCCAACACGGTATCTTCTTTTTGGGTTTTCAAGACGAATTACCTTCGTTTCAAGAATATCCAGATTGGCTATACGCTGCCGAAAGGCTGGTTGAGCCGTCTCGGCATTTCACGTGCCCGTGTTTACTACTCCGGCGAGAACCTGTTCAAGATAGACAACCTGCCTATCAACATTGACCCGGAATCTCCCTCCGGCCGTGGCTCACACTATCCGCAGGTGGCAACTAATTCATTCGGTATTAATTTAACCTTTTAATGACAGACGATTATGAAACTAACAAATTATATCCTGCCGTTGCTGATGGCAGGCGGTTTGATGACTTCGTGTGATGACTTTTTCGACACGGCTCCTAAAGATGCCCTTTCGCCCGCTACCTTCTGGAAGACGGAGGCCGATGCGGAAAAGGCGGTGGTGGCCTGCTATGAAGATTGGTGCAGCCCCGCTACCGGTTCGTCGGAGGTGTTCTTTGCCGACTGCATGTCGGATATCGCTTACAGCTATACCGGTTCCAGCAGTTACAAGTATATAGGCAACGGTTCCGCTACGCGCACCAGTACGGTGCAATACTACAATTATGACATCATCCGTCGGTGCAACACGTTTATGGCGAACATAGACAAAGTTCCCTTTGCGGATGATAAAGTGAAGAACAACCTCATCGGGCAGGTCCGTACTATCCGTGCATGGCGTTATTTCCAGATGAACTTCTGGTATGGCGGCGTGCCTCTGATTACCGACCTTCCGCAATTTGCCGACGATGCCAAGTTGCCGCGCGACACGGAAGAGGCTGTGAAGAAGTTTGTTTACGATGAACTGGATAAGGCTGTGATCGAATTGAATGACGCGCCTGCTGCCCGCGGACGCATTGCCAAAGGCACGGCGCTCGCCATTAAGATGCGTTCCGCGCTTTATTATGATGATTTGGACCGTGCGTTGGAAGCGGCACGTGCCATCCAGCACCTGAATCTCTATGAGATTGAGAAGGGGATGAGCTACGAGGAGCTGTTCAGCCTGAAAGGCCGTGACTCCAAGGAAATCATCTGTTCCATGCAGCACGTTCCTACCACCAAACCTTTTGGCAACACCATCCGTCTGTTCAGCAATGAAGACGGTGGATGGGCCTCCTTTGTACCCACCCAGAATCTGGTGGACATGTTTGAGATGGAGAACGGCCTGATGCCCGAAGAAGAGGGCTCTGGTTATGACCCGGTACATCCGTTTGCCCGTCGTGACCCGCGTCTGAAGAAGACCATCGTCTATCCGGGGCTGGATTGGGACGGTGCCAACGGCAAGCCTCGCATTTATAATACGCTGGATAAGACGATTGACGGCAAGTCGAACGCCGACTATATGGATGCCGCCAATAACGCCACGCATACCGGTATGATTTGGGCGAAATATACGGCTCCCATCTCGCAGTATTCCGCCTCACTCTCCAACGATGAGTTGTGTCCCATCTTGTTCCGTTATGCCGAAGTGTTGCTCACCATTGCCGAAATCGATGTGGAGAAGGGCATAAATACTGATGAGGTTTACCAAATCCTCGATGAGCTGCGTGCGCGCGGCGGACATGTTGCGGTGGATAGAGCACGTTACAGCACGCAGGCGCAGTTGCGTGAGCTGGTACGCCGCGAACGTTGCCTCGAGCTTGCCGGCGAAGGTTTGCGCCGTGCCGACCTGGTGAGATGGAAGGATGAGAACGGCAAGCTACTTGCCGAAACCCTGTTGAATGGTCCGCTCTATCGCATGGTAGGTACGGTGGATGTGAACAATCCCGACCCGGACATGCGCGCCGTCATCGAAGCGCCTTCGGAGGATAACAAGACGTTGCGTACGTTGGAAAACCGTACTTTCAGCCCGTACCAGCGCTACCTGCCCATCCACCAGAACCAATTGAACACGAATCCTAATTTGACTCAGACGGAAGGATATGATTGATAGGAAGCGAATTGTTTTGAGTATTGTCTGGCTCTTCTGCCTGACATTGGCGGGCTATGCCGACGAGCGTATCGCCATCAGTCACGGGCCTTATTTGCAGCATGTGAAAGAGACGGAGGCTACGTTTGTATGGATGGCCAATAAGCCCTCCATCGGATGGGTGGAACTGGCGCCGGACGACGGCAGCAACTATTATAATCGCGAACGGCGTAAATACTTCAACACGACCAATGGCGTGAAAAATACCTCTTTGCTTCATGTGGTAAAGGTGACCGGGCTAAAACCCGGCACCACTTACCGGTATCGGGTATATGCCACTGAGGTGTTGGAGCACAAAGGAGTGGAAGTTATCTACGGAAGAACCGATGCGCTGGATGTGTGGCAGTCCGCGCCGCCCTCTTTCCGCACCAACGATGCCGCGAAACCGGAGACCTCGTTTGCCGTGATTAATGACATTCATGGACGCACCGATGACATTCCCGCCCTGCTGAAGGCCGCCGATGTCCTGCAAAAGGATATGGTGTTTTTCAACGGAGATATGCTGTCGCAGCTGAGGAATGAGGGCGAACTCTTCTCAGGCTTTATGGATGTATCCATCGACTTGTTCGCCCGGCAGATTCCGATGTATTACGCACGCGGCAATCACGAGACGAGAGGTCTGTTCGCCACTTCTTTCCAGCATTATTTCTCGCCGAAGGAGCCGCATTTGTATTACATGTTCCGCCAAGGACCGGTCTGTTTCGTCGTTTTAGATACGGGAGAGGACAAGCCGGACTCCGACATTGAGTATAGCGGCATCACCGACTATGACAATTACCGTACGGAACAGGCCGAATGGCTGAAAGAGGCCGTGCGGTCTGAGGAGTTCCGGAACGCCCGGTTCCGCATCGTCATTGCGCACATGCCTCCGCAGCCCGTCAAGGGATTGTGGCATGGCCCGCAAGAGGTTCTCGATAAGTTTGTCCCCATTCTGAACGAGGCGGGCATCGATGCGATGCTTTGCGGGCACCTGCACCGTTACATTCATTGCAAACCCGATGCCCGGGTGAAGTTCCCCGTCATCATCAACTCCAAAGACATGGTGATAGACGGGCAGACCCAAGGCGACCGGCTGCAACTGAAGGTGCTCGATACCAAAGGTGCTTTGGTGGATAAGATTGTGCTGGCCAAATAATCTCCTTTGTCTTTTTTATACTTACGGACTACGTTCCGTTGAGTTCCACATTTATTTTCATCTCGCCATGATTCGGAAGTTTCGTGGTGAGATGATTTTTTTCCGGCATTAGCTTTGCTTAAAACATCTTTTATTGGGCTATCGTCTTTTGAGGGCTCTTTCCACCTCATTCCATTAAAATATCCTTATCTTTTCTCCTTATCTACTCCTTGTTTTCTCCCTGTCTATAGAGACGGGATATACAAGGAGCGGGTAGGGAGTTGGTAGGGAGCAGGTAGGGAGCAGACAGGGGGCTGTATGTGCTCTATCTGCCAACGGAATTTTTGAAGACAAAAAAGGAGGGTATGGATAGGCGATAGCGTCCCCGGTGCATCCGAAATGTCGGCCGACAGCATACAAACGGGTAGCTACACCAAGGTTGTCCCTACGGGTTCTTGAACTCCAATCGGGCAAATGGCTGAACAGGTACAGAATTGGCTGCTGAATAGCTTTTAACTTCAGAAGGATCGAAGCGAAGTGATAACTCCCTTTAACTCCTAATGACTCCTTCAACAGAAATATTCGCAAGATATTTCTATTTGACTATAAATATGTGTTATATTTGCAACAGGGATGGTCTGCCTCTCTTTCTCATTCATTAAAAAAGAAATTATGAAACGTCTGCTCATAAAGAATTTTGGCCCTATTGAAGACGCGCATCTGACATTGGGACAAGTCAATATTATAACGGGTATGCAGAGCTCGGGCAAGAGTTGTGTGCTTAAAACGGCATGTTATTGCTCTTGGGTGGAAAAACGTTTGGAACTTACTCAAAAAGTGAATGGATTGGGTAAGGGGAGTACGTTTATTGACGTTATGGCAGATTATTATAAGATGAATGGATATGTTCAAGATGATACTTACATTGAGTATGAAACCCGTCACATGAAATTTAGTTACGACCATTCGTCTAAGACTTTTAAAATGAATTGGAAGTCTAAGCGATGGGATTATAGGCGGCCGAAGGTGAGTTATATTCCGACAGACAGAAATCTGGTGGCTGCAATTCCAGGATGGAGTTTGTTGTCAATGGATGGGAATATGATTGAGTTTATGTCTGATTGGGACAAGGCCCGTAGGTTTATCAAGAGAGAAGAGAATTTCCTTGATCTTGGGATGTCGTACTCCTATGATAGTATGTCGAATTCCGATAAGATACGATTGGAAAACGGGACACCGCTGATGCTTCGGGAAAGTTCAAGTGGGGTTCAGTCTCTTCTGCCGATGTATGTCCATTTGGATTATCTTGTGAATGGCCAATATAAAGACCGCAATGGGCAAATATCGTATGAGCAGAAAGAAGAGCGCAAAAATCTGCTTTCGACGATATACAACAGGCTTAAAGGCAAGGAAGATGTTTTGCATGCGGAGTCGGTGACATTAGAAGGATATGATTATAGCTTTTCAAACCGTGAGGAAGCCGAACGCTTTAGAGCTCTGTATAACAGGTATATCAATGTGGAGCATAGTGAGATATTTCTTGAGGAGCCGGAGAACAATCTGTTCCCCCCGACGCAATGTAAATTTATAAATTGGTTGCTTGATGCCATTCAAGAACATGATGATATGCTGTTTATAGCAACGCATAGTCCGTATATTCTAAACCAGCTTATAAAAATTGCGCCCAAAGATATGAATGTATTGTTTACATATCGTTCTAGTGATGCTGAAAGAATGTATTCCGTAAAACAATTGACGGAAGATGAAGTGCGTGAGATATACGATAACGGAGTAGATATGTTCTTTAATTTTGAATTGTACGTATGAAAGATGATGAACCTATATACTCCCGTTGAACTGCCTGCCGGTTTGCCTCGGCTGTCGCATGCCGACCGCCTGATGCTGATGGGCTCCTGCTTTGCCGCCGAGATGGGTGCAAGGCTGCTGGATGCCAAATTTCGTTGTGATGTCAATCCTTACGGAGTGCTCTACAATCCGCTCTCCATCTCTTCTGCCTTGCGTGAGATAGAGGCGGGGAAGGAGTATGGGGCGGACAGGCTTTTCTTCTTTCGCGAATGCTGGCACAGCCCGATGCACCACGGCGATTTCTCTTCTCCCGAAGCGGACGAGACGCTGCGACGCATCAACGCCCGGCTGCGGGAGGCGCACGCCCTCCTTCCCCGGTTGGACTGCCTGCTGCTGACTTTCGGCACGGCATGGGTGTATGAATCCAAAGAGACGGGGACGGTGGTCTCCAATTGCCACAAATTGCCGGAGGCGAACTTCACACGGCGCAAGCTGTCGGTAGAAGAAATAGTGATGGACTATCAGGCCTTGCTGTCGGAATGGTTCTTGCGGAATCCTAAGCTGAGGGTGCTGTTCACCGTCAGCCCTATCCGTCATATTCGCGACGGGTTGCACGCCAATAACCTCAGCAAGGCGACGCTGCTGCTTGCTATCGAGCGGCTTCAGACGCTTTTCCCAGAGCAGGTGTGCTACTTTCCCGCCTACGAACTGCTGCTCGACGAGCTTCGCGACTACCGCTTCTATGCCGAAGACATGGTGCATCCCTCCGAAGTGGCTGTTCGCTACGTGTGGGAAAGCTTCTCACGCACCTGCTTTTCTGAAGAGGCTTTGAATATTATGGCGGAAAGCGAACATATCCGTAAGGCATTGGCACATAAACCTTTCCGCCCGGACTCTGAAGGCTATAAGTGTTTTTTAGGACAAATAGTGTTAAAAATAGACCAACTTAACGGAAAATACCCGTACTTAGATTTTCAAAAAGAGAAAGAGATATGTCATACTCGATTGAAAGCATAACCGAAATCATAGGTGCGCGACGCGTGGGGAATGCGTCCGCTTCCATCGATTGGCTGCTTACGGACAGCCGTTCACTGAGTTTCCCCGAAGAGACGCTTTTCTTTGCTTTGACCACAAAGCGGAACGATGGTGCCCGGTATATCCCCGACTTGTATGCCCGTGGGGTACGCAACTTCGTGGTCAGCGAAGAGAGTTTCAAATCCATTGAGCATGGAGCATGGGGCATGGAGAATGCTCATTCATCAATTGTCAATTTCCTGATCGTTCCCAATCCACTAAAAGCGCTGCAAAAACTGGCTGAACAGCATCGGGAACAATTTCAGATTCCTGTTATCGGCATTACGGGCAGCAACGGAAAGACCATTGTCAAGGAGTGGCTGCACCAGCTTATCAGTCCTGAACGGAGCATAGTCCGTTCGCCCCGCAGCTACAATTCCCAAATCGGTGTTCCCTTGTCTGTCTGGCAGATGGACGAGCAGTCGGAGCTTGCCATTTTCGAAGCGGGCATTTCCGAACCGGGCGAGATGCGTGCCTTGCAGCACATCATCAAGCCGACCATCGGCATCCTGACCAACATCGGAGGGGCGCATCAGGAGAATTTCTATTCGATGCAGGACAAGTGTATGGAGAAGTTGTCGCTCTTCAAGGATTGTGATGTGTTGATTTACAACGGCGACGACGAATTTCTCAGCAATTGCGTGGCGAAGTCCATGCTCTCCGCCCGTGAGATTGCCTGGAGCCGGAAGGATATGGAACGCCCCTTGTCCATCAGCAAAGTGGAGAAGGGGGAGGACAGCACGGTCATCTCCTATCGCTACCTGGATATGGACAATACCTTCACGCTGCCTTTCATTGACGACGCTTCCATCGAGAATTCGTTGAACTGCCTGGCCGCATGCCTCTACCTGATGCTTCCTGCCGAACAGATTACGGAGCGTATGGCGAAGCTCGAGCCGGTTGCGATGCGGCTGGAGGTGAAGGAGGGAAAGAACGGATGCCTGTTGATTAACGACAGTTATAATTCAGACCTCGGCTCGCTGGATATAGCGCTCAATTTCTTGTATCGCCGCTCGCAGGCCAATGGCTTGAAGCGGACGCTGATTCTTTCGGATATTCTGGAGACGGGACAAAATGCCTCCATTCTTTACCGGCAGGTGGCTCAGTTGGTGGGCAGTCACGGCATAGAGCGCATCATCGGCGTGGGGCATGAGATGTCATCGTGCGCGGCACGCTTCGACATCGAAAAGGATTTTTATCCCGATACGGAAAGCCTGATGCGCGCCATCGGGCGGGGAGAGCTCCGCCTTGAGAATGAAATCATCCTGATTAAGGGCGCACGCAAGTTCGGCTTTGATGCCTTGACGGAGCTGTTGGAGAAGAAGGTGCACGAGACGATATTGGAAGTCAACCTGGGTGCCATGGTGGCCAACTTGAACCATTATCGCAGCAAGCTGAAGCCGGAAACCAAAATGGTGTGTATGGTGAAGGCCTCTGCCTACGGTGCCGGTTCGTATGAGATAGCCAAAACGTTGCAGGAACATCGGGTGGACTACCTGGCGGTGGCAGTGGCGGACGAAGGCTCCGAACTCCGGAAAGCGGGAATCACGGCAAGCATCATCATTATGAATCCGGAGATGACGGCGTTCAAGACGATGTTCGACTACAAGCTGGAGCCGGAGGTATATAGCTTCCAACTGCTCGATGCGCTGATAAAGGAGGCGGAGAAAGAGGGTGTCACGAATTTCCCGGTCCACATCAAACTGGATACGGGCATGCACCGGTTAGGCTTTGCGCCGGCGGATGTCCCGCAGTTGATAGAACGGTTGAAGGGACAGAATGCGGTTATCGCACGCTCCGTGTTCTCTCATTTGGTGGGAAGCGATTCGGCGCAGTTCGATGCTTTTACGCGTCAGCAGATAGAGACGTTTGAAAAGGCGTCCGCGACGTTGCAGGGGGCTTTCGCGCATAAGATACTTCGCCATATCTGCAACTCTGCGGGCATCGAACGTTTCCCGGGGGCGCAGTTCGACATGGTTCGTTTGGGCATCGGCCTTTACGGAATCAGTCCTATCGACAACTCCATACTGAACAATGTAAGTACTTTGAAGACCACCATTCTCCAGATACGTGATGTGCCTCAGGAAGATACGGTAGGCTATAGCCGCAAGGGGCGTCTGGAACGCCCGTCGCGCATTGCCGCCATTCCCATCGGCTATGCCGACGGATTGAACCGCCATTTGGGCGTCGGGCACGCTTACTGTCTGGTAAACGGACAGAAAGCTCCATACGTAGGCAACATCTGTATGGATGTCTGTATGATTGACGTAACGGGCATTGACTGCAAGGAGGGCGACAGTGTGGAGATCTTTGGCGACCACCTGCCCATCACTGTGCTTTCCGATGCGCTCGATACCATTCCTTACGAAGTGCTGACCAGTGTTTCGACGCGGGTGAAGAGGGTGTACTATCAGGAATAATGCTGAGTGAGGAATAAAGAGTGAGGAATCTGTCACTAATTCTTCATTCATCATTCTTCATTCATCATTCCTTTTTCTATCTTTGCATTCAATTTAATTCTATTGCGATTATGACAAACTTACTATTATTGGGCTTTTTGCCCAGTGGTTCCGAATGGATTATCATTGCGTTGGTCATCTTGTTGCTGTTTGGCGGCAAGAAAATACCTGAGCTGATGCGTGGATTGGGCAAAGGCGTGCGAAGCTTCAAGGAAGGAGTGAACGAGGCGAAGGAAGAAATTGACAAGGCGAAAGAAGATTTGGATAAATAGTGGCAGAAAAAGAACTGACCTTTTGGGATCATCTGGAGGAACTTCGCCGGGTGCTGTTTCGGGTGTTGGGTGTATGGTTTGTATTGGCTGTCGGCTATTTCATAGCGATGCCCTATCTGTTTGACGAGGTGATATTGGCTCCTTGCCACAACGATTTCGTTTTCTACGACCTGTTGCGCTGGATAGGGCAGGAGCTCGACCTCCACGACGAGTTCTTCACACAAGAGTTTCACGTGAAGCTGGTCAACATCAATCTGGCCGCCCCCTTCTTTGTGCACATGTCCACGGCATTCTGGATGTCTGTAGTGACGGCTGCTCCTTACCTCTTTTATGAGGTGTGGAGGTTTGTCAGTCCGGCACTCTATCCGCATGAGCGAAAGGGGGTGAAAAAGGCGTTGGCGATTGGCACGGTGATGTTCTTTGTGGGGGTGTTGTTGGGCTACTTCATGGTCTATCCGCTGACGCTTCGCTTTCTCTCCACTTATCAGTTGAGTGCCGCTATCGAGAATCAGATTTCCTTGAATTCATATATAGACAACTTCATGATGCTGGTGCTCTGCATGGGGCTGGCATTCGAGTTGCCTCTGGTGACGTGGCTACTCTCCCTATTGGGGCTGGTGCATAAGACCTTCCTGAGAAACTACCGTCGCCATGCCATTGTCGTGATAGTGATTGCCGCTGCCGTCATTACCCCGACCGGCGACCCGTTTACACTGACCGTAGTGGCGGTGCCGCTCTACATGCTCTATGAGTTGAGCATCCTGATGATAAGAGATAAGGAAGTGACAAGTGACGAGTGACGAGATACAAGGGACAAAGAAGTGAATGGAGAGATAAAGGAGTATTATGATACGCTGTGGGCGGTATGTCGCGAAGGAGACTTCCCGTTGGATGCCGCTTACCGGCAGATGCGTGAGTTGCTGGAACGCTTGTGCCGCACGCAGATGCCCGACGGTTCGTTGCAAATGACAGACCTGTCGGCACGTATCAGTTTCGTGTCTTCAAAGTTGGGACTTTCCGTGGCGGAGCAGAATCGGTTGCACACCTTCCGACTGACTTCCAATGCCATTCTGAACCGGCAGGCGGAGCCGCAACGGGAACAATTGTTGCGCGATGCCAAAACGCTGGCATTCTTCGTCAAACGGCTGACGGGGGAGGGGATTCCTGCCGAACTCTATCGCCTGTTGCCCCGTGCGGATGCCACATATATAGTGGCTCCCCCTGCCAAAGAACGGATGAGGCGGATGCGTGTCAGTTTCCAGTATGCCGATGATACCTATCTGTATGTGTCGCCTGTAGATACCGTGGCGGATGAGCCGTTGCGTGTCCGCTACAATGTGCCTCAGGTGAATGAGGAGTTTGCCGAAACCTGCCAGCTCCTGTGGCGGCATGCGCAAGTCAACCTGCTGGATGTGGCAATCGACGAAGCCGGTGTGCTGACCCCCTCTTTCATTATACTGGAGCCGGATTACCTGATAGACATCAGTTCGCTTGCCGAATGTTTCAAGGAGTACGGGCATCATCCGGCCAACTATATGCTGGCACGTCTTCAGACACCGGACAATACCCGCCCGTTGCTGTTGGGTAACATTGCCAACCTCTTTCTGGACGAATGGATTCATGCTAAAGGAGAGCCAGACTATCTGTCGTGCATGAAGAAGGCGTTCCGTTCCTATCCCATCGAACTGGCGGCGTGTGCCGACCTGCGTGACAGGGAGAAGGAAGCGGAGTTTTTCGCCGGTTGCAAGCTCCATTTCGAAAATATCCGCCGGACCGTGACAGAGACTTTCCGTGCTTCCGGCTACGGGCTGGACAAGACGGATGCTGTGCTGGAACCTTCGTACATCTGCGAGGCATTGGGCTTGCAGGGACGTCTGGACTATATGCAGCGCGATATGACCTCGTTCATTGAAATGAAGTCCGGCAAGGCCGATGAGTATTCCATCCGTGGAAAGGTGGCGCCCAAAGAGAACAACCTGGTGCAGATGATGCTCTATCAGGCGGTGTTGGAATACTCGATGGAGAAAGACCACCGCTACGTCAAGGCGTATCTGTTCTATACCCGTTATCCGTTGCTCTATCCGGCACGTTCTTCGTGGGCATTGGTTCGTCGGGCGATGGACGTGCGCAACCGGATTGTCGCCAACGAATATGGCATCCAGTTGCGTAACAGCCCTCACTATACGGCAGAACGGCTGCGGGCCATCCATCCCGATACGCTGAACGAGCGCGGCCTGGACAACACCTTGTGGAAGCGTTTCCTCTATCCCTCCATCGATGCCGTGGCGCAACGCATCCGTGCGCTCTCTTCGTTGGAACAGAGCTATTTTTATACACTCTACAACTTCATTACCAAAGAGCTCTACACCTCCAAGTCGGGTGATGTGGACTATGAGGGGCGCACCGGAGCCTCCGCGCTTTGGCTTGCCACGCTGGCCGAAAAATGCGAGGCAGGAGAGATTCTCTTTGACCTGACTATCGGGGAGAGCCATGCGGCAGACGCACACAAGCCCTATATCTCATTCAAGATTAACCGGGAGACGACTGCCCGGCAGGAATCGGTGCTCCCCAATTTCCGGCAGGGAGATGCGGTGGTGCTCTACGAGCGGAATGCGCTGACCGACAATGTGACCAATAAAATGGTGTTCAAAGGCAACATCGAACGTATCTCCGACGATGAAGTCTGCATCCGTCTTCGTGCCACCCAGCAGAATGCGAGGGTATTGCCTGTCGATAGTCGTTATGCCGTTGAGCACGATTCGATGGATACCTCTTTCCGCAGCATGTATCTGGGACTTTCCATTTTCCTTTCCGCAACACAGCGTCGGCGCGATTTGCTGTTGGGACAGCGGCCTCCTGAATTTGACACCTCGCTGGACGGTCCGATTGCAGCCACTTCGGAGGATGCCTTTGCCCGAATCATCTTGAAGGCGCGGGCGGCACAAGACTATTTTCTCCTCATCGGCCCTCCGGGCACGGGCAAGACCTCCCGGGCATTGCGTGGAATGGTGGAGGCTTTTTACAAGGAGGGGAAGCAGATTCTGTTGCTCTCCTACACCAACCGTGCCGTGGACGAAATCAGCAAGGCGTTGGCCGCCATTACGCCGAAGATCGACTTTATCCGCATCGGTAGCGAGCTCTCGTGCGATGAGCTGTTTCGCCCTTATCTGATAGAGAATATGTTGGAGGGGTGTGCCACCCGTCGCCAGGTACAGGAACGCATTGCCCGTTGCCGTGTTTTTGTAGGCACAGTTGCCACGCTTTCTGCCAAAACCGAACTCTTCCGCCTGAAGACGTTCGATGTGGCGATTGTGGATGAGGCCACCCAGATATTGGAGCCGCAATTGTTGGGACTGCTCTGCACCCGCAATCCGGCGGGAGCGGATGCCATCGGCAAGTTTATCTTGATAGGTGACCATAAGCAGCTTCCCGCCGTTGTGTTGCAGGCTGCCGAGCAGTCGGAGGTGTGCGATGAGGCGTTGAGGGCTATCGGGCTCTACAATCTGAAAGACTCCCTTTTCGAACGTTTGTACCGGAATCTTGCTGCACAAGGCCCCTTATCGGCTGCCTATCCCTCCTCCCTTACCCCCAATCGCTCTTACGACATGCTCTGCCGGCAGGGGCGTATGAACGTGGAGGTGGCGATGTTTCCCAACCGGGCGTTCTACGGTGGCTTGCTGGAACCGGTCGGCTTGCCCCACCAGCAAGGCGCGCTTGCCCTCTCGCCGGAGTTGGGCGATTGTGAGTTTGCCCCTTTGCTGACCCGCCGTGTGGCGTTTTTGCCTTCCGTGCCCGAACCGTCGGCGCAGTCTGCCAAGATGAACCATTCGGAGGCGCGGCTGGTAGCCAGGCTGGCGGCGGCGGTGTATCGTCAATACGTTGCCACTTCCGGTTTCCAATCTTCCGTCACATTGGGTGTCATCACTCCTTATCGCAGCCAGATAGCCTTGATCAAGAAGGAAATTGCCGCTTTAGGCATTCCTGTTTTGAACGATATATTGGTAGATACGGTAGAACGCTTTCAAGGCAGTGAGCGGGATGTCATCATTTACTCTTTCTGTGTGAATCGTACCTATCAGCTGAAGTTTCTGGCGAATCTGACGGAAGAGAACGGCGTATGGATTGACCGAAAGCTAAATGTGGCGCTTACCCGTGCCCGTAAGCAGATGTTTATCGTGGGAGTGCCTCACCTGTTGAAACAGAATTCTATCTATGCGGAGTTACTGAAAGCGATTGGCTGCGAATGATTCTTTGGATGCTTCTTTTAATAAATCTTAATTTTTTTCAGTATATTTCCCTTATATCATTTATTACTAATGATAAAACCTTATATTTGCCGCACGTTTTTTTCATAGAGATTTAGATTTAAGGTTAGAAGAATTGTGGAAGTCGTGAGACTTCCCTTTTTTTTGCATGATTAAGTTGGTTCCTGTCATCTTGTTTCCTTTTCATTCGCCATTCATTTTGTGCTGTATGCAAGTTGCCGTACCATGCGGTCGGTTGGCTTTTGCAGATATTGCGGTGGTATCAAAGCGAAAGAGGGAAGAGTATATGCAGATGGCGCGTGAAAAGGGAGGGGTGATTCACCAAGAAGAAGTATATGGTTTATTGGCGGAAAGAATGGGATGGGGCAAAATCTTGTGACAGATTTCCTTATTGAATATAAATAAGACTCGTTGGTTGAATTAAAATTCTAAATAGTTACGGAAAATCTTTGGAAAAGACGAATAAAAAGGGACAAATGCCTTCGTAATGCCTGTCAATAAGGCGTTTGCGAAGCCAAATGAGGACAGGCGAGAAACCGGGGTAATGCAAAGGAAAGAGGATTTAT
>NZ_JAICZW010000036.1 GCF_029057325.1 Bacteroides sp. | reverse complement strand
CGGCGGCGTTGTTGGTCTCTTCTTCGACAATGGAGGCGAGGGTGCTGACTTCTGTCGGAGTCATTCCGAGGGCGGCGGCCTTCTCCAGCCGTTCTTTATTCCAGAAGCGCTGGTGTTCCTGCTGCATCCGCTCGAAGAACGCTTCCACGCTCATGTTCCAATACACTTGGTAGGTTTCGGGAATAAAGAGGCCGGGTATTGTCTCTTTGTTGTAGCCCAACTTTTGTTGAAAAACGGAATCGTTCATCGTTCGGGCTATTTCGGCAGAGTCAATCATCAGCTGTCTGCCTACGCTACGTGCCAGTCGGTCTAAAGTCCGTACACTTCCGATGGTCAGGTTCATGGGCTCTTGGTAACCGCGGTAGAAACGGCTGAATACATGATATACATTTTCGCCGTTGCGTATGGCGTAGCGTCCGGTGTGGATGTTTTGGGGGTACTTCCGGTATTGTGCCATCCAGCGGAAACCTGCAAATTGCTTGGGATGCCCCTGACTCTTTACCTTATTATATACAGAGTCTATGGTATCATCGCGATCTATATGGACGAAGGCGGTCTTATGCGGATGGAATTGCGGGGCGAACAGGTAGTAGTAGATGGTTCCTGCACAAGCTGCGCAGACGAGAAGCAATGCGATGGATGCTCCGATGAGTACTTTTTTCTTTTTCATGCTGAATCTTGTCATATTTTTGAACCGGACAAAGTTAGTAAAAATGCGGTAATAATAAGATGGATTTAAAAATAATGGCTACATTTGCCCACTGATTATAAAATAAGTAATAACCATTATGAGCAACAAAACAAAAAGATTTATCCTTCCCGAAGAGGAGATTCCACACTATTGGTACAACATACAGGCAGATATGGTGAACAAACCGATGTCGCCGCTCAACCCTGCCACCAAGCAACCGCTGAAGCCGGAAGACATGTTTCCCATCTTTGCCGAAGAATTGTGCCGGCAGGAGTTGAACCAGACGGATGCCTGGATTGAAATCCCCGAAGAGGTGCGCGAAATGTACAAGTATTACCGCAGCACCCCGTTGGTGCGTGCCTACGGACTGGAGAAAGCACTGGATACCCCGGCACACATCTATTTCAAGAACGAGAGTGTCAGCCCGATGGGGTCGCACAAACTGAACTCCGCCATTCCGCAGGCTTACTACTGCAAGCAGGAAGGTGTGACCAACGTGACTACCGAAACGGGTGCCGGACAATGGGGAGCCTCGTTGTCATACGCCGCACGCCTTTTCGGACTGGAAGCTGCCGTCTATCAGGTGAAGGTCAGCTACGAGCAAAAGCCTTACCGCCGCAGCATGATGCAGACTTTCGGCGCACAGGTCACTCCTTCGCCCTCCATGTCCACCCGTGCCGGAAAAGACGTTCTGACTAAATATCCCAATCACCAAGGTTCGCTGGGTACCGCCATCTCCGAGGCCATCGAATTGGCACGCACCACGCCGAATTGCAAATACACCCTCGGTTCCGTGCTGAGCCACGTCACTTTGCACCAGACGGTTATCGGTCTGGAGGCAGAAAAGCAGATGGCGATGGCAGGCGAATATCCCGATGTGGTTATCGGCTGCTTTGGCGGTGGTTCCAACTTCGGCGGCATCTCCTTCCCCTTCATGCGACACAACATCCTCGAAGGCAAGAAGACCCGTTTCGTTGCCGCCGAACCTGCCTCTTGTCCCAAACTGACACGCGGCAAGTTCCAGTACGACTTTGGCGACGA
Organism: Bacteroides sp.; assembly: GCF_029057325.1. Taxonomy (GTDB): domain Bacteria; phylum Bacteroidota; class Bacteroidia; order Bacteroidales; family Bacteroidaceae; genus Bacteroides. The sequence continues at coordinate 2,761 of NZ_JAICZW010000036.1, read as the reverse complement.
GGCAGGCTACACCCCCCTGCTGCCGATGTTCACCTTGGGGCACAACTTCGCTCCCGCCAATATCCATGCGGGTGGTTTGCGTTACCACGGTGCGGGCGTCATTGTGTCGCAATTGCTGAAAGACGGACTGATGGAAGCGGTAGATATTCAACAGTTGGAATCGTTTGATGCCGGCATGCTGTTCGCACAAGTGGAAGGCATTATACCGGCACCGGAGTCTTGCCATGCCATTGCCGCTGCCATCCGCGAAGCAAAGCAATGCAAAGAGTCGGGCGAGGAGAAAGTCATTCTGTTCAACCTCTCCGGCCACGGACTTGTCGATATGGCATCTTACGACAAGTATCTCTCTGGCGACTTGGTGAACTACGAGCTGAACGACAATGACATCCGGAAGAACCTGGATGAAATAGGCGATTTGGCGAAATAAGGACCTGCAAATAAGAAAAAGAATGGCACGCGGATTTAGCGGATGAACGCAGATATTTTTTAATTTACAAATCATAATCTGCGTCTATCTGCTAAATCCGCGTCATCTGCATGCCATTTCGTATTCAGACACACCGCCTATTTACCAAAACCTGTTCTTCTCCGGGCTATACTCAAACCCTACGGCTTTCAGCTTTTGTACGATGTCATCCTTTTCTACATTCATATCCTCGCAAAGGGCATCCAGCGAAGGATAGAAATCTCGCAATTTCATGTTGATGAAGCTATACAGCATCACCGGATCTTCTGGTAAATTCATACTTACAATCTTTTAATTTTTAACTAATACCGGCGGCAAAAGTAGTATTTAGCAAGAAGGTACACAAGGTTTCGTCAAGGAAATCTCTTTTTCTACAGACAGTTCGTCAAGGAAAACCACGTCGTGGCTGACCACAATCAAGGTACCGTGATACTCCTTCAAGATGGAGGTCAGTATATTGACGTTCACGATGTCAATGTTGTTGGTAGGCTCGTCCGCGATGATGATATCCGGCGTGTTCCTGCCCACCATCAGGCAGCAAAGCGCCAGCCTCATCCGTTCGCCCCCGCTCAGGCAGGCGCATCGCTTGTCCCACATCGCTTGCGTGAAGAGGAAACGGTTCAGGCATATCTTTATCTCGTGTTCCTGTAGGGCGGTGGCATTGAACGCCGTGACTTGCTCCAGAATGGTCCGGTCATTTCGGATAAGAGAATACTCCTGGTCCAGATAGACATAGTTCAAATTGTCGGCCCTATGGATGGTGCCTTCTGTCGGATTCTTCAAGCCCACCATCAATTCGAGCAGCGTGCTCTTTCCGCTTCCGTTGGCGCCCGTCAGCCTGATGCGCTCTCCGCTGTAAACGGTGAACTCCAATCCCTGTCCCCATAACGGCGGCATACCGGGATATGCAAAGTTCATCCCCTTTGCCTCTATCATCTTCCGTCCTGCATGGAGCGTGGAAGAGTGGAAGTCTATCTTGATAGTGCTTGCCAGGCTGATGGACGACCTGATTGTCCGGATTTCCTCGTTCATCCCCTGAAGCTTCTCCTGCTTCACCTTGCTGAGTTTGGCGGTTGAGTTCTCCGCTCTGTTTTGCAGGTTTCCCATGGCGATGCGGGCGATGCCCTTCTTCTCGCTCTGCTTCTCGCCGCGCACATTGTGTTTCTGTTGGCGTTCCATCGCCTCTTTCGCCTCTTTCTGCGCCTTCTTCAGCTCTTTCTTCCGGTTCTCCAGTTGTGCCGTTTTCGATTGAAGCTCCGCCTCTTTCCACTCTTTGTAAGCATTGTAATTCATGGGATAGAAGCGGATGCCGTCGGCAGACATTTCATACATTGCCGACATCCGGTTCAGCAAAGTCCTGTCGTGGCTGACTACCACGATGGTCCCGGGAAACGCCGCAAGGAAAGCGTACACCTTTTCCCTGCCTGCCAAGTCCAAATGATTGGTAGGTTCGTCCAGCAAGACCAGCCCCGGACGGTGCAGTGTGATTCCTGCCAGAAAGACTTTCGTCTTCTCTCCTCCGCTTAATTCGCGCATCGGCGTGTCTGGCGAGACGTGGGACAAATCCCACTTGCCGAGAGCAGCCGTTACCTGTTCTTCCAGGTCCCATTTCTCATTCAGGCATGCGAGGTTTTCTTCCGTGACCTCTCCCCGCAAGATGGCATGCAAGGCATCCAGCTCCCTTGAAACATCCAGCGCTTCGGCAACTGTCCGCTCATTGTATTGCCCCAAATGCTGCGGCACGAAATAGGGAGTTTCCTCTTCGGCAACCGTACCGGATGCCGGTTTCAGTTTATGGGCTATGATTTGTAAAAGGGTTGATTTTCCGACACCGTTTTCTCCGATAATCGCACACCGGGCATGGGAAGCGATGGAGAAAGTGAGATTCTGAAAAAGGATTTCCTTATCAGGATGGATATATGTAAGATTCTGAATTTGAATACTCATGACAAACCAGTTGAATATAAAGAATAAAACGACTTTGGCACAAGTGCAGACTTGCGCCTTTGAAAATAAAAAAATGATAGATGCGGAGGTTTTATTATTACATTCTCATTGGTCCGATTTAAAATTTCCGCAAAGGTATTGCTTTTTTCCAAAAGAACAAAGTAGAGACGATCTTTTAAAGAATTCCTAAGTCGCTGTCTTCCCGTTATCGAAGTCGAGGCTGAACCGTGTTTTCTTCGTAGAAAAGGATAGAATCCATTGGGATGATTTAACCTGTTGGCGGAATAAAATCAGCAAAGAAATAACTTCTGCAATTTCCCCTATATACCCCGGTTTGACAGACACTTG
>NZ_JAICZW010000035.1 GCF_029057325.1 Bacteroides sp. | reverse complement strand
GAATATAGTGACGGCATATTGGAAGCAGAGCAGCGTCAGACGCGACCGTGTGGAGAAGCGTGAGGATGCCAGTTCGCGGATGGAATTGACCGGATTGCCATAGCTGTAACGCAGGAACGGATAGAGCGTTGTCAGCAGCGGAAGTCCCCCGAGTACAACAGCAGACACTTTCCTGTCGAACCTCGAATCCGTCGCGATGGGGATGTAGAGTTCATTGAAGAAGAACGTTTTGCTAATTTCGATGAACGTCCAGCAAAGAAACAGCGCAAAGCCTGTCAGCAAGACGTTCTCGACATAGATTTGCAGGAAGATGTCACGCTTGCCTGCACCGAACACTTTCTTCACGCCAAACTCGCGAGAGCGCTTGGACATGATGACCGTATAGATGTTGATGAAATTCAGCAGCCCAATGATGCCCACCAAGAATGCCACTGCCAGCAACACCCGTATGTAGCTCTTGCTGCCATACCGGTAGTTATGGCTGTTGGAGCCGTGGTCGCTGTCGTAGTACCACTCTTTCAGCGGCAAGTATTGATAGCGCACCTTCTCGTAAGTGCTCCATTTGCTGCGAGGACGTTCTTGGAAATACTTCTCGTTCAGTCGCCTGATGTCCATGCCCGGTGTCATCAGCAGAGCGTAGATAGGCTGGTAGAAAAGGAATTCGTCCAATTCGTCCGACATGAACAGTTCCGGATTCCACGAAGTCTTGGTAGCCGGGTCATCCACAATGCCTACAATGGTAAATTTCTTCCGATTGGAGTTTTGGAAGGTGGCACCTATGACGTTTCTTCCTCCCAGCCGCTTTTCCCAAAAGGAACGGGTGATGATGACATCCCTTGGGCGGACAATCTTTCCGCTTCCGGCAATCACCTTGTAGGGAAAGAGTTTGAAGAAGGTGCTGTCCACGGAAAAGGCAGTCGTCCGAATCTCCTGCTTGCCGAACAGGAGTGCCATATCCGACTGCTGGTAAATCGCCGTATATTGTTCCACAGCAGGGTCTTCTTCCAATCCCGATTGGTAGCCTCCCATGAAGTGTTCGCCATTGCTGGCAAAGACTTTCACCATACAGATGCGATCGTACTCGGGAAAACAACGGTTCACCGTGTTTTCCTGATGGATGTATCGGGCAATGGTGAACACGCAGGCAAGGCTCAAGGCAAGCCCCAAGATATTGATCAGGGTATATGCCTTGAACTTCAGCAAGGTGCCTATGGCTAAAACTATTTGCTTCATGGTATTTCTATTTTATTTCAATATCAGCTTTTCCGCCTCCCCAAAGGTATCATATCCCGTCGTAATTACCCAATCTCCGGGCTGCAAACCTTCCGTCACCTCGTATTGTTGCGGATTCTGGCGACCGATGGCGAGCGGCACGCGCACGGCTTTGGTCTTCGAGTCATTCAGCTTGTAAATCCACTGGCCGCCGGTATTCTGGTAGAAGTTGCCGCGCGGAATGACAAGCGCCTCCTCCGGTTGTCCCAGCTCTATCTGCACCCGGAAGCTCTTGCCCACACGCACATTGTCGGGCATGTCGCCGGTAAAGACGAGGTCCACATCAAACGTGCGGTCCTTCACCTCGGGAACCACTTTCGTGATGCGCAGCGGATACTTCTTTCCCTGATAAAGGATGGTGGCCGGCAGCCCCGTGGTGATGCGGTCGATGTAGTATTCACTCAGGGCAGTGTGTACCTTGTACTGGTCCAGCACTTTGATTTCCGCGATGCTTTCGCCGGAAGAGACCTGCTGACCCGGAGTCACCCGGACGAAGCTGAGTTGCCCGGCGACGGGAGCCTTCACTACCAGATTGCCCAGACGTTCGCAGGCACGTTCGTACTTCTTCCGCTCCCTTTCGCGGTCGTTCCTGAGGAGGTCTTTGCGGATGATGGTGACGGCAGAGTCGTGCCGGAGGCTTTCGCGCTGAAGACGGGCATTCTTTACCTTATAATTATATTCGTCTTCGGAGACTTCGAGCTGCGCTTTGCTCTTGATGCCCATGCGGTACTCCTCTTGGTCCAGGGCGAAGCTCTTGCGCAGGCGGTCGAGGTCGTAATCGGTCTGCAAGGCCTGCTGTTGCAGGTTCAGGCTCTTCTGCTCCATCTCAATCTCCTTTTCGCGGTAGGTGATGAGCTGTTTCTCCCAGTCGTCGCGCTGGTCCTCGATGCTGCGCAGCAGGTCGGGGTTCTCCAGCACGAGGATGGTGTCTCCCTGCCGTAGCAGGCTTCCCTCCTCCCCGATGATGCGGTCCACGCTTCCGGCTTCACGGGCATTGATCTTGATGGTCAGGATGGGCTGAATCAGCCCCTCCACATCTACATACTCCATGAACTTGCCTTTTTTCACTTCGGCTATCTGGATGTTGTCCTGCTCGACGCGCAGCTTGCTGGGGCCGAGCGAAAGGGTGATGACATAAATCAGGAAGGCGAGGAAGGCTACGCCTGCTGCCAGGTAGTAGCGGTAACGGATGTACCAGGGTTTCTTTTCTATTTTAATATCCATGATGTATAGGCTTGATTGGGTTGATGTTTCGTGTTTATCAGGTTAAGAAGGCATCTTAGTATAGAATCAATCAGACTGATTCCATAAATCAGTCTGACTGATTTCTATTATCAGTGGGACTGATTTTATAAATCAATTAGGATGATTCCTCTTTAAGGTACGTTCTTTCCTGCGTTGAGGTACGGAGTTGGGGCGCCTCATGCAGCATATCCTTGTTGTTAATCACGTTTTCCAAGTCTTCCGTCAAGGTGATGCGCTTCTCGAAGTCATACAGCGTGATACTTCTCAGTGTGTAGTACAGGCTCCAGAAGTTGTGCAAGGCCGAGATGTAGTTCCGCCGGGCGGCATCCTTCTCGGTGACAGAGGCGTTCAAGTCGAGTATGGACGACTTCCCGAGCAGATAGAGCTTGCGCGCCACTTCAGCACGGCGCTGGGCGGTGTTGTCCGTGCGTGCGGCGATGCTGACGCGCTGCGCTTGCAGGTTGAACTGCTTGACGAGCTTGCGCACGTTCAGGTCGAAGTCCGTCTTGTCCTGCTCCACCTGTGTATGTACAAGGTCGCGGTTGGAGCGTGCCACGCGCACCTGTCCCCTGCCGCGTCCCCAGTCCAGGATGGGGAGGGTGATACCCAGGCTGACGTACTGCTGTTCCAACGGGTCGCGGTAGGCATCTTTCAGCTTGTCGGCCGTCTGCGTCAGGCCGAAGCGCAGGTAGATGTCCGCCTTTAGTCCGGCATTGGCCTTGGCGCGTGCCACGGCACTCTCGCTCTCCATTTTGCGGCGTAGCATGTTCTGAATCTCCGGGCTGTTTTCGTTGGCCAGCATCAAGGCGGTGCCCAGGTCGATGTGCAGGTCGGGCACTTCACTATCTATCTTCACCTGTAGCAGCAGGTCTTCCTGGATGCCGAGGTAAGAGCGAAGCTCCTGCATGCAGTTCTCCACCTCGATACGGGCGTTCATGCAGTTGGTCTCTTCGGTCAGCTTGTTCAGCTCCAGTTGCAACATCTCGTTCTCGCTGATGGTGCCGATGTTGTAGCGTCCTTGCGCATATATATATAAGGTGTCGGCATTGGCATAGTTGGCATTGGCGGTCTCGTAGTTGCTTTGTGCTTTGGCCAGGCTGAAAAACTTCTCCGTGGCACGGGCGGCCACCAGCTCCAGGGTCTCCACATACGTCTTTTTGGCTTCGCGGTAGCGGATAGGCTCGATGCGGCGGTCCCACTTCAGGCTGTTGTAGCCGAACAGGGATTGGCGGTAGCCGACGTTGATGGGCGAGGTCTGCCAGGAATAGGTGTCGCTACTGAAGAGGTCGAGTCGCTGCGCGGCAGTTTCTACGAAGAAGGTTCCTCCGGTCCAGGGCACGTTTTGGGTCAGGCTCAGGGTGAGGTCGGTGCTCAATAGGTTCTGCTCTACAAACTTGACGTTGCCGTCGCTCTGTGTCACCTTGTTGATGGCACGATCCAGATAAGGGTTGGAGGTCAGCGTAAGCGTGGGCAGGTAGTTGGCACAATAATACTTGTAGTTCCAATAGGCGGAACGGAGGCTGTGGCGAGCGTTCTGCGCGTCGGGCGACTGGCGGCGTGCCTGCTCGATGGTTTCTCCCAAGGTCAGTTCCAGCGTCTGTTCTTGTGCGAAGGCATCCGGCAGCAAGTGGAAGGCAATCCATAATAAAAGTATATTCCGTTGCATAGTTCGTTTTCTTTATTGTAGAAGAATCAAATACCGTGCCAAAGATGCAAGCATTTATATCACAATGATTTATAAAATAGCAAAGCATTACTATTGCGTGCACTATCGCACGAAAATAGTGCGATAGTGCACACACAATACATGAATATTATGTGTATCTTTGTCCCCCGAATGGTATATGCCTAATCAATGTAGGGCTGCACCTCGGTGCAGCCAAAATGTCGGCAACCAACATGTAAATGAATGCGGATGTATCAAAGTACATCCCTACAAAAAGTCGAATTTCATTGGGTAGGGAACTGAATCGTTACATCAGTGAATCTAAATATAAGTGGAATATACATTATATATAAATGGAACAATTAGGCAAAATTTTAATCGTAGATGACAACGAAGATGTCCTCTTCGCCTTGAATCTCCTTCTCGAACCATACGCCGAGAAGGTGAAGGTAGCCGTGACCCCCGAACGCATCGAGTACTTCATGAACACCTTTCAGCCGGACATCATTCTGCTGGATATGAATTTCAGCCGTGATGCCATCAGCGGGCAGGAAGGCTTCGACAGCCTGAAACAGATTCTAACCATCGACCCGCAGGCAGTAGTCATCTTCATGACTGCCTACGCAGACACGGACAAGGCAGTGCGTGCCATCAAGGCGGGTGCCACAGACTTCATCCCCAAACCGTGGGAGAAAGAGAAACTGCTTGCCACCCTCTCTTCCGGCATGAAGCTACGCCGTTCACAGACAGAAATCAGCCTGCTGAAAGAACAGGTGGAGGTGTTAAGCAACGCCACGGCAGGAGGTTCTGAAGAGAGAATCATAGGCGATTCTCCCGTCATGCAGCAAGTCTTCTCCACCGTAGAGAAGTTGCGCGACACGGATGCTAACATCCTTATATTGGGTGAAAATGGAACCGGGAAAGACGTCATTGCCCACCTGCTCTACCGCAATTCGCCCCGTTATGGCAAACCCTTTGTCACGATAGATTTGGGCAGCATCCCCGAACAATTGTTTGAAAGCGAATTGTTCGGCTACGAAAAAGGTGCCTTCACCGACGCACGGAAAGCAAAGGCGGGACGCATGGAGGTAGCAACCGGTGGCACGCTGTTTCTGGACGAGATAGGCAACCTCTCCCTACCCATGCAGGCAAAGCTGCTGACCGCTATCGAAAAACGTTGCATCAGCCGATTAGGCAGTACGCAAACCTTGCCCATTGATGTACGGCTCATCTGCGCCACCAATGCCGACATCCGCCGGCTGGTGGACGAAGGAGCTTTCCGCCAAGACCTGCTCTACCGCATCAATACCATCGAACTCCACATCCCTCCCCTACGAGAACGCGGAAACGACATCCTGCTGCTTGCCGAGCACTTCCTGCAACGCTATGCCCGCAAGTACCAGAAGGAGATGCGCGGACTGACCCGTGAGGTGAAACAGAAACTGCTGAAATATGCCTGGCCGGGCAATGTGCGCGAGTTGCAGCACACCATGGAACGGGCCGTGATATTGGGTGACGGCGCCATGCTCCGACCGGAGAACTTCGTGTTCCATACTTCGGCTTCCCGTCCGAAGAAGGAAGAGACGGAAGTCCTCAACCTGGAACAGCTGGAACGGCAGGCGGTGGAACGCGCCATGCGGCTCAGCGAAGGTAACGTGACCCGTGCCGCCGAATACTTAGGCATCACCCGCTTCGCCCTTTATCGGAAACTTGAAAAATTAGGCTTATGAGACGGTATTCATGGATTGTGGCGCTGCACATCATCGGCATCGCCTTGCTCTCGGTCGGCATCTACCTGCTGGCAAAAGCAGAGTTGTGGTTCAGCGCCGGGATGTCTTTCCTGATATGGCTGGCAATAGCCATCCACCTGTACCGCCTGCAAATGATGCAGGTGCGCATGATGCGCCACCTTGCCGAAAGCCTGCGCTACGACGACATGATGCTCTCCTTCCGTTCTCCCTACAAGAACCGCTCGATGGAGGAGATGGTGGACGAACTTTCCGAAGCGATGAAGAACTTCCGTACCCGCATCCTGGAGCGCAACGAGATGGAAGCCTGGCAAAAGCTGATACGGGTGCTGACCCACGAAATCATGAACTCCATCACTCCCATCATCTCCCTTTCCGAAACTCTGAGCGAACGGGAACTCAACGAAAAGAATTATCCCGTGCTGCGACAAGGCATGCAGGCCATCCATCGGCGCAGCAAGGGCTTGCTGGAATTTGTGGAGAACTACCGGAAACTGACCAGACTCCCCGCCCCCGTCCGCCGTCCGGTCTCCGTCCGCGAGCTGTTGCAAGACTTGCAGAAACTTTTCCCCGAAACGTACATCCACATCGAACTTCCCGAAACCGACCGCACGCTCCAGATAGACCGGTCGCAGATAGAACAGGTGCTGATTAACCTGCTCAAGAACGCCAAAGAGGCTTGCGGTAAGAAGGCCTCTCCCCGGATAGAAGTGAAGATGCAGCCCGTCTTCTCCTGGCAATGCCTTATCACCGTCAGCGACAACGGCGATGGCATCCTGCCGGAAGTACAAGACAAGATTTTTGTCCCCTTCTTCACCACCAAACCTTCCGGTTCGGGTATCGGACTCAGTCTATGCAAACAGGTAATGAACCGGCACGGCGGGAACATCACAGTGCAGTCTGTCGTGGGAAAAGGAAGTTGCTTCACATTGTTGTTCGGATAAGCCGGGAAATTTCCGAAGTATGCAAGATCACTTCAAAACATAACGGAACACGTGTTTACCAACACCTCACATTTTTGCCTGACAGAAAGTGAACGGCTCATTTAAGAGAGTGAGAGGAGTTAAAAGGAGTTATCAGCCGACCGTAAATGAAAAAGCCGTGTACCGGAATTGCAAAATATTAAAATCTACAGAGAGATTCGATTATCACTTTGCGACAATTCTTCTTACTCTCCCGAAATATCCGCTGACCCGCGAAAGTGGAAAGCACAAGGTAAGAACACAGAATAAATGTCTGTTTTTTTGTGGGGTCCTACCCTACACTAAAAAACACAAGTTCAAAGAAAATTATACGGAATATTCCTCAGACACAACTTTCTCATTGAACGAAATTAGGAGTTAAAAGGGGGTGGAGGTGTGTCAAAAACGAAAAGGGACCGACATAATGATAGATTTTAGGCACGGATTACACGGAATTTCACGGATTAATCAAGAAGAAAACCGTGTAAATCCGTGTAATTCCGTGCCTAAAAGAAAGCGAAATGCATGTTTTGACACATCTACGAGTAAAAACCGTGTCCCTCAGAGAATAAAAAGAATAAAGGCTACGCAAGGTTCGTTTGAATGAACTGCGCAGCCTTTATTCTTTTTATACCTACTTTCTAAACTTTACATTTAGATAATGTATTGCGAGCTGATTGATTCGTTGTTCATCACTCTCCGGATGGTTTCAGCAAACATATCGGCAATGCTAAGTTGTTTCACCTTATCACATTTCTTGGAATAAGGAATGCTGTCGGTAAACACCATTTCGACCAATGCGGACTCTTGTACACGGAAAGAAGCGGGGTCGGACATTACACAATGGCTGGCAATGGCACGAACAGACTTCGCACCGCCTTCCAACATAACGTTGGCTGCCTTGGTTATTGTACCGGCTGTATCTACGATATCGTCCACCAATACTACATTCTTGTCTTTTACATCACCAATAATCTGCATCGTGGCAACGACATTTGCCTTTTCACGAGTTTTGTTGCACAATACCAATGGTACCCCTAAATATTTAGAGAATGTGCTGGCACGCTTTGAACCGCCCACGTCAGGAGTAGCAATTACCAAATCGGGCAAATTCAAGGATTCAATATAGGGGAGGAATACTGTTGAAGCATATAAATGATCCACCGGAATATTGAAGAAACCTTGGATTTGGTCAGCGTGAAGATCCATTGTAATCAAACGGTCAATACCGGCCACGGAAAGCAGGTCAGCCACCAGTTTTGCACCGATGGATACACGAGGCTTATCTTTTCTGTCCTGACGTGCCCAACCGAAGTAAGGGATAACGGCTACAATGCTTTTTGCCGATGCCCTTTTAGCAGCATCAACCATCAGCAGAAGTTCCATCAGATTGTCAGAATTAGGGAAGGTTGATTGAACCAGAAATACATGCGAGCCACGAATGGACTCTTCGTAAGATACAGCGAACTCACCATCGGCAAAATGGGTGATGTTCATCTTTCCCAAAGGACAATTAAGGCTAGCGCAGATTTTTTCTGCAAGGTATCTCGAATTTGTTCCAGAGAATACCATAAAAGGTGCTTTTTCGCTCATTTGTATAATAGATGTTACCTATTTTGTTAATTTGTAGGCAAAGGTATGAAATTCCCGTTACATAAAGCAATAGTTATTGTAGAAAAAATATTTTTCTTTCACAGAATTATTTGTAGCTTTGCTTTATGAAACGATTTTTTGTGATATGGCTTTGTTGGGTGCTATACTTTGGGATTACAATGGTTTCGTGCGTAGGCACGGCACCTATGAAGGAAATGCGTCTGGTCGATTCCCTTAATCAAATGGCATACGCTTATCGTTATAAAGACTTGGATTCTTCTTACTATGCCGCACTGAGAGCCAGCCAGGAGGTCAGTCTGTATAAGCAGGGGTATGCCGAAGCGTATAACAATTTAGGGTTCTGCGCTTTTATGCGCATGGATTTTGAGCAGGCGGAAAAGTACCATACCACTGTCTATTCGTTGACAAAGAATGAACTGGAACTGCTCATTGCGGATATCGGGCTGATGAAGATTTACCAGCGGACTGCTTTGAACAAGGAGTTCTACGATTATCGCAACAGTGCCTTGCGCCGCATCAAGAGGATAGCGGAGGATGACAACCTTTTTACGGATAAACACGAACGGATGCGCTTGAGCTATGCCCATTCGGAGTTTCATATTGTGTCTGCCGTTTACTATTATTATTTGCAGCAACGTCCGGAAGCGATGGTCTCTATCCGACAAGCGATGGAGAACCGCGAACTATCGACCGACACCAACCAGTTGCTTTATTATCATTATATAAAAGGATCTGCCGCATTGTGTGAAGGAGAGACTGCGGATGAACGCAGATTGCGTGAATTTGACGAACTTTACACCACTTGGCGATTGGCGTCAAAAAAGGGGTATCACTATTTTGAAGGAAATGGGGTGCAGGGACTTGCCAATCTGATGGTTTCACCAGATAATTATGAGTTTTTTCGAGATCACCGTCCGCACGTGCTGACACAGTTTGGTGTACCGGTAGATTCCCTGCTTCCGATGAGATTGGGGCAATTGGCTTTGCAGAAGTTCCGTCAATACAATGATTTATATCAGATTGCAGGAGCATACGTTTCCATTGGGAAATACCTGAATGCGCATGGCAACTATTCGGTGGCATTGGATACATTGAAACAGGCTTTAGAATGTGTAAACGATCATCATCGTTATTTCTATAATTGTCACGACAGCCTCGATTGGCTGAAAACATTCGACCGACGAGATATGATTTGTGCGGAGAAAGTATGGATGGAACATAAATTGAAGACTGTGCCCGAATGGATTTCCCGCATTCGTGAACAACTGAGCGTATCGTATGCGGGGCTTGGAAGAAAAGAAGAATCGGACTACAACCGGAACATCTATCTGGATATTCTGGAAGATACCCGCCAGGACAAGGAGTTGGAAAGCCGTTATCAGGCATTGGAAAAGGAATCGGAACAACTGAATCTGTTACTCTCATTGGTAGGCTTCGGTTTTGTGCTTCTATTTATCTTCTTTTGGCTTTTCAATCAGCGCTCAAAACAACGAAACAAGACGAATCTTCATCGACTGCAACTGATATTGGATGTCTGCCAGACGATTACAAGTTCGATTCCAACCGATGCACAAACCGAAAGTGAGATTGTAAATGCCATTCAGGAAGCGGTATGCCCCAAATTGGAAGAGCTTTTCGGAGTTAGAGGAATTCGAATCGAAAACGGGCAATTACTCCTACCTCATCGGATGGGAAAGGACGAATCGACTATGGTGAATGTGATAACTCCCTATATCCAATGGGCGCTTGACAATGGCACAACTTCAATTTCTTTGGGGGACGAACGGCGCAGACTGGAAAAGCAACGCTATATTCACGAACGACACATTGCCGACAACAAACGACAAAATCTGATAAAAAAGACATGTATATCTATTGTAAATGGCATTCATCCCTATATAGACCGTATTATCAACGAAGTACACAAACTGACACGGAAGGGATTTATTAATGATGAACGGATAAAAACGGAAAAGTACCAGTACATTGATGAACTGGTGACAGCCATCAATGAATATAACGATATTCTCGCTCTGTGGATTAAAATGAAACAAGGAACGCTCAGTCTGAATATCGAGACCTTTGAACTGAACGAACTATTCGACTTGATAAGAAAAGGTAACCGCGCCTTTGAAATGAAACAACAACAATTAGAGGTACAACCTACGGATGTCCGGATAAAAGCAGACAGGGCATTGACATTGTTTATGATAAATACACTGGCGGAGAACGCGCGCAAATATACCCCACAAGGAGGAACCGTGAAGATCTATGCGAGGCAGAAAGAAACCTACGTGGAAATCTCGGTAGAGGACAACGGATGCGGATTGTCGGCAGAGGATGTGGCACATATTGTAGGCGAAAAGGTATATGACTCGAGAGCTATCGGAATGAATGACATTTCTGATAAAGATGAATTGAGGAAAAACAAAGGGAGTGGTTTCGGCCTGATGAACTGCAAAGGCATCATTGAGAAATATCGCAAGACAAATGACTTGTTCAGGGTCTGCCTGTTCAATGTGGAAAGTACATTGGGCAAAGGAAGTCGTTTCTATTTCCGTTTGCCAATTGGTATGGGGAAAATGATGTCGGTTTTATACCTGTGCTTGACTTTAGGGCTCTCTTCGTGTCATCAAGTGAAAAACAATGATATTGCAGACGTTGTACCGGACTCTTTGACAATGGCAGAACAGAATGAATATGAACGGTTATTGGATATAGCCTCCGACTATGCCAACGAAGCCTACTATTGCAATGTGGACGAAGAGTATGAGATGGCCTTACAATATGTAGATTCGGCCATGTACTGCCTGAACAGGCATTACGAACAATATGCGCCCCTTCCGCATCGGTATATGACACTAGCGGGAGACGGAACACCGGCAGAGCTGGACTGGTGGAACCAAATGTTTAACTCGGACTTTCATGTGGTATTGGATATCAGGAATGAAGCAGCCATTTCATTCCTCGCATTGAAGCAATGGGAAGATTATAGTTATAATAATACGGCCTACACGACTTTGTACAAGCTATTAGGAGAAGACCAATCATTGGAAGAGTATTGCCGGCAGTTAGAGCGTTCCACCAATAACAAATTGGTTGGCATTCTATTGACTTGTGTCTTATTGCTCGCTCTGTTGTTAGGATACTATATTCTATATTTCCGCAAGCGGCTGGTCAACCGTTGGAATCTGGAACAAGTGTTGGAGATAAACGAGAAAGTATTCACAGCATCTCTGACACCTGTTGTGGAAATGGAAGAAGCGCTACAACAGGAAGAATATAGTTTGAAGGAGATACCGTTGCAAATTGTGAACCAGGCTTTTGATGCAGTAAACGAACTTCTTAGTATTGACAGGCTTTCCATTGCCATTTATAATGAGACAACCCGTCAGTTGGAATATACTTCCAATCCGATGGAAAATGGTGCACTTGAAGAAAACAGTGTGCGGAAAGCATTGGTGAAGCAGTGTTTTGAAGAACAAGTGTATCTGTCGGAGGGCGGTATGCAAGCGTTGCCACTGGCGGCTGATGTCGGAGGGACTTGCCGATGCATTGGTGTGCTATGCTTGGAACGCAGAGTAAGCACGGAACAAGAGACGGACCATCTGCTGCTGGAACTGATAGCACGCTATATCGCCATTGTCGTATTCAACGCGGTGGTGAAACTTGCCACTAAATATCGTGATATCGAGATAGCACGGGATGAGGCACTACGTGCTTCGTGGGAAGACAGTTTGCTGCACGTGCAAAACATGGTGTTGGATAATTGCCTTTCTACCATCAAACACGAGACGATTTATTATCCGAACAGGATAAAACAACTAATAGGCAGGTTGCGATCGGAACAATTGGATGAAGCCGAAGAACAGGAAAAGATTATCGCTATCAGCGAATTGATAGAGTATTATAAGGGCATCTTTACGATACTTAGCTCGTGCGCTTCCCGCCAATTGGAAGAAGTCGTTTTCCGACGCACCGTTATCGCTGTACCCGAACTAACCGATGCAGCCGAGAAATATTTCAGGAAAAAGAACAAGGCTCCTATTGATTTCAGGGTGCAGACCATAGACTGTCGGATTATAGGAGACAAGAATCTGTTATGCATTTTGTTTGAGAATCTGATAGATGAAGTTCTTTCCGTTTCTCAAGCGGGAGATGTGATTCTGAAAGTAGAGGAAAACGGTGCATTTGTACGTTTCTCGTTCACGGATATGCGCAGAGAGAAATCAGAGGAGGAATTGAATCAATTGTTTTATCCACATCTGTCACGTATGGCGGCAGGTGAAAGAGGAGAACTACGTGGAACGGAATACTTGGTTTGCAAACAGATTATTCGTGACCACGACGAATTTGCCGGACGCCGGGGATGCCGTATTAATGCAGAACCAGGAACGGAAGGAGGTTTTACTATATATTTTACACTACCGAAAAAATGAATATGGAAGACAAGAAATTTAAAGTTATCATCGTTGAAGATGTCAAATTGGAATTGAAAGGTACAGAAGAGATTTTCCGGCACGAGATTCCTGATGCGGAGATTATCGGAACAGCTATGACCGAACAGGAGTTTTGGACGTTGATGGAAGCCGGAGTTCCCGACCTTGTTTTATTGGATTTGGGGTTAGGAGGATCAACCACCATAGGAGTGGATATTTGCCGCAACATATTCAAGCGCTATCCGGGAGTGCATGTCCTGATATTCACCGGAGAAATTCTAAACGAGAAGTTGTGGGTTGACGTACTTGACGCCGGTGCCGACGGTATTATTCTGAAAACCGGAGAACTGCTTACCAAAACCGATGTACAAGCGGTAATGGATGGTAAGAAACTGGTCTTCAATTATCCTATACTGGAGAAGATTGTGGAGCGTTTCAAGAAATCCGTATGGAACGATGCCAAACGCCAAGAAGCCATCATCAGTTATGACATTGATGAATACGACGAACGTTTTCTTCGCCATTTGGCATTGGGTTATACAAAAGAGATGATTGCTAACCTGAAAGGAATGCCATTTGGAGTCAAGTCTTTGGAGAAACGTCAGAACGATTTGATAGGACGCCTTTTCCAACCTGCTGAGAAGACAGGGGTGAATGCCACCCGTTTGGTAGTACGTGCATTGGAACTTCGAATCTTGAACATTGATAACTTAGAAGCCGATGATGAATAAACTTCGTATGCCACATCCGGCCACGATGTTCTTTCTACTGACGCTGGCAGTCATCGTTCTGTCGTGGATATTTGATGTCTATGGGCTGAGTGTGCTGCAACCGCAAACCGGAGAAGAGATATGTGTACAAAGCTTGTTAAGTCCGGAAGGCATACGTTGGTTGTTGCGCCATGTGGTAAGCAATTTTACAGGATTTGCGCCATTGGGACTGGTGATTGTGGCAATGTTCGGTATAGGCGTAGCGCAACATTCGGGTTTCATTGATGCCTGCATTCGTAAAAGAGTCCGAAACAAGCAAAATGCCGGACGTATTATTCTCGGGATAATCATTTCGGGGTTGCTATCCAATGTCGTAGGAGATGCAGGATACATTATGCTGTTGCCTATAGCCGCTATGTTGTTTCAATTCGCCGGGCTTCATCCTATTGGTGGAATTGTCACCGCGTATGTTTCTGTGTCTTGCGGCTATAGTGCCAATCTGTTTTTGAGCACGTTAGATCCGATGATTGCTACAACTACGCAGGAAGTGGCTGATGCGTCAAATATCTATCCGGGACAAGCAGGTCCTTTGTGCAATTACTATTTTCTGTTTATGTCAACGTTTCTGCTTGCATTTATCATTTACTTTATTACCCGTAGAAGACTCTTACCTCGTTTGGGCAAATACAAAGGCGATGTCCGTTTCATCGGATATAAACAATTATCCCGAAAAGAACGGCGTGCGATGATTGGTGCATTTATTGTAGGGGCATTGTACATGGCTGTTGTTCTATGGACAACCTTTTCTTCCAAGGGAATACTGCGTAGTGCCAACGGCGGATTAATTCATTCTCCATTTATTGTCGGCATTTTGTTCCTGCTCTCTTTGGGTATAGGATTGATGGGAATGGTATATGGATTTGCATCCGGCCGCTATCGTACGGACAGCGATGTCATAGAAGGACTGACACAACCGATGCAATTGCTTGGTGCATATTTTGTGATAGCATTCTTTGCCTCACAGATGTTTGCTTGTTTTGAGTATTCACATTTGGACAAATGTATTGCCATTATGGGAGCGAACATGCTTTCGGTTGTAGGTTTGAATAGTTTGTGGATATTGATATTATTTATCTTATTCACGGCATTGGTTAATCTCATAATAACATCAGCTACAGCCAAATGGGCATTTATGTCTTTCATATTTATTCCGGTATTGGCGGACAAGGGAATTTCACCGGATATGGTTCAATGCGCCTTCCGCATCGGTGATAGTGCCACCAATGCCATTACTCCATTTTTATTCTACCTTCCTCTTGTGCTGACGTATATGCAACAATATGATAAAGATTCCACGTATGGGTCGCTATTGAAATATACTTGGAGATATTCATTGGCGATACTAATAACTTGGACAACATTATTTATCTGTTGGTATATCAGCGGATTACCATTAGGATTGTAGCGTAAGGAGGATGACAAACTTGAGGCAGATACTCCTTACCATATATTTTTTCTCTGCCTACATGATATTTTTTACACGAAAAATTTGCTATGTTCACAAAAAAGCGTACCTTTGCACCGCAATTAAGGATGGTTCCGTAGCTCAGCTGGATAGAGCAACGCCCTTCTAAGGCGTGGGTCTTGCGTTCGAATCGCAACGGAATCACAACAAAAAAGAGAAGCTAATTCATTCATTCTTAAATGATTAGTTTCTCTTTCCTTTTTAGGACTTTTCATTTTATAGATTAAAAAAAAGGATTTTCAGTCCAAAAATGGGGTCAGCGGATATTTCTGGTTGGTATCCATTTCCTTTATGCGTACAAAGTAGCCAATCTGAACATGAAGAACT
>NZ_JAICZW010000034.1 GCF_029057325.1 Bacteroides sp. | reverse complement strand
AAACTCCACTCCCTAGGACCGAAGAATGTCCGAAGAACGTCCGAAGAAACACCGAAGAAACTATGGAGCAGAAAAGGGCCTGACAAGACGCGAACCGGAAGAACAGATTGTGACGTTTTTTTCGGAAGGGGAATACCCCATGTAAACAATTATGATTTTCGAATAGCCTTTCTTTCATTGAAAGGAGCGAGAGAAGTCATCAGCCGACAAGTCGGCTTAGGAGTGAAAGTCAATACTTTCATAACGGAATTATGCACAAGCGCATCGGCTTTAACTCCTAATGAAGCGAAGTGATAACTCCTGTAACTCCCGTAAATGAGAAAAACGTGTATTTTTACAAGCCCAATCGCCTTTTTTATCAACTATCTCTAAAGAATCCTTCCAAAACATTTCTTTTTATCAATTAAAAAAGTACTTTTGGGCATTTAAATCAGAACTTATTATGAAACAGCTCAATTATCTTGTCCTCTTATTGTTGGCGACAATCGCAGCCCTCACATCGTGCAGCGATGACAAGGAGTCCCAATCCGCCAGTATCACCGACCCAAGCTGGACCGAAGGTGAAGTAATGGAAATCAGTACCGAAAAAGACGTAACCGTCCGCTTTACCGCTTACGACAAGTGGGTGGCAAACGTCATAAACGGTGCGGACTGGTGCAAGCTGTCACAATCTTCGGGCAACAAAGGAACGCACAGCTTCATCGTATCTGTGAACAGCGAGACCACCACAGACCGCACGGCAACCATCACCATCAATACCGACGGCCATTCGAGCAGTTTCAAGGTGACGCAGAAAGCAAACGGCACCGCCGGAGATACCCAAGATGCGGCGGTGAACCGGAAAGTGGATGAATACCTGAGCAAAATGTATTTGTGGAACGACGAGTACAAGACGTTGAAAAAAGACTTCAACCAAGGATATGAGGACTTTTTCTACGGAAACCTACTGAAAATGAACGCCAACGACTTAGACAAGAGACCTGCCGGAAATGGCCAATACTCCCTCTTCTCCTACATACAAAAGGTGCCCGACATCAGCAAGACCCGCGCCATAGAAAAAGAGCTGGCATACTATTTCGGCATCACCGGCATCACACCCGTATCCATCGGTTCACAAACCGACTATACCATCTACTTCTGCATCCAGGGCATATACCCCGAATCACCGGCTTCGGAAGCAGGCCTCAAGCGGGGAGCCATGATAAGCCTGATAAACGGAGAAAAAATCACCGAAAGCAACATTAACGAATACTATCGCAACCTATTGTTGCCCGATGCCGCCATCCAATACACGCTGACGGAAGATATCATAGAAGGAAACCGGATTACCGGCCAAGAAGAGTATCCGCTGACCGCCAAAGCCATGTATGCCAACCCCGTCATCTACAACAAAGTAGATGAAGAATATGAGGGCCACCGCATCGGCTATTTAGTCTATTCGGGCTTTGAAGCCGGTTTCGATGAAGAGCTGTTCAACGTCTTCAAGGAATTTAAAGAGAAAAACATCACCGACCTGATTCTGGACCTGCGCTACAACGGCGGCGGACACGTGATCAGCGCCAACCTGATAGCCTCGTGCGTGGCAGGAAGCAGTTGCAGCAACAAGGTGTTCGCCCAATACAGGTACAACGAGGAGCGAATGAAGAGATTCAGCTCCAAACCGGAAGAAAAGTTCTCTTACAACAAGTACGCCAACTTGGGCACATCGCTTGCCGCAGGCGACCTCAGCCTGAAACGCCTCTACTGTCTGGTGGGCAACAGCACGGCCTCCGCCAGCGAACTTGTCATCAACTCCCTGCGGGGAATCGACATCGAGGTGACGCTCATCGGCGAAAAGACCACCGGCAAGAACGTGGGAATGGAAGCCACAGACATAAAAATCAATGATGACACGTACCACGTAGCCCCCATCACTTTCCAAAGCTACAACGCCAAAGGATTCGGAGCGTATGAAAACGGCTTCGACCCCGACGTGCCGATAGATGAGCTTAACCCCTACAACGAAAAGAACGTGTTCTACATCCATAAGGAGTATGGCAGCGATAAAGAGCCGCTGTATGCCAAAGCCATCGAACTGATTACCGGCACCAACCCGATGCCGCCCAAGACCCGCCACGTAGCGAACGCATTGAGCGGCAAGGCACGCAAGATGCCCGCCCTCTACCGTCCCGGACATAGCGGCATGCTGAAACCCGTTCAAACCGCAGAATAATGGCGCGACACAACGTACTCGGGAAAGCTGGAGAAGAAGCCGCCGTCAAGTATCTGGTCGAGCATGGCTACACCATACTCAACCGGAACTGGCGGAAGAATCATCTGGAACTGGATATCGTCGCTTCCAAAGGAGAGGAAGTGGCATTTGTAGAAGTGAAGACACGCAGTAACACGGACTACATCGAACCGCAGGAGGCCGTGAACTGGCAGAAGATACGCCGCATCGTCATAGCCGCCGATGCCTACATCAAGCACTTCCAGATAAATGCCTCCGTCCGTTTCGACATATTGACTGTTGTCGGAAAGCCGGGGGCATTCCAAATAGAGCACATCGAAAATGCTTTCTATCCGCCCATGTTCTGAACAGATTCGACTCCCGCATGGTTTCGATATGCTATCAGTAAACAAGTTAACAAAGCACCAAAGAAAACAAACCATTATGAACATAGAAACCGTACGCGAATACTGCCTCGGCAAGAAAGCCGCCACCGAAGACATGCCTTTCGGCGAGGATTTCCTCGTCATCCGGGTGATGGGAAAAATGTTCTTATGCTTCAGCCTCAACACCCCCGACAGAATCTCGATGAAATGCGACCCGGAATATGCCATCGAACTGCGCGAGCACTACAACGCCGTGGAGGGAGCCTGGCATTTCAACAAGAAGTATTGGAACCAGGTGTTTCTGGACCGCGATGCCGACGACAAGCTGATAAAGCACCTGATAGACCACTCGTATGAAGAAGTGCTGAAAAAGTTCACCAAAAAGATGCGTGCCGAATATGAAGCCCTGCCCTGATACATTTCCGTTTCCGCTGGTAGCCCTGGACGAAACCGACTCCACCAACCGCTACCTCAGCCAACTCTGCAACGACCTGCAAGAGACCGTTGCCGAACTGACCACCGTCACCGCCGAATTTCAGACAGCGGGCAAAGGACAGCGCGGCAATACGTGGGAGGCCGAAGCGGGCAAGAACCTGCTCTTCAGCTTCGTGCTCTACCCCGTTTTTCTGAAGGCACGTCAGCAGTTCATCCTGTCACAAATCGTGTCGCTTGCCATCAAGGAGGAACTGAGCCGGTGGTCGGACGACATCACCATCAAATGGCCGAACGACATCTACTGGAAAGAACGGAAAATCTGCGGCATACTGATAGAGAACGACCTCGCGGGACAAAACATCAGACGCTGCATCTCAGGCATCGGCATCAACATCAACCAAGAGATCTTCCGCAGCGATGCCCCCAACCCTGTCTCCCTAAAACAGGTCACAGGAGAAGCCCACAACCGCAATGAAATCCTTGCACACATACTGAAGCGCATAGAGGCCTACTATCAAAAGATTCAATCCGAAGAGGCGGCCTCCTTTATGAACGAAATCAATATCCGCTACGCCCGCTCCCTCTTCCGCCGCCGCGGTTTCCACCCCTATCAAGATGCCAACGGACGCTTCCTCGCCCGCTTGCTGCGCGTGGAGCCGGACGGACGCTTCGTGCTGGAGGACGAGAACGGAAAGGAACGGGAATATTTGTTCAAGGGGGTGCAGTATATGCTATAGTAACTATTCTGTTTTTCTTGATTGAAATTCGATAGCCTTGCAAGTGAGCAGCTGTACTCTGGTGCATCCGCTCACTTACAAGGACTTGGAGACATGGAAAGCAGCAACAAGGCAAGCGGCAGGTAATCTTTCAGTTCCTTTTCAAGCAACTTGACAGCCTGCTGCACCCGATAATACACCAGCTTATCGGAAATACCCAGCCGTGCCGCCACCTCCTTGCATTCCAACCCCTGCAACCGATACAGCATGAAGGCCTCACGATAAGCCTCCGGCAGAGAAGCCAAGGCTGCCTCTATGCGCAGTTGCAATTCCTCAAGACTAAAAGGTTCTTCGTCATAAAGGAGGTCATTCATATCCTGACAGAAATGTTCATCGGCACGATGCATGGCATCCTCCTTGGCAAGCTTGTTCAACACACGATGATACACCATACGGAAAAGATAGGCATTGAGCGATGAATGCCGGATTGCAGGTCAATATGCAATCGGCGCAACCGGGCGGTGCCGCCAAGTTCCGCATCCGTGGTGAAGCCTCTACGGGAGCCGGCAACGAGCCGCTGATTGTTATCGATGGTTTTCCCGTGAACAACACCGGAAGCCTCAGTTCGGGCACCGTCTATAGTGCCGGAGACACCGACAATCTGCTGGAATCACTCAATCCCGATGACATCGAGTCCATCTCCGTTCTGAAGGATGCTGCTTCCACAGCCATCTACGGTGCACGCGCCGGCCACGGTGTCATCCTTATCACCACTAAACGCGGCAAGGAAGGACGCGCCAAAGTCACCTACTCCGGTTCCGGTTCATTCCAAAACATCCGCTCCAATTATGACGTGCTCTCTACGCGCGAATATATGGAAGTGGAAAACATGCAACTCAAGGAGCGCTGGATGAAGGAAAATGGACAGGGCATCTATGCCGGTTACATCACCACGAACCCCAACCCCACTCCTTTCACCCCGAAGTTCGACCTGAACCAACCCACGCAAGGCACCGATTGGCTGGACGAGGTGACCCGTACCGGCTACATGCACCAGCACAACCTCTCCATCAATGGAGGAGGCGAGCGCACAAAATACATGGCTTCCTTCAACTACATGAAACAGGAAGGCGTGGTGAAGAACAACGGTACCAGCCGCTTCTCTGCGCGCATCAACCTTGACCAGGTCGTCAACAAATACCTGAGTGTAGGTTTGACCGCCAGCTACTCACAAAACCGTTATGATAATGTACCATTAGGCGACGGTGACAACGAAAACGCCGGTATTCTGGTATCTGCCATCCGCTTCAACCCCACCATCCCGGTGCGCGATGAGAACGGAGAATATGCCATGGACCCCTCCCGTTCCAACTTCCCCAATCCGGTATCTCTGCTCGACATCACCGATGAGACAGTGAAAGACCGCCTCATGGGTAGTGCATTCGTCGTGCTGAAACCCATCAAAGGACTGGAGCTGAAAGGTACCCTCGGCGCAGACCGCCGCATGCAGAAGCGTCACAATTACATTCCGAAGACTACCTTACACGGTGCTGAGAAGAAAGGTAAAGCGAACGTGTACTACTCAGATGCCACCGACTACCTGATGGACCTGACCGCTACCTACAACACCATCATCAAGGAAAAACATCACCTGAAAGCCTTGGTGGGTTACTCTTACCAGCAATTCAACAACGAAAGTGTGAACGCCGGCAACGAAGACTTCCTGATGGACAGCTTCCTCTACCACAACCTGGCAGCAGGTGACTATGCAAAACCTTTCGTCGGCTCCGGAGCCAGCAAGAACAGCCTCGGTTCCTATTTCGCCCGCGTCAACTACCAGTACGAGAACAAGTACCTGCTGGAAGCCACACTGCGTGCCGATGGTGCCGGCAATTTCGACAAAGACCATCGATGGGGTTACTTCCCCTCCGTATCGGCAGGATGGGTCATCAGTGAAGAGAAGTTCATGGAAAACACACAAAACTGGCTCTCTAACTTAAAACTTCGAGCCAGTTTCGGACAAACCGGTAACTCCAACATCGGAAACCGCATCTATACATTCTACAGCAAGAGCGCCGCTTCCAACCACCAATATGTATTCGGCAGCACACTGATGGGCGGTGTCTATGCTTCCGAACTGGGTAACCCAAACCTGACTTGGGAAACCACTACTGAGTTCAACGTCGGTTTAGACATGGGCTTCCTGAACAGCCGCATCCGTCTGACAGCCGAATACTTCAACCGCCGCATCACGGACATCCTGGGCAGCAAATCACTGCCGTTCTATAATGAAATCAGCAGCATTGCCGACAATGCGGGTTCTACGCAAAGCAACGGTTTTGAACTTACCTTGAATACCGCCAACATCCAAACACGTGATTTCGACTGGAATACAACGCTGACCCTGGCACACTACAACGACCGCTGGCGCACACGTCCTGACACTTGGAAACCTGCCGTTTATGAGAAGAAAGATGACAACCTGAGAGCGATGTGGGGTTACCATGCGCTGGGTATCCTGCAACCGGGCGAGGCTGCTCCAAAACACCAAGCCGACCTGTTGCCGGGACAGATGGTGCTGGAAGACCGCAACAACGACGGTGTGCTGAACGATGAGGACAAGATTTCCTTCGGCAACAACGCTCCCAAAATCATCTACGGTTTCAACAACGCCCTGCGCTACAAACGTTTCGACCTCAACATCTACTTCTATGGAGAGGCAGGTCGCAAAGTAACTTCCAGCTATTGGGAAGACTGGATTGACACCAACCAGAACTCCCAGAATCTCTCGCGCTATGTATTCGACTCCTTCAGCAGCGAGAACCCAAACACCAAGAATCCCAGCATTCTGGCAAGCAGCCGCGGAAACGGCGACTACTACCTGAAGTCACTCTATTTCATCCGCTGCGGAAACATCACTTTGGGTTACAACGTTCCGGTGAAGAAGAGCTGGGGTATCTCCAACCTACGCGTGTATGCCGATGTGAACAACCCGTTCGTCATCACCAACTGGAGCGGTCTTGACCCTGAAACAGATACGGGTACTTACTCTTATCCGAACGTGACTTCTTATAGCCTTGGTCTGAACATCACATTCTAAGGACCACCAAGAAGAGCGAATATGCAAAACAAAGAAAAATTTTAAAAGACTAATTAATTATGAACAAGATAACAAAACTGTTGATGGGTTCCATCCTTCTGGCGGCTGCGAGTTGTGCGCTGGAGAGCGAAGTGTATGACAAAATCAGCCCGGACAATTTTCCTTCTACTGAAAGCGATGTCAAATCATTGCTGGTAGGTAGCGTGTATGCGGCCTTCTCAGCCGACGGCTACAGCAATCTTTATAGTGCAGCCAATGGCGTACAAACCATCTCCGACTGCCTTGCCGATGTGATGACCTGTAGTTGGGGTAACGACTGGAATCTGATAGCCTTCAACAACCATACGGCAGAAACGGGTCTGATAAACAACAATCTCAATCAGTTCCGCTGGTACAGCTATCTGGGCGGCATGATTCTGACTGCCGACCGTATCGCCAACTCCCATGCCAGTGACAAAGTGAAAGAATTGTGCATCGGTGAAGCAAAGTGCGGCATGGGCTTTATGGCCTTCCTGCTCTACGACCTCTATGGTCCCATCGTCCTTCCTTCACTGGAAGATTTAAAGAACCCGACCAAAGACATCATCCTGCCTCGCGCCACAGAAGAGGAAATGCGTGCATTCATTGTAAACAACCTGACCGAAGCGGCACAAGTATTGCCATACAGATATGAAAGCGGCGACTACGGACGTTTCACCAAAGGACTTGCCAATACCCTACTGCTGAAATACTACATGCGCGTGAAAGACTTTGAAAACGCCGAAAAGATAGGTAAGGAACTGGTAGAGAACAAGAATTACGGCTACGAAATCGAGGATGACTATTATAAGTTGTTCTCTCTGGAAGGCAAAGAAAACGCAGAAATCGTTTACGCGATTCCTTGTTCCAAGAGCGGACAGAACTCTCTTTATCAGGTACACACTTATCCCGGTGATTTTCCTCACAAGGTGTACTTTCCCAATGCGCCCGAATCGGTGACTCTGTGGGGAGGATACCGCATGGCATGGTCCTATTATCACACCTTCGAAGAGGGTGACTATCGTCTGACACGTATCTATGGCGAATACACAGATACGAGTGGCAAGGAACATAGCGAAGTGCTGGACAAGACCGACGGTTCCCTGCGAGTAGGTGCCATTCCGGGTAAATACAGCATTGACGGCATGATTGGCGACAAGAGCATGTGCGATGTAGTGGTATTCCGTTTCGCTGATGTAAAAACGCTCTATGCAGAGGCAGTGGTACGCAACAGCAACAACGTGAATGCCATGGCCAAAGAGTATTTGAACGAAATCCGCACCAAACACGGTAAACTGCCAGCCTTTACAGACGATGAGATAGGTACACCTGAAAAGTATCTTGACAAATTGCTTGAAGAGCGCGGACATGAATTCTACATGGAAGGTGTACGTCGTCAGGACCTTATCCGTCACGGTCGTTTCGTGGAAATGGCCATTAAGAAAAACGAATATGCAGGTCATTCCACCGAGAACGTAAAACGAATGGAAGGAGGCAAGTATGTTTACGAACTTCTGCCTATCCCCGTCAGCATCATCCGCGACGGACAGGGCAAAATAGAACAGAACCCCGGTTTCTAAATGAATAAACAGAAATACTGAACTGATAATAGAAACATTTGTATTTTTCTTAGAGAAGTCCGGTGTGCGTGATGCATACCGGGCTTTTAGCTTATTCTCTTTGCTATGACAAGAGTCTGGCATATCATTGTCCGACTCTTATTATCAAGGCTTTCCCATTTAAGGGAGTTAGAGGAATTAAAAGGTAACTCCTGTAAATAAAAAAGCCGTGTTTTTATGATAAAAAATCAATAAATAAAAAAACGATATGAACCGAAAATGGATATACAGCAGCGTGATGACCGCTGCATTCGGATTGCTGGCAGGTAGTTGCGGCAACCGGTTACGAACAGTGGAGTTTGAAGGCATCTGCGCAGACGATGCGAACGGCACATACGGACTCTATAACCCGGGAAGAGGATTCCGATTGGAAACGGCACTGGACGTGGCTATGGATAAGGACAGACCGGAAAAACAACTGAAAGAGCTCTCCGTGAAATATGCCGCCGACAGCGTGTCACTCTCGCAGAGCTACTTCTATCTGACCTTCCTCGCCGACAAAAAACTGACAGAAGCAGACTTCGCCACCATGCAGGCATACTTCGACGAACTGCAACGGCAAGGCAAGAAGGCGGTGCTCCGCTTCGCTTACGAGAAAGACTTCATGGGGCGGTCTCCCATAGGTCCCACAGCCGAACAAATCTTACGGCATCTAGACCAATTGAAACCCATCCTCCACGCCAACAAAGATCTGATTTTGGTGGTACAGGCAGGTCTGATAGGAGCCTGGGGCGAATGGCACAGTTCCATACACGGACTGGAAAATTCAACCGAAGCCAAACGCGCCATCCTGGAGAAACTGCTCAGCATAGTGCCCGAAGAGAAGAACATACAGGTACGTGTACCCGAATATAAGAACATTTTAAAAGACAAGCCTGAGTTGTATCGCCGAATCTCGTTCCACGATGATTTCATTGTCATCCGCCCCGACCGTTGGGACGGAGATATGCACGAAGGAACGGCGAACTTCAACCAAATCGTGAAAGAGTCACCCTATTTGGTAGTGGACGGCGAACTGCCTTGGGGATTCTGGAGTGTAGGTGCCGACCCGGACAGTCCTTCTGCAGGATGGATTATCGACGGCATGCAAGCCGCACGACGCCTCTTCCTGCAACACTTCACCTCGCTCAGCGTCATCCACAACTACAAAGAGCAGCATTCCAATAACCGATTTGATGAAAGCAATCCTCCCCGCTACTCCATGATAGTATGGAAGGAGACTATGATTAACGAAGATTCGCTGAAGAGATACAAGATGCCCGTCTCTTCCGGCTATTTCCATCTGAAAAACGGGAAGCAAACCGAACGCAGTGTATTCGACTATATACGTGACCACTTGGGCTATCGTTTGGAACTACAATCCCTGCAAATACCCGCCACATTAAAATCTGGCGAGGAGAATCTCCTGAAACTGACCCTGATTAACCGTGGATTTGCCACCGTATTCGGTGAACACAGCATACACCCCGTACTCATAGACACAACCGGACACGTGACAGAGCTGGCTGCCGCTCCCGTAAATCCTATGGACTGGCAACCATCTGATCCTGCCGATCCCGAATGCACGCCATTGCTCCATACCATAGAATTGCCATGCAAACTGCCCCAAAACATCATTCCCGGTAATTACCGGTTAGGATTGTGGATAGCCGATGCCTCGGAACGCCTGAAGTATGATTCCCGCTACGCCATCCGCTGTGCCAACGGAAACATCACATGGACCATAGCCGACAAAGGCCGATATGGTATCAATGTGTTGACAGAAATAGAAGTGGAATAATAAAGAATCGCCTCTATTTCAGCTCCTGCTCCAGCTTCCTTATCTTTTCCAGCGTATTACCCGCTTCCATGGAGGGGAAGGAGCGGAGCACCCTTTGCAGGTATGCCTTCGCCTTGCCGTAACCATTGTCCAACACATCGGACAATCCGTTACGATAGCGGGCATACTGCATCCGCGTGGGAGAGGCTATCTTTCTATAGTCATCTTCAAGTCTCTTCTTCTCCTTCTCGGCCTGAAGATAGTAATAATTTCCCAGAAAGATATTGGCTTGCAGGTTGTCGGCATCCAGCATCAAAACCTTTTCGTAGGTTTTCAGGGCATCCTTTTCCTTGCCCCGCATCATCTCCATCTCGGCACAAGAGACGAGTGCGGACACGTTCTTGGGATGACGTTGCAGAAACTCCTTGTAGAAGAGGTAGGCTTTATCATAATTGCGCTTCTCCTTGTAGTGCACCGCCAATACGTTCGCCAGACGGGAAACCACCTCACCACCCTTATCCACGCGCGTCCAATAGAACATCTCCGTCTTGGCTTCACCGGCATCCGCCGACTGGCGGAACAGGCTCACGGCATAGTCGTCCCTGCCTTCGGAAAGGGCAACGGACACTTTCTGCAACAACTCGTCTGCCGACTGCGCAAAGAGCGACAGCGGCCATATCAACAACAAAAAGAGAAGCAAATTGAAAGGTTTCATTCTTAGAAAGTATATCATAGTTTAACAGCCAAAATCTTCTGCACGGAAATGCACGCACAAAATTAAGTACTTTCCCTACAAACATCAACAAAATATAGTTAATCTTTCCCCACGGTTTCTCCTTTTTCTGTGTAACTTTGCCCGCCATACCCAAACAACATTCTTCATGAAGCCCAAAGACAAACAAATTTTACAGATAGCCCTTCCCTCCATCGTTTCGAACATCACCGTGCCGCTGCTCGGCCTGATCGACGTAGCCATCGTCGGACATCTGGGCGCGCCCGCCTACATCGGCGCCATCGCTGTAGGCGGCATGCTGTTCAACATCATCTACTGGGTTTTCGGCTTCCTGCGGATGGGCACCAGCGGGATGACCTCACAAGCCTTCGGCAAGAGGGACTTGCCGGAGGCGATGCGCCTGCTGATGCGCTCTGTAGGCATCGGACTGGCGGTGGCCAGCTGCCTTGTCCTGCTGCAAACGCCCATCCGGCAAGGAGCTTTCCTGCTGATCCGGCCCACCGACGAGGTGAGGGAACTGGCGACGCGTTACTTCCATATCTGCATCTGGGGCGCGCCTGCCATGCTGGGGCTGTACGGGCTGACGGGCTGGTTCATCGGCATGCAGAATTCGCGCATCCCCATGTGCATCGCCATTACGCAGAATGTGGTCAACATCCTTGCCAGCCTCTGCTTAGTCTATCTGTGCGGCATGAAGGTGGAGGGAGTGGCCATAGGCACACTGATTGCCCAATATGCGGGCTTCCTGATGGCACTGACGCTATGGAGGCTCCACTATGGCAAACTGATGAGAATCCGGCAAGCCCGGGAGGGTATCTGGGAAAGAGGGGCGATGCTCCGCTTCTTCCGGGTGAACAGGGATATCTTCTTGCGCACGCTTTGCCTGGTGGCGGTCACGCTCTTTTTCACCTCGGCGGGAGCGGCGCAAGGCGAAATCATTTTGGCAGTGAACACGCTGCTGATGCAGCTCTTCACGCTCTTCTCGTATGTGATGGATGGCTTCGCCTATGCGGGCGAGGCACTGAGCGGCAAATATATCGGAGCACAGAACCGGGAAGCCTTCATGAAGACGGTGCGCCGCCTCTTCGGTTGGGGAGCGGTGATGGCCGTGCTGTTCACGCTGGTCTATGCCACGGGCGGCAACGCCTTCCTCGGACTGCTGACGGATGACCGGGAGGTGATAGCCGCCGCCGACATTTATTTCTATTGGGCACTGGCCGTTCCGGCGGCGGGCATGGCAGCCTTCATCTGGGACGGCGTCTTCATCGGCGCCACCGCCACACGCGGCATGCTCCTCTCCATGGCCGTGGCAGCCGCCTGCTTCTTCGTCCTCTACTACGGGTTGTCGTCCCACCTGTCGAATCATGCCTTATGGCTTGCCTTCCTCGCCTATCTGCTGGTGCGGGGAGCGGTGCAGACGGGGCTGTTCCGGGGGATTGTCAGGAAAATGTTTCTTAAATAACGTGAGTTCGATATAAGCGATAGCACCCCGCCCGTTGGGCAGTAGATGTGTCAAAGCATGCATTCTTCTTTTTTTTAGGCAAGGATTAATCAAGAAAAAAACCGTGTAAATCCGTGTAATGCCTAAAATCTATCATTATGTCGGTTCCTTTTCGTTCTGACACACCTCCAATTACCATGCGGCATGATAGCTTCCTTATATCGAACTCACGTTAAATAGTTGTGTCTCATTTTTTTTGCTTATTTCGCAAAAAACAATACATTTGCAACTATGAAGGCATTTCGCTCCATATTACCGCTTCTTTGCACCCTGCTGGGCCTCTTCTGCGCCTGCGGGCACAAGCCTTATCCGCATCCCCTCATCGTGGCGGACAGCCTGACGAATGCCTGCCCGGACAGTGCCATCGCCCTGCTTGGCACATTGAAAGAACGTATGACGAACGAGGATGAAGCCACCCAAATGTACTACCGCCTGCTCTGCATCAAAGCGAACGACAAAGCCTACATCCCCCACACATCGGACAGCCTGATACTGCCCGTGCTGCATTATTACATAGATAAAGATGACAAACGCCACCTGCCGGAAGCCTACTACTATGCCGGGCGGGTGTATCGCGACTTGAAAGATGCCCCACAGGCATTGGATTATTTCCAGAAAGCCATCGCGGCATCTCCTTCCAACGGGCAATACGAACTGAAAAGCAAAATCTACAGCCAGACGGGAACACTCTTCGCCTACCAAGGCATGTATGCCGAAGCTATAAAGATGTATCGGGAAGGAGGGAAATGCGATGAAATGCTGAAAGATAGTGTAGGGATGATATATACATTGAGGGATATTGGTAACATGTATCAGGGATTAGGACAACTGGATAGCACTTTGTTCTATCTCAAAAAGGCCAACCGCCTGAGTGTACAAATACGACACATAGGCATGTTCAACATGATGCAAAGCCAGCTTGCCTCCATCTATACAGACTTACAAATGTATGATTCCGCCCGTATTCCATTGCAAAATGCTTTAAGAAAGGCTGAACGTCCCGGGAAAAGTGCTATTTACAGCATTGCCGCCAGTTTTTACGATGCAACCGGACAAATGGATTCCGTTGTATGGTATTATAATGAGCTATTGAAGTTTGGCACTATCTATGCAAAAAAGACCGCTTACCGCAGGTTACTGGAACTTGCCATCGCTCAAAACGACACGAAGTTAGTGCCCCATTATCTTCGCGAACACCTCCGATACGTTGACTCCATTCGGAAACTTACACAGACAGAGACCATCCACCGGATGCATTCCCTCTATAACTATCAGCTGCGCGAGAAGGAGAACCTACGGTTGAAAGCAGAGAATCAGCACAAGAACTTTTGGATAGCTATCATTTCCAGCAGTCTTCTCTTTGCCATCGCATTGTTCACAGCCTACCGTCAGTACAGCAAGCGCAAGAACCTGATGCTGCAACTACAATTGGAGAAACTTCGGAAGATAGAAAAAGAGAACCGGGAGAAGATAGCATTCCTCGAAAAATACCATTCGCAGAAAGAGGAACTGAACAAAGGCATCACCCGAATAACCCTCCCCAAAAACGACGAACAAAAGCAGCGATTGGAGAAGCGAATAGAGCAGGTCAACCACATCCTGCAACAGCAAGTGATGAAAGAAGAGCAGGAGAAGCTGACGCAAGAACAGCTGTTCCACTCCGATTTGTACCGGAAGCTGCAAGAGCGCGCCAACTCCCCACGCGGCGAAGCCTACGTCAATTCGGACGAATGGGAATCACTGAAAACCCTTATCCATCCTGCTTATCCTAAATTCTTCGAAAGGCTTCGTTCGCTACACACTCCCAGCGAAAACGAACTGCATGTCTGCATGCTTCTCAAGCTCCGTTTCCGTCAGGCAGACATTGCACGCCTGCTCCAGCTCAAGCCCGAAAGCATCTCTTCCATCCGGAAGCGACTCTATCAGAAAGTGACGGGCGAGAAAGGTACACCGGAGATGTGGGATAAGATTATACACTCACTATAATCTATTTTTCAACACATTACGCAATTTTCACCCATCTATGTGCAAGCGTTGCACACAACTATTGCACATAGTTTGCACACAATTTGCACACAAAAAACGCCTTGCACATAACTATGCACATATATGAAGCCGCAAAAAACTTTTGCAGAATCTAATTTATAACCAACTTTGTTGCAAACAAAAAAACAAAATCAGATGAAAGCAAAGTATCTATTATTAATTGTAGGCATACTCTGTTGCATAGGCATGAAAGCAGCAGAAAGGGATATTCCAATATATGGTTGTTCTGATATCGAAGAAAAATGGCACGAAGACAAACGTTCCATTACTTTAATACCGACAGCCACTATTGACGAGAACACCATCCGCATCTACACCAATGTAGGCGTTTCTGAACTTCAAATGTTCATTAAGGATGAAGCAGGTAATGTGGTATATTCCAATAGCAGTATGGAGTCTTCGCAATGCCACACGTTTGAAGTGCCGGAGTTACCGAAAGGAGAGTATGTATTGGAATTTGAGATTGGAGAAGAAGCTTTTTATGGGTATTTCTCTCGTTAAAATAGTATAATACATAATTGTAAAGGCATGAAAACGGAGCCACATGCTTTTATTAATCTCCTAAGATAAAATAGACATAATCATACCGGTAAAAATTATAGTACAGACCAAACTGTCCAAAGGAGCAGATTCCCAAAAGTTTATAGAGTAGGATAATACAATCAATAGAAACAAATTATGAGAAAGTTCTTTTTATGTGCAGTTATCGCATTGTTTACTTCTGTTGCATACGCCAAAGTAATGCCACAATATGTTATAACAGATTGTGGAACAGTTCATCAAATTCCTAGTGATGCAACTCCCGACGAAGCATGTGATTGGCTTGATTATTGGTCCAGCGTTGATTGTAACTAAAAAAAACAATCAATTACAAGATTCCTGTAGTAAAATCAGGAATAGCCCCAAAGCAGGTACATATTTATATCTAACGTAAATATGTATGCTAGATATAAGGTAAAAGAAA
>NZ_JAICZW010000033.1 GCF_029057325.1 Bacteroides sp. | reverse complement strand
TAGGGAGTGGAGTTTGTCCGAAGAACGTCCGAAGCCGAATAGGCCCTGGTAGGGGTAGGATTAGGCGCAGACAGGAAAAGCCGGGGGAGAATAAAGAAAGGACGTTTTTTCATCGGGACTTGCAGGCCGCAAAAAGAAAGATAGAAAATACTTTACATGCAATTAAGTAGATTGAACAAATCGTTCAGCAGACAAAATAAAATTCATATAAGCCTGCAATGAAAAGTTGTGGTCAGATTGCATTTTTTCTGCAAAAATCATCCGTCATAAAATAAATCTCTGTAACTTTAGCCTTTGTAAACATAGCGATAATCGTTTAAATGGAGAAATATATCATGAAACGAACCAACCCCCTGCTTCGGATAGTTGAAAAACTATTCGGTTTTCTACTTGCCATCGGCGTTTTGTCTTCCTGCAACGGCAATCAGGAAGACATTGTTCCTTCTGCCGAATATGCCCCTTATATAAATGCCTATACGGGAGGCGTCATTTCACAAAATTCCAGCATCCGCATCGAATTGGCGCAAGACCAGATGATGGTGGATTTGAACAATGCATTGGAAAAGAACCCGTTCAGCTTCTCACCATCCCTGAAAGGAAAAGCCTATTGGAGCAGCAACAACACCCTTGAATTCGTACCCGAAGAGGGGGCGTTGCAATCGGGCAAACTCTATACAGGCACCTTCCGGTTAGGAGACTTTTTGGAGGTGGGCAAGCGCTTGAAAGAGTTTAAATTTACCTTCCGGGTACAGGAACGCAATTTCACCCTGCACCCCCAACCCATCTCTGTCACAGCTACCCGACCGGACCATGCCGATGTAAAAGGAGAGCTGCGTTTCAGCGACATCGTAAAAAAGGAAGAAGTAGAAAAAATTATATCCGCTCATAGCAGCCGAAAAGAGATTCCGCCCCTCAAGATTGTCGCGACCGACAGTCCCACCCGTTATCTGTTTGAAATAAACGACCTTCCCAAAGACAAAGAGGCGTATGACCTGCATATCACAGCAGACGGAGCAGCTGCCGGAATAGATTGCCAAGCTGCAGAAACGATACAAATCCCTGCCAAAGACAGCTTCCGGTTCCTTTCAGCCGAACGCATCGAACAACCGGAGAACGGGATTGAAATCACCTTCTCAAATCCGGTTTCCATAACCCAGGACTTAAAAGGACTGATTGAAATTCCGGAAGTCCCCTCTTCGATATTCCAAATCAAAGAGAACAAAGTATATATCTATTTTGAAGCCAACCAGCTGAACCGGATAACGCTCCAAATAAGCCAGGGAGTCAAGGATTATCGGGAGAAACCGCTTGCTGCCTCCCACTCCATCTCCTTCGGCGAGCTCAACCTCAAGCCGCAGGTAGAGATGGACAATTCCGCCGCTATCCTGCCCGATTCAAAGAGTCTGGTCATCCCGTTCCGGGCGGTCAATCTCTATGCGGTGGATTTAAGCGTCATCCGCATCTTTGAAAGCAACGTACTGATGTTCATGCAGACCAACACACTCTCCTCTACCAACGAACTGCGCCGTTCGGGAAGATTGGTCTATAAAAAAACACTCTGGCTGGACAAAGACGGTTCCAAGAACATACATCGTTGGGGAGACTACTCCATCGACCTTGCCGGACTCATCCGGCAAGAGCCGGGAGCCATCTACCGGGTCATCTTGTCCTTCCGGCAAGAATACTCCGCCTATCCCTGCGGAGAAGCGGAAAACAAACAGATAAAGTTTGCCGACAACACCGCCTCAAACGGAATCATCTCCATCGACAGATCGGCTGTTTCCGAAACCGAAGAAGCCGATTGGGACATACCGCAAAGCTATTTTTACTACAACGGCGGCATTAAGATGGACTGGCAGATGTATGACTGGAAAGAACGGAACAATCCCTGTCACCCTTCTTATTACATGAGTTCGGACCGGGCTGCCTCTTGCAATGTGCTGGCTTCCAATTTAGGCATGATTGTAAAGAAGAACTCGCTGAACAAGTTATGGATCACCGTCAACAACATACTGGACACCAAGCCTGTAAAGAACGCCCGAATAACCGCCTATAACTTCCAGTTGCAACCCGTAGGAACGGCCGAAAC
Organism: Bacteroides sp.; assembly: GCF_029057325.1. GTDB lineage: Bacteria > Bacteroidota > Bacteroidia > Bacteroidales > Bacteroidaceae > Bacteroides. The sequence continues at coordinate 3,763 of NZ_JAICZW010000033.1, read as the reverse complement.
CGATGACGAGGGATTTGCCGAAATCACTCCCAAAGGGGTTCCTTTTATCATGGTGGCCGAAGCTGAAAAGCAAAAAGCCTACGTCCGCGTGGCAGATGGCGAAGAGCAATCTGTCAGCCGATTCGACGTAGGTGGCAAAGAGGTGCAAAAAGGACTGAAAGGATTCATCTACGGCGAAAGAGGGGTCTGGAGACCGGGAGATACCCTACACATCGCCTTCATCTTAGAAGACCGGGGCAAAAGGATTCCCGACCGGCATCCCGTTGCACTGGAAATATACAACCCGCGAGGGCAAATCCATACAAGAGCAGTCTCCACGCAAGGAACAAACGGATTTTACACCTTCCATGTACCTACCCAGGCCGAAGATCCGACGGGGCTTTGGAACGCATACGTCAAAGTGGGCGGCACCGCCTTCCACAAAAGCCTGCGCATAGAGACCGTCAAGCCGAACCGTCTGAAGATGGACCTGCAACTGCCGCAAGACATCGTGCAGGCATCGGCCAAGGAAATCCCCGCCCGGCTATCCGCCGCATGGCTGACAGGTGTCACAGCCTCGCAACTGAAAGTCCGGACAGAGATGTCCTTATCCAAAGTGAACACCCAGTTCAAGAACTACGGAGAGTATATCTTCAACAATCCTGCCACAGAATTTGCCACCGTCAAGACAGAAGTCTTCAAAGGTACGCTGGACAAGGAAGGAAAAGCCACCTTCTTGCTGAAACTGCCGAACGCCGTCCATGCACCGGGTATGCTCAACGCGACATTGACCACCCGCATATTCGAACCGGGCGGAGATGCCAGCATCTTTACCCGGAGTGTACCTTTCTCACCGTTCGCCTCCTACGTCGGCATCAACCTGAACCGGCCGAAAGGGAAATACCTGGAGACCGACAAGGAACATCGGTTCGACATTGTAACGGTGGACGACAAGGGCCGTGCAACCGACCGTTCCAACCTGGAATATAAAATTTACCGCATCGACTGGAGCTGGTGGTGGGAGAATCAGGAAAAGTCTTTCGGCACTTACATCAACAACAGCTCCATCACGCCGGTAGCCAGCGGAACCCTGCAAACTTCCGGCGGGAAAACCAGCCTCAAATTCCGCGTGGACTACCCGGAATGGGGACGCTATCTGGTCTATGTAAAAGACAAGGAAAGCGGCCACGCCACCGGAGGAACCATCTACATAGACTGGCCCGAATGGCGCGGACGTTCCAACAAGGCAAATCCCAGCGGCATCAAGATGCTGGCTTTCTCCTTAGACAAGGATTCATACGAAACCGGTGAGACGGCAACCGCCATCATTCCTACCGCTGCCGGAGGACGCGCACTGGTGTCTTTAGAGAACGGAACCACCCTCCTGAAACGCGAATGGATTGAAGTAAGCGACCAAGGCGACACGAAGTATTCATTCAAAATCACTCCGGAGATGGCACCCAACGTCTATCTGCACATCAGCCTGCTGCAACCCCATGCACAGACCGTAAACGACTTGCCGATACGCATGTATGGAGTGATGCCGGTAGCGGTTACCGACAAGCAAACGATGCTGCAACCGCAAATCGACATGCCCGAAGTACTGCGTCCTGAAACCGACTTCAAAGTCACCGTCAGCGAAAAGGAGGGAAAACCCATGACCTATACATTGGCCATCGTAGATGACGGCTTACTGGACCTGACCAACTTCAAGACCCCCGACCCGTGGAATGAGTTTTATGCCCGCGAAGCATTGGGAATCCGCACGTGGGACATGTACGACGATGTATTGGGCGCTTCTGCCGGAAGATACCCCCTGTTCAGCACCGGAGGAGACGAAACGCTGAAACCTGCCGATGCCAAGGCAAACCGCTTTAAACCGGTAGTGAAATTTATCGGGCCTTTTTACATCGGGAAAGGGAAGAGGCAGACACATACCTTGAAGCTGCCCATGTACGTAGGTTCTGTACGCACCATGGTCATAGCCGGACAAGACGGAGCCTACGGAAAGGCGGAAAAGAGTTCGTATGTGCGGACACCGTTAATGCTGCTTTCCACACTGCCGCGTGTATTGAGCACACAAGAGGAGATCAGCGTCCCGGTAAATGTCTTCGCCATGGAAAAAGGCGTGAAAGAAGCAATTGTGTCCATTCAGGCTTCCGGTGGAGGAGTACAAGTGACAGGCAATAGCCGGCAATCCGTCACTTTCACCCAACCGGGCGACCAACTTGTCTTCTTCCAATTGAAGACCGGCAACCGGACAGGAAAAGCCACTATCCAACTGACAGCCCAAGGAGGAGGACAACAAGCCAAAGAGACAATTGAAATAGAGGTCCGCAACCCCAATCCGGCCGTAACACTTCGCAGCAGCGAGTGGATAGGAGGAGGAGGAAATGCCACCCTCGCCTATACGCTGCAAGGAGCGACGGCCGCCAACAACCGCCTCCGTCTGGAAGTGTCGCGCATACCGTCGATAGACATCAGCCGCAGGTTCGACTTCCTTTATGAGTACCGGCACAACTGCACCGAGCAGCTGACCTCCAAAGCTCTACCCCTGCTGTTCGTCAGCCAATTCAAGGCCATAGACGAGAAAGAGAGTGAGAAGATAAAGGCAAACGTACAAGAAGGAATTCGCCAGCTCTATGCACGCCAGCTCTCCAACGGAGGATGGGTCTATTGGCCGGGAAATTCCACTGCCGACGAATGGATAACCTCCTACGCCGGCATGTTTCTGGTGTTGGCACAGGAAAAAGGGTATGCCGTCAACCAGCATGTACTGAATAAATGGAAGCACTTCCAACGTGCCGCCGCCCAGAATTGGCAGAAGACCAAGCAAAACGATGAATGGCTGCAAACACAGAGCGAACTGCAACAGGCATTCAGGCTCTACACCCTGGCACTGGCGGGCGCCCCGGAACAGGGAGCCATGAACCGGATGAAAGAGCAACCGGGATTGTCCGTACAAGCCAAATGGAGGTTGGCAGCCGCATACGCGCTGATCGGCAAGATGAAGCCTGCGGGAGAACTGGTATTCAACATCCAGACCACCGTCGCCCCATATTCCTCGCAAAACTCCGTTTATGGCTCATCGGATCGCGACGAAGCCATGATTCTGGAGACACTGCTCCTTATGAACCGCGAACAGGAGGCCCTGAAACAGGCCAAAGTCGTTTCACAAAACTTGTCCCGGGAAGAGTGGTTCAATACCCAATCCACCGCTTATGCCCTGATGGCTATGGGACGATTGGCAGAGAAGTTGTCCGGCACACTGGACTTCACCTGGAGCCTGAACGGAAAAGAGCAACCGACCGTGAAATCGGCTAAAGCCGTATTTGAGAAGGAACTCCCGCCAACACCGCATGCGGGAAAAATCACATTGAGCAACCGAGGAAAGGGAGCTTTGAGTGTGGATCTCATCACACACATGCAGCTGTTGAATGACACATTACCTGCCATAAGCAAGAATCTGAGCCTGGACGTGAAATATACCGAAATGAACGGTGCCCCCCTTTCCATCGCCGACATCTGGCAAGGAACCGACTTCATGGCCACCGTTACGGTAAGCAATACCAGCGGAACGTCCGATTACAGCAATCTGGCGTTGACCCACATCCTGCCTTCGGGATGGGAACTATACAATGAACAGGTGAACGCCACTTCCACAGCACCCTCTACCCGCAACTATACCTATCAGGATGTCAGGGATGACCGCGTGCTGACCTACTTCGACCTGAAGCAAGGCGAATCCAAAAAGTTCACCTTGAGGTTGCAAGCCGCCTACCTT
>NZ_JAICZW010000032.1 GCF_029057325.1 Bacteroides sp. | reverse complement strand
AATATATCATTTACGCTCAAGGTATGGCGCCAGAAGGGTCCGAAAGCAAAAGGCGCTTTTGAAACATACCAGATGAAGGACATCCCCGGCGATACTTCATTCCTCGAAATGCTGGATATCCTGAACGAACAACTGATTTCTGAAGGTAAAGAACCCGTTGTATTCGACCACGACTGCCGCGAAGGTATCTGCGGTATGTGCTCGCTCTACATCAACGGACACCCCCACGGCCCGGCAACAGGTGCCACCACTTGCCAGATTTACATGCGCCGCTTCAAAGATGGCGACACCATCACCGTTGAACCGTGGCGTTCCGCCGGTTTCCCCGTCATCAAGGACTTGATGGTGGACCGTACGGCTTACGACAAGATTATGCAGGCAGGCGGTTACGTCAGCGTGCGTACCGGCGCTCCGCAAGATGCCAACGCCATCCTGATTCCGAAGCCCGTTGCCGACGAAGCCATGGATGCCGCCTCTTGCATCGGTTGCGGTGCCTGCGTGGCAGCTTGCAAGAACGGTTCCGCCATGCTGTTCGTTTCGGCAAAGGTGAGCCAGCTGAACCTGCTGCCTCAAGGCAAACCCGAAGCGTTGCGCCGTGCCAAGGCCATGTTGAGCAAGATGGACGAACTCGGTTTCGGTAACTGTACGAACACCCGTGCCTGCGAAGCCGAATGCCCGAAGAACGTCTCCATCAGCAACATCGCCCGCCTGAACCGCGACTTCATACGTGCGAAGCTGAAAGACTAAACAGCCTTTCCACATTTATTAATTGATTTGATTAATATCACAAGCAACTCCCCTGCCGGGCAACCGGTAGGGGAGTTTTTTGTTTCCACTCCACGGAAGCAAGGCAGGCATTCCATACAACCTCTGCCAATATGCTATCTGCAAGCGACAGATTGCGGCATTATATAAGGCTGGTCGCCGTTTTCCCGCATCTTCCGTCAAATCGTGTACGAAAACGCTAAATTTTAGTGAAAGGAAACTAAAAGTCATTATAAACAAAAGCATAAATTTGGAAGGAAAGCCGACAAGCCTTACATTTGTCACGTGATTTTTTTTCATAGTATTAGATTTAAGGTTAACAAAGATTGGAGTACGGCGGTACTCCTTTTTTTATGCCCATACCCCTGAGCGCCCGTGCGGAAAGGAGAGGCTTCGGAGCCTTTTGACAGGCAATTATATCCCGGTTTGACAGACACTTGTGTCTGTCTTCCAGAAGTCCAGTGTCTGACGCGACAGACACTAGTGTTTGTCACGTTGAACACAAGTGTCTGTCAGGCCATCTTCTTACGATTGAAAATCAGCGGATTACAGAATCTCAAAACGTTGGTTGGAGCATCCTTGCGCATCGGCTTCTTACAAGAATCGGGAAATAAACGCCTCTCCTTTCTGTTTCTCTCCGAAATAAATGTAACTTTGCCATCCATTAATGGATTTGCTTAAGACGATGAACAAGATTAATTCCGTATGCGTATATAGTGCCTCGAGCACGAAGATAGCTCCCGCCTATTTTGAAGCCGCCCGCGAACTGGGCGCGCTGTTGGGACAGAAACACATCCGCCTGATAAACGGGGCAGGAAACATGGGCCTGATGGCCGCCGTGGCAGATGCCGCCCTGCAGGCGGGCGGAGAGGTGACGGGGGTCATCCCCCGCTTCATGGTGGAGCAGGGATGGCACCACACCGGGCTGACCCGGCTCATCGAAGTGGAGAGCATGCACGAACGGAAGAAGCTGATGGCCGACCGGAGCGATGCCGTCATCGCGCTGCCCGGCGGCTGCGGAACGCTGGAAGAGCTGCTGGAAATCATCACGTGGAAACAGCTTGGGCTATACCTGAACCCGATTGTCATCCTGAACATCGGGGGCTATTTCGACCCGCTGCTCGCCATGCTCCGCAAGGCGGTGGAAGAGAACTTCATGCGCATGCAGCACGGCACCATCTGGCACGTGGCGCAAACGCCGCAGGAAGCGGTGGAACTGATACACACCGTCCCCCTGTGGGATGCCTCCATCCGTAAATTCGCCGCGATATGACCCACCTGCTGATGACTTGGACAACGGGCGGAATGGAAAGAATCCCCATCCCCTACTCCCTGCGGATGGATGATGGCATCACCCTGATTCTGTTGTGCTGCTTTTTCTTGTCGGCATACATCCTTTCGCACAACCGCAAACTGCTGTTGCAACTGATGAAGAACTTCCTGCTGCATCGCGAACGCGCCAGCATCTTCACCACCTCCACGTCCGCCGACATGCGCTATCTGCTGCTGCTTATCCTACAGGCGTGCGTGCTTGCGGGCATCTGCTTTTTCAGTTATTTCAAGGATGTGACTCCCGGCCTTATACAGCATGTCCCGCCCGGAATCCTGCTGGGCGCATACACGGTGATATGCCTTCTCTACCTGTTTCTGAAATGGATGGTCTATTCCTTTCTGGGTTGGATTTTTCTTGACAAGAGTACGCTTTCGTTCTGGATTGATTCCTATTCCACGCTGCTCTATTATCTCGGATTCATCCTTTTCCCGCTTGCCCTTTTCATCGTTTATTTCGACCTGAATATACTGCAAACGGTCGTCATAGGACTATTTTTAGTCGTTTCTACCAAAATAATGATGCTCTACAAATGGTTAAAGCTTTTTTGTCATAATTTACGAGGCTGTTTATTTTTAATTTTGTACTTTTGCGCCCTTGAAATAATGCCTTGCCTTGTATTATATCAAGGAATGATGCGTTTAAACGATTTTTTGATAATAAAATTTTAGTACATTGAAGATAAAGAAAGTACTTGTGTCGCAGCCGAAACCGGCATCAGAGAAATCTCCTTACTACGACATAGCCGAAAAATATGGAGTAAAAATAGATTTCCGTCCTTTCATCAAAGTGGAAAGCGTCTCCGCAAGAGAATTCAGGCAGCAGAAAATTTCGGTGCTGGATCATACAGCCGTCATTTTCACTTCACGCCATGCTATCGACCACTTTTTTCACCTGTGTACGGAATTGCGCGTGACGATTCCTGAAACCATGAAGTATTTCTGTGTGACAGAGTCGATCGCGCTCTACATCCAGAAGTATGTGCAGTATCGCAAGCGTAAGATTTTCTTTGGAAACACCGGGAAGATTGACGATTTGATGACCGCCATCACCAAGCACAAGACCGAGAAATACCTGGTTCCGATGTCGGACGTACACAATGACGACATCAAAAACCTGCTGGACAAGGCAAAGGTGCAGCACACGGAAGCCGTGATGTATCGCACGGTCAGCAACGACTTTGGCCCGGAAGAAGAGTTCGACTACGACATGCTGGTGTTCTTCAGCCCTGCAGGTATCACCGCCTTGAAGAAGAACTTCCCCAACTTCGACCAGAAGGATATTAAAATCGGAACGTTCGGCGCCACCACCGCACAGGCAGTGCGCGACGCGGGACTCCGCCTCGACCTGGAGGCTCCCAGCGTGCAGGCTCCCTCGATGACGGCGGCGCTCGATATGTTCATCAAAGAAAATAACAAGAAATAGTTAGCAGGTGATAGTTGGTAGTTCGTAACTACCAACTGCCAACTACCAACTATCCACTACTAACATGCCAAATACGCTCCACAAGTCCGAAAGACTGGACAAGAAGAAAGTGATAGAGAAGCTGTTCGCGGGCGGCTCGCGTTCGTTCTCCGTCTTCCCCCTGCGGGTGGTCTATCTTCCCGTAGAAGAGCTGGAGGCACCTGCTTCCATACTGGTCAGCGTGTCGAAGCGCCGGTTCAAGCGAGCGGTGAAGCGCAACCGGGTGAAACGGCAGATTCGGGAGGCTTATCGCCTGAACAAACACGGACTGCTGGACGTGCTTGCCGACAAACAGTGCCGGCTGGCCATCGCCTTTATCTACCTTTCGGACCAACTGGTGGAATCTTCCCTCATCGCCGAACGCATGAAAACCGCATTGGCACGCATCGCCGAAAAGGTGGCGGCCACAAGCGACGACGGAGCGCAACTCCCGCAACAGCCATGAGACGCCTGCTTTCTCACCTGCTGCTGCTTCCCATCTATTTCTATCAGAAGTGCATCTCGCCCATGCTGGGGCCTTCGTGCCGCTTTACGCCCACCTGTTCGCAATATGCGGTGGAGGCCATCAGGAAACACGGGCCTTTCAAGGGGCTTTGCCTGACGGTGAAGCGCATCCTACGTTGCCACCCCTGGGGCGGTTCGGGCTACGACCCCGTGCCCTAAACACCTACACACCCGCGCCATGTTCCCGCTCGACATCCACACCCACCACCGACCGCCCCGTCCCTGCGAGGCCATCGTGAACTGCTATCCCGAAACGTTCGCTCCGCAAGCGGAAGGCCGCTACTCGGTAGGGATACATCCGTGGCAGGCGGGGCAGATTGCCGGCGACAACGGGCTGCACACCACCATCGAACGGCTCCGCACCCTGTTGCGCCATCCGCAGGTGCTTGCCGTGGGCGAGGCGGGGATAGACAAGCTGGCCGATGCGCCCGTGAAGTGGCAGCTCCGCCTATTCGAGCAACAAGCGCGGCTGGCAGAAGAGGCGGGAAAGCCGCTCATCATCCACCTGGTGAAAGCCGCTGAGGAGCTGTTGAGGCTGAAACGCACGCTGCATCCCTCCGTTCCCTGGATTATCCACGGCTTCCGCGGGAAAGAGGAGCAGGCAAAGGAGTACCTGCGGCACGGTTTCCACCTCTCTTTCGGCGAGAAATACCAAGAGGCGGCACTCCGCACGGTGCCCGAAGAGCGCCTCTTCATCGAGACCGACGAAAGCACGGTTCCCGTCCGCGAACTCTACGCCCGGGCGGCACGGGTGCGCGGCACCTCCCCCGAAACACTGGAGGAAACGATATGCGGAAACGTCCGCAACCTCTTTTTTAAACCCTAAGAGTTGTTTCTTCGGATAAAGAGTCGTATTTTTGCGCTCTCTTAAAGAGAAGACTATAGACAGACAATCAATAATTTAATTAATCAGATAACTGAATCATTCGATGAACTTTGTAGAAGAATTAAGATGGCGTGGCATGCTCCACGATATGATGCCGGGTACGGAAGAACTTCTGGCTAAGGAACAAGTAACCGCATACATCGGTTTCGACCCCACGGCAGACTCCCTGCACATCGGTCACCTTTGCAGCGTGATGATTCTGCGTCACTTCCAGCGTTGCGGACACAAACCGCTGGCACTGATTGGCGGCGCCACGGGCATGATTGGCGACCCTTCGGGCAAGTCTGCCGAACGCAACCTGCTGACCGAAGAGACCTTGCGCCACAACATGGAAGGCATGAAGGCACAACTCTCCAAGTTCCTGGACTTCGAGTCCGACGCTCCCAACCGTGCCGAACTGGTGAACAACTACGACTGGATGAAGGATTTCTCCTTCCTCGACTTCGCCCGCGAGGTGGGCAAGCACATCACCGTGAACTACATGATGGCAAAGGACTCCGTGAAGAAGCGCCTGAACGGCGAGGCTCGCGACGGACTCTCCTTCACCGAGTTCACCTACCAGCTGCTGCAAGGCTACGACTTCCTGCACCTGTACGAGACCAAAGGCTGCAAGCTCCAGATGGGCGGCAGCGACCAATGGGGAAACATCACCACCGGTTCCGAACTGATCCGCCGCACCAACGGCGGTGAGGCGTTCGCCCTGACCTGCCCGCTCATCACGAAGGCGGACGGCGGCAAATTCGGCAAGACAGAATCGGGCAACATCTGGCTCGACCCGCGCTACACCTCTCCCTACAAGTTCTATCAGTTCTGGCTGAACGTGAGCGACGAAGATGCCAAACGCTACATCAAGATATTCACCGCCCTCTCCCGCGAGGAGATTGAAGCCCTCACTGCCGAGCACGAAGCCGCTCCCCATTTGCGCGCGCTCCAGAAGCGTCTGGCGAAGGAGGTCACCATCATGGTACACTCCGAAGAAGACTACAACGCTGCGGTAGATGCTTCCAACATCCTCTTCGGCAACGCCACCTCCGATGCCTTGAAGAAGCTGGACGAACAGACGCTGCTTGCCGTGTTCGAAGGCGTTCCCCAATTTGAAGTGTCGCGCGATGCCCTGGCTGCCGGCGTGAAGGCGGTCGATCTCTTCGTGGATCATGCCGCCGTATTCGCCTCCAAGGGCGAGATGCGCAAGCTGGTGCAAGGCGGCGGCGTCTCGCTGAACAAAGAGAAGCTGACTGCTTTCGACCAAGTGGTGACCACCGCCGACCTGCTGGACGACAAGTACCTGCTGGTACAGCGCGGCAAGAAGAACTATTACCTGATTATCGTTAAATAAAGAAGGTAAAGGAAGTTATCGGAAATCAGAGGCCAATACTCCATTTGTGGGAACAAAATTATCGCTTTTACCCCCTCAAGCACCTAGCTTCTTTGGTATCCTCTGAAAAAAATGAAGCTTCTGCAATAAAAATAGCCCCGAATACTTGCATATTTCGGGGCTTCCTTTTATCTTTGCACCGCTTTTTAACAGAAAGCCGTTAAGTTTGGACTATGGTGTAATGGTAGCACAACAGGTTTTGGTTCTGTTTGCCCAGGTTCGAGTCCTGGTAGTCCAACTGAGAGAGCCCCGGAAACAATAATAAGTTTTCGGGGCTTTTTTCGTTACTAAGCATGTAGCGAACAAACACAATGCATCCCTTTCCTGCCGGAAAGGCGTATGCATGAGATTTATTTCATCTCCGTTCTTTCTTCCGATAGCGGCAATGTTTTCGGGCAGAAGCGGGGATGTTTTTATTAACAAGCGGCAATGTTTTGAGGAAGTAGTGGCTATGTTCTGAACAATTTTGGTATATATTTGGCACAATAATAGTGCATTTTCTCCATTTTCTTTTCTTATCTTTGCGCCGTGCACGCAAACGGTGTGTCTCTATAACAGAAATAGCAATCGAATCGGATGCGATTACCGGCTTGAAGCAGCCATTGTGTCTTGAGTAAAAACGGTGCATGAATCGTATAGATACCAGAAATAGCATATTATGTTTTACATTTAACAAAATAACATTATGAATCCGTATTTGAATTTTTCTTTGGAAGGTAAAGTAGCCCTGGTTACAGGTGCTTCTTACGGTATTGGTTTTGCCATCGCTTCGGCTTTCGCAGAACAAGGTGCAACCATCTGCTTCAACGACATCAACCAGGAACTGGTGGACAAAGGTCTGGCTTCTTACAAGGAGAAAGGCATCGAGGCTCACGGCTATGTATGCGACGTGACCGACGAACCCGCCGTACAGGCACTCGTAGCACAGATTGAAAAAGAAGTCGGTACGATTGACATCCTCGTGAACAACGCCGGCATCATCCGCCGCGTGCCCATGCACGAGATGGAAGCCGCCGATTTCCGCCGCGTCATCGACATCGACCTGAACGCCCCGTTCATCGTATCGAAGGCCGTTCTGCCCGCCATGATGAAGAAAGGTCACGGCAAGATCATCAACATCTGCTCCATGATGTCCGAACTGGGCCGTGAGACCGTATCGGCATACGCCGCTGCCAAAGGCGGCTTGAAGATGCTGACCCGCAACATCTGCTCCGAATATGGCGAATACAACATCCAGTGCAACGGAATCGGCCCGGGCTACATCGCCACTCCGCAGACTGCCCCGCTTCGCGAAAAGCAACCCGACGGCAGCCGCCATCCGTTCGACTCGTTCATCTGCGCCAAGACTCCGGCAGGTCGCTGGCTCGACCCGCAGGAACTGACAGGCCCCGCCGTGTTCCTGGCTTCCGAAGCTTCCAATGCAGTGAACGGACATATTCTCTACGTGGACGGAGGTATTCTGGCTTACATCGGAAAGCAGCCGAAATAAATCTTTAATGGATAATTGGAAGTGGATAATGGATAATGAGAAGGTATACCCCCCCCGTTATCTGTTATCCACTTTTTATTATCCGTTGCTGTTATCAATTATCAATAATCCATCACCAATTATCATTTAACGAAGTGAAAAAACTATTCTTACTAAGCATCGCCGCCCTGTTCTGCTTCTCTTGCAGCGACAACAAGACTGTGACGGTCACAGTGACCAACCCGTTGGCCATCGAGCGTTCCGCCGAAATGGTGGAGGTATCCATGGACGAGATATCTTCCCGCCTGAATCTGGCAGACACGGCGCAAATCGTTGTACTGGATGCCGAAGGCGCACAAGTACCCTATCAAGTGACTTACGATGAAAAACTGATTTTCCCTGCCGCAGTGGCTGCCAACGCCACAGCTGTCTATACCATCCAGACAGGAACTCCCGAAAACGTATCCGTGAAGGCTTGCGGTCGCCAATACCCCGAACGCATGGACGACATGGCGTGGGAGAACGACCTGGTGGCTTTCCGTGCCTACGGCCCCGCTTTGCAGGCAAGGGGCGAACGAGGCTTCGGCTACGACCTGTTCACAAAGTACAACACAACAGCGCCCGTCTTGGAAGATATGTATGCCAAAGAACTGAATGCCGACTCCTGGAAGCAGGTGAACGAACTGCGCAAGACCGACCCCAAAGCCGCCGGAGAGTTGATACGGACCTTCTCCTACCACGTGGACCACGGCTTCGGCATGGACTGCTATGCGGTAGGCCCTACACTGGGCGCGGGCGTGGCCGCACTCATGGTGAACGACACCATTCTCTATCCCTGGTGCTACAAGACATACGAGATACTGGACAACGGCCCGTTGCGCTTCACGGTGAAGCTGGAGTTCAATCCGCAGAGCGTGAAGGGTGACACCACCGTAGTAGAAACCCGTGTGATTACGCTGGATGCCGGTTCGCACCTGAACCGCACGGTTGTTTCTTACAGCAACCTGCAAGAGACATTGCCTATCGCGGCAGGCTTCGTGTTGCACGAACCGGACGGCACCGTCAAGACCGACGCCGAAGGCGGCTACATCACGTATGTAGATCCCACTACCGGTGCCGGCAACGGCAAGATATTCATGGGTGCCGCCTTCCCCGCCGTGGTCAAGGAGGCAAAGACCGTACTCTTCCCCGAAGAGGAGAAGAAGCAGCGCAACAACGCCGACGGCCATGTGCTCGCCATCGGCGACTATGAACCGGGTGCCGAATATACTTATTACTGGGGATTTGCCTGGAGCAAGGCCGACATCAAGACCATCGATGCCTGGAACCAATACATGGCCGACTTCACGCAAAAGCTGCGCAATCCGCTGACGGTATCTTTCTAATTAAAGGAGTTATCGGGAGTTAAAAGGAGTTATCACTCCGCTGTGCTCCGTTAGGAGTTAAAAGCCAATAGTCCTGCTCGTGTAAACTGACGGTTTTGTTTTCACAAGCAGGACTATTGGCTTTTAACTCCTTCTAACTCCCGATAACTCCTTCCAATCTACAGCACCTTGAACTCATACCCCTCTTCCTTCAAGAACTCGATGGCACGGGGAAGCGCATATTGCAGGTTGCCGTTGCACCACGACTTCTGCGAGTCGTGGAAGGTGATGATAGAGCCGTTGCGGGCATAGCGCATCACGTTGGCAAGCACTTGCGGGCCGCGCAGCTTCTTGCTATAGTCGCGGGTCACGAGGTCCCACATCACAATCCGGTAGGTGCGCTTCAAGACCCGGTACTGGTTGGCGAACATGTGTCCGTGAGGCGGACGGAACAGCAGGGGAAAGAGGGCTTTCTCGACGTTGCAGTTGATGTCGCCACCCATCTCCATGAAGATGCGTGCCTGTTCGGTGTTGCCTAAATAGTTTTTGGCGGTATATTCAAATCCGCGGATGTGGTTGAATGTGTGGTTGCCGATGCGGTGCCCGCGCTCCACCACCATGCGGAACTCCTCGGGATACTTCCGTATGTTGTCGCCCACCATGAAGAAGGTGGCTTTGATGCCGTGTTTATCGAGCAAATCGAGCACCCACGGGGTGACTTCGGGCACAGGACCGTCATCAAAAGTCAGATAGACGGCCTTCTCATCAGGATTCATTCGCCAAAGGGCGCTTCGGTACAGTTTGCGGACAAACTCGGGTGGTTGTTCTATAAACATAGGTGCGGGCCTCTCTCCCCTGCCCCCCTCCCCCCGCAAGGAGGGGAGTGAAGATAGCTTTGTTAATATTATATTGAATGAAGCAGTTTCGCTCCCATCCACTCTCCCCTCCCTACAGGGGAGGGGTCGAGGGAGAGGCTTACCTCATTCTTTCTTTATACATATTATATAGTTCTTCCACTTTGGCATCGTAGGTCTCCGCCTGTTCGGAGCCATACTTCTGCATGGTCTTCACTTCTGCATTGAACACGGAGAAGTGGTATTCAAACTCACCGGCAGAAATCAGGAAACGGTTGTCGTCCAGGCTCAGATACCAGGTCAGATATTCCACGGCTTTGTCGGCAAGGGCTTTCATTATCTCGTCCGCTTTGGCCGTCTCGCCCAGCTGATAGTAGGCTTCCGCCATTTGCACGGCACCGTTCTGCCAGTCGTAGGCAACGTTGTAGGCTGGAATCATCTTCTCGGCGTAGTCCAGCGCCGCTTTCGCCTTCTCTGTCTTGCCCTCGCGCATCAGCTGTTGGATGAGCTGCGAGAAGATGCGGCGGTGCGAATGGCACATGCGCATGGCGTTCTCGTCGATGTAGATGCCCGGCTTGTCGATGCCGCCATAGCGGAACTTGTTCATCAGGTTGTCGTACATCTTCTCCGAGTCTATTGCGACGCCCGTCTTAGAGGTGTCGAAGGGAGTGAAGCGGTAGGCAAGGCCTTCTTGAATGAAGTGGTTGTCCATACCCAGCTGGTTGTCGTTTCCTACACTGACGGCGATGTAGATGGGACGTTCCCAGTTCGCCTCGCTCAGCATTTCGAGCATCATCAGCTCGCTCTTGTAGAGGGCGCGTTTGGGGACGTATTCGCCTTTGTACGTTTTGGTGCGCAGCTTGATGCTCATGTAGTCGGGGATGGAGTCGCCCGGCAGCAGCATGCCGCTGCGACGCACGGCCTCCTTATCCACCTTGATGACAACGCTGTCCGTAGGAATCACCTTCAGATCACTGTCTTTCGGCGAGCGTACCCAGTGCTTGAGGATGTTCTTCAGCTCGTAGGGGTTGTCGCCAAACTCCTTCTTCACGTTAATCAGCGCTTCGGGGTTGCCGTCCAACGCCTGCTTTTCGGCTTCGGCATAAAGGGCGTCGATGCTCTTCTTGTATTCGGGCTGGATGGGGATGTATTCGTTGGTTCCTTCCACGTAGTCCTTCCGGTCCCAGGTGATGGGCAGCGACGGAGAGTCGTAGGCGGGACGCTTCATCTGGTCGATATACCAGTCGGTCTGCAAGTACGAGAGGTTGCAGGTGCGGGCATCGGTGCGGAAGCCTTCGGTCTCTTGGTTGTACCACAAGGGGAAGGTGTCGTTGTCGCCGTTCGTATAGATGATGGGGTTGCCGCTCTCTTGCAGAGACATCAGGTAGTTCTGTCCGAAGTCGCGCGCCATATAGCGGCCGCTGCGGTCGTGGTCGTCCCACGTCTGGCTTGCCATCTGTATGGGGACGAGGAGGCAGAGCAATACAATGACAATTGACAATTGACAATTGATAATTGACAATTTCTTGCGAGCGGTTTCATCGTCCTTTCCTTGGCAAAACAATTTCTTCATTGTCAATTGTCCATTGTCAATTATCAATTGTTTCAGTCCTGCCACGCCCATGCCAATCCAGATGGCGAAGGCGTAGAACGAGCCGGCGTAGGCATAGTCGCGCTCGCGCGGCTGGCTCGGAGTCTGGTTCAGGTAGAGCACGATGGCGATACCCGTCATGAAGAAGAGGAAGAACACCACCCAGAACTGCTGGATGCCCTTCTGTCCGCGATAGGCTTGCCACAGCAGGCCGATAATGCCGAGGAGCAGGGGCAGGCAGTAGAAGACGTTGCGTCCCTTGTTCTCTTTCAGCTCACCGGGCAGCAGGGTCTGGTCGCCCACCAGCCAGTTGTCTATGAAGGAGATGCCCGTAATCCAGTTGCCGTGCTCTATCTCGCCGCTGCCCTGGATGTCGTTCTGCCTTCCGGCGAAGTTCCACATGAAGTAGCGCCAATACATCCAGTTCAGCTGGTAAGAGAAGAAGAACTTGATGTTCTCCCACTGCGTGGGCATGTTCACCATAATCATGTTGCCGCACTTGTCGTAGGGCACGTCATAGCCCGTGATATCCTGCCAGGCAAGGTATTGCTGCGTGTGTGTGCTGCTATACATGCGCGGGAAGAGCATGTTCTGCGCATATTCGTACTCGATGCGGCCGGGTATTTCGATGTACGAGTCCTTTTCGTCGGGAGTCTCCTTCTCCTTGCGGATGAACTTCGTATGGCTCTCCTTGACGCGCGGCTCGCAATAGCCGTCCTTCACGTCGAGCGCCACTTGCGAGGAGAAGGCAGGGCCGTAGAAGAGCGGGCGTGTGCCATACTGCTCGCGGCCCAGGTATTCACCAAGAGTGAAGATGTCCTCCGGCGAGTTCTGGTCCATCGGCGTGTTGGCGGTGGAGCGGATGACGATAAGGGCGTAGGAGGAGTATCCGATGACGATGAGCAGGGTGCAGAGCAGCGCCGTGTTCAGCGTGCGTGCCGATACGCGGAATCTCTCCGCGATGCCGCCTTGCGTCTTCGGGCAGAGGTAGAGCCACAGCAGCGCGATGACGATGATGCCGATGACCACCGAAGCGGTGCCGCGACCGTAGAACGGAATGCCCAACATAGCGATGGTGAGGATAAACGAGAGCGCCATGCGCGTCTTGTTGCGTTCGGTGTAGCTCTCGTAAACACCCCAGAAGAGGCAGGCCGCCAGCAGGATGATGTAAACGATGACACCGCTGTTGAAGCCCATGCCAAACGTATTGACAAAGAGCAGTTCGAACCAGCCGCCCACCTTCACGATGCCCGGCACGATGCCATAGAGCACCACCGCCACCAGCACGGCAGAGGCGAGCAACGCCAGCAGCGAGCCCCGGGCGTTGGCATCGGGCACCTTCTTGTAGTAATATACCAGCACGATGGCGGGCAGGCAGAGCAGGTTCAGCAGGTGCACGCCGATGCTGAGGCCTGTCAGGTAGGCGATGAGAATCAGCCAGCGGTCGCTGTGCGGCTCGTCGGCAACGTCTTCCCACTTCAGTATCAGCCAGAACACCACGGCGGTGAACAGCGAGGAGAAGGCATACACCTCACCCTCCACGGCACTGAACCAGAAGGTGTCGCTGAACGTGTAGGCAAGCGCGCCCACCAGTCCGCTACCCATGATGGTGACCATTTGGCTCATGGTGATGCGGTTCTCGTCCGTCACCACCAGCTTGCGCACCAGGTGCGTGATGCTCCAGAAGAGGAACAGGATGCACGCCGCGCTCATCAGCGCGCTCATGTAGTTCACCATCTTCGCCACTTGCGAGGCGTCGGAGGCAAACTGCGAGAAGAGGTTTGCCACCAGCATGAAGAAGGGTGCGCCGGGCGGGTGTCCCACTTCCAGCTTATAGCCGGTAGTGATGAACTCCGGGCAGTCCCAAAAACTTGCGGTCGGTTCGATGGTCAGGCAATAGACCGTCGCCGCAATGAGGAATGTAATCCAACCCATCAGGTTGTTCACGGTTCTGTACTGTTTCATTCGGATGAAATTCGTTGTTTTATAATCTGCTAATTTTCAACCATCTAAATACCACCTGACAGACACTTGTGTCTGTCCTGACAGGAGCTTGTGTCTGTCCTGACAAACACTTGTGTCTGTCGTCTTGAACACAAGTGTCTGTCAAACCGTGGAATATATGGTATAAAACGAGGCAAAGATAGTGAAATCTCTCGTAAGTTGGTGTTTTTTCGTCATTTTTGCCTTTTCTTATTAGGGCAAGAAGCCTGTCAATCGTTATTAAGCCAATGAGACGTAACTTTAAAATACCGGAACCAATCATTTAAAACTTTTGAAAGATATGAATTCCAATGCAGTGAAAGCTATCCTGCCGGCAAGCCTGCTCCTGATGTGCGGCTTGTGCTCTTGCACGCAGGAAAAGACTATGGCAAAATCCGAAGGCATCGTGACAACCTCCAGAATGCTGAACCCCATCGCCCCTCCGGGGATGTACATCGCCGACCCCGAAGCACGGGTGATGCCCGACGGCAGGCTCTATGTATATGGCTCGCGCGACGAGTCTCCGGAAAACTGGTGCTCACGCTCGTACAATGTGCTCTCCACTTCGGATATGGTGCATTGGGAAGCCGACCAATGCTCGTTCGCCACAGACGGACCGGGCAAGCAGACGGATTATACCGACCGCATCCTCTATGCCCCCGACTGCATCTACCACAACGGAAAGTACTACCTCTACTACTGCCTCGCCGGCGAATTGGCTGATGACGAGGGTGTGGCCGTGGGCGATTCTCCCTACGGTCCTTTCCGCGACGGCAGGGTCATCAAGGGAGCATTGGGCATAGACCCCTCCGTGTTCATCGACGACGACGGTCAAGGCTACCTTTTCTGGGGACAGGGCAGCGCCAAAGGCGCGAAACTGAGCAAGGATATGCTTTCGTTGGACGGAGAGATTCACGACAGGATAGTGACCTACAAGGAACACGCCTTCAACGAAGGAAGCTCGGTACGCAAACGCAACGGCATCTACTACTTCATCTATCCCGGACACCAACGCCACGGACAGAGCAACTGCGCCACGTTGAACTACGCCACTTCGGACTCGGTATTCGGCCCCTACACCTATCGGGGCGTCATCATCGACAACCTGAAGAGCGGCAACGCCGTAGAGAACAACCACGGCTCCATCGTCGAGTTCAACGGCCGGTGGTACATCTTCTACCACCGTCCCACCCACGCCAGCTCCACCATGCGCAAAGCGTGCGTAGAGCCTATCCACTTCAACGAAGACGGCACCATACAGGAGGTGGAGATGACCACTCAGGGCGTCGGAGGCCCCATCGACCCGCGGATTCGCATGGACGCCGCCAGAGCCTGCGAGATGGAGGGCAACGTCAGAGTCGTGGTGCGCCGCCCCGACAACGACATCCCCGTAGAATACCTGGCTGAGATACGCGACGGCGACTACGCTTGCTGGAGATACTTCGATTTCAACGCCGCCACCGTCCGCCGCTTCATCTGCAAGACGTGGGACAAGAGTCTGGCAGGCATCGTCGAGATACGCCTCGATGCCCCCGACGGAGAACTGATAGGCACGTGCGACGTGAAACCTATGGCCGGAGAAACGGCATACGCCATCCACGAGACCGACGTAAGACCCATCACCGGCAAGCACGCCCTCTTTCTGGTGTTCAGAGGCAAGCATGCCGAAGACACGGGCAAGAGCCTGATGAACCTGGAATGGTTCAGGTTCGGCGAATAAGAGGCGGATATAAGAGGCGGACAAGCAGATGCTCCTTTTGTCCACCTCTTCCTTTCGTTACCCCGTGCCTTCCGGACAAACAGCGGGAATCGACTTCAGGATATGGACGCAGTCTTCAAATGTAAGAATATTTTCCTTCTTCTTTCCGCAGCCGGCACATTCCGGCAGAAAAACGTCCTTTCCCCCTTTTTCTGCGGTTCTCCCTATCCGCTCCCTGACCGACCCCTACCAGAGCCTATTCGGCTTCGGACGTTCTTCGGACAAACTCCACTCCCTAGGACCGAAGAATGTCCGA
>NZ_JAICZW010000031.1 GCF_029057325.1 Bacteroides sp. | reverse complement strand
CCAGGGGGCGGACCCAAATGCCTTCTTCTACGAATCGTTTCTGCATCCATGCCATATCGACAGGCTCTTTCATCTCGATGACACCGATGGCGCCCAACACACGTACATCGTTTACAGAAGGAAGTTCCCGTGCCGGAGCCAGCTCTTCGCGAAGTTGCTTTTCGATGCGGCGTACTTTTCCTTGCCAGTCGTATGCAGGCGAGGTCAGCAGTTTTACCGATGCGCATGCCACGGCACACGCCAACGGATTTCCCATAAACGTCGGTCCGTGCATAAATGCGCCCGGGGCATGGTTGGAGATGGTGTCCGCCACTTCGTTGCTTGCCAATACGGCGGACAAGGTCATATAGCCGCCTGTCAGTGCCTTGCCGATGCACATGATGTCGGGCTCTATGCCGGTGTGTTCCCATGCGAACAGCTTGCCTGTTCGGCCGAATCCGGTTGCTATTTCATCGAATATCAGCAGCAAGTTGTGCTCCTTACAGAGCTGTGCCGCTTCGCGTATGTATTGCGGATGATAGAACCACATGCCGCCTGCTCCCTGAACGATGGGTTCGAGGATGAGCGCTGCCAGTTCATCGTGATGCTGTTCGATGACCGCTTGCAGCGGAAGAATATCTTCCGGGTTCCATTCGCCGTCGAAGCGGGAACGGGGTTGCGGAACGAAATGCCGCACGGGTAGTGCCGCGCCGAACAGCGAGTGCATGCCTGTCACCGGGTCGCAGACCGACATGGCGTTCCAGGTGTCTCCGTGATAGCCGGACCGTATGGTTACGAAGTTGTTCTTTTTCTCTTGGCCTTTTCCGTACCAATATTGCACTGCCATCTTGAGGGCCACTTCTACGGCTACCGAACCGGAGTCTGCATAGAATATCTTTTGCATGGAAGGCGGTACCAATGGAAGCAACAGTTTCCCCAGTTCGATGGCAGGGTCGTGAGTCAGTCCACCGAACATTACGTGGGACATCCGGCCGATTTGTTCTTCTATCGCACGGTTCAGCACCGGGTGGTTGTATCCGTGGACGGCACACCACCACGACGACATACCCTCTACCAGCGTTTCTCCGCTCTCCAAGGTGATGGTGGCACCTTCGGCACGTTTTACTTTATATACGGGTAACGGATTGGTTGTGGAGGTGTAGGGATGCCAAAGGTGTTCGCGGTCGAACTGCGAATCGTTCAGGTGATAGCCTGCCTCTTCTATCAGTACTTTGTCGTCTGCCACTTTAGAGCCGAGTGTAGTCAGCAGATCACCTACAATGGCGGAGTTGATGCCGATGTACAACGCCTTCCGCACCGCCTCTTTACTTAATTGCGAACGACCTCCGGCAAAACGCAGGAAGGTTGTGGGGTTGATAAAGCGGAACAGGGCGATGGTGGTCAGCACCTCTTCTTCGGTCAGCGGAGCTTGATGTTCCAAGGGGGTGCCGGGAATGGGACTTAACAGGTTGAGGGGGATGGATTGCACTTCCAATTCTTTCAGGGTGAAGGCCAACTCGATGCGCTGCTCCATGCTTTCGCCCATACCGATGATGCCGCCGCTGCACACGTCCATGCCGACTTTGCGGGCGGCTTGCAGGGTGTGTATTTTCTCTGCTTGTGTGTGTGTGCTGCACAGTTGCGAGAAGTAGGAGGGGGCGGTTTCGAGGTTACAGTGATAGCGTGTGATACCTGCCTCGTGCAGGGCTTGCAATTCGTTTTCGTCCAGCAATCCCAAGGAGGCGCACAGCTGTATGGAAGAGTGCCGGCGCAGGTGTCGCGTCATTTCGCAGAGCTTCGCTAAGTTCTTTTCTGTGGGTTTTCGTCCGCTGGTTACTAACGAAAAACGTGCCACGCCTTGAGCGCTGTTGTGCAAGGCATGCCTCAGGCTCTCTTCCGGGGCTACCAGGTCATATACATCCGCCCGTGTCTGGTAGTGTGCCGATTGTGCGCACCATTTGCAATTCTCTGGGCAGCGTCCCGATTTGGCGTTGATGATGGAGCACATATCGAACTCTTGCGAGGCACATGTGCGGGTTATCTCGTGTGCGGCTTCGTAGAGTGCTTCCTTATCCGGTTGCGTGGCAAGCCATATTGCTTCTTCCTTTTGAAGACAGTTACCTTGCAGCACCTGTCGTTTCATCTCTTCTATGTTCATAGTTCTTTTATGTTTCTTTTTCTGAATACCTTCTTTTTCTTTCCTTATTATATAAAGAAACACGATTTACTGGATGCTTGCAAACTTTAAATAGCCTGCATAGCTTCCGGTAAACCGTGTCTCGTTGTTATTGCTCGTTTGGATGCGTTTCTTCGCTTTGCCCGTCTTTCTGTTTGTGCAAAGCGTTTGATAGGGAAAACAATGAAGTCTGATGTTCCTTACAACTTGTTCCCTTATTAAAAAAACAGCGGCATTGTTTTGGGGAATACCTGCATCGGTTTCCCACTCCTTCGCATTTTGTTTCTTGAAAACCTCCATGCTGCATTCCGTATGTTTCGCTGTTCTTGTTGTCTTTTGCTTGTTCAGTGAACTGTCCGCTACATTCTTTCGCAGAAAGCCGATGGTTACGCACCTTCCTATGCTGGCAAATGTGGCGTATGCCTTCCTGCTCCAGCGTCGAAAACGTATGATATGCCTGATGTGCGTATTCTTTTTCATTGCTTCTGCATTGTTTTAGTGCCTGCAAAAGTAGAAAAATAATTTTAGAAAAAGAACAGCAACTTTCTTCTATCTCTTTATCGGCAAGCAGACGAATCAGAATATCACATTAAAAAATCACTTGGAATCTCTCCTCCAAAAGTTCATCTGAAGGCAGAAAGAATCGTAAAATGTAATCATAATTCTTTACATAAATTCCATATTTTTGGAAAACCCCGTCATTTTCCGTTCTTCCTGTCCTCGTCTTTTCCGGCCCTTTTCCGCTTCGTAGTTTCTTCGGTGTTTCTTCGGACGTTCTTCGGACGTTCTTCGGTCCTAGGGAGTGGAGTTTGTCCGAAG
>NZ_JAICZW010000030.1 GCF_029057325.1 Bacteroides sp. | reverse complement strand
GGTTTCATCAAGGCTGAAAGGCAACATCTCAATCTGGAGATAACGCCCTGTCAGCACTGTCGCCATTTCACTGCTCAGCATATTGGCATTGCTTCCTGTGATTATCAGATTCTTTCCCCGGCGATATAGTTTGCTTACCCACAAATCCCAATTCGGAAGATTCTGAATTTCATCAAGCAGCATAAAATCATAATCGGGATAGACATCATCAAGAGCCGACATAGCCAGATCCTCGTCCCATTTTTCAAGCAATTGGTGGTCGTCAAAATTGAGGTAGGCAAAATTCTTGCCTTGCAGCATCAGCAGGGCAAAAACGGATTTACCTACGCGACGAGGACCAGTTATAAGTTTAATAAGCGGGTTCTGCAAAAGTTCATCAGCGTCATACCTGGTATGACGTTGCTGATAAGGGCGCGACAACAATTCGTCTCGCTCCGCCCGCTGATTGAATATCGTTGTTTTCATTATAGTCCTTTTTAGACTGCAAATATAGCGGGTTTTTATTCAATTAAGCCGCTGTATTGAATAAAATAGAGTTTTTTTATTCAATACCAATATGGATATTGGCTATTTTGAGCAACAAAAGCCATGAATACCATTATAGCGTTATTCGGTGCGTCATTTCAGACCATATTTTTTCTCTTTACCCATAATGCCCTTTCGCAGATGCCGAGCAATCTGGCGGCTTGTGCCGTAATTTCTTTATTTTTCGGCTCGTCAAACTATACGCTTGATTTTAACAATACTGACTTGTCTATTTAACAAATGCACCGGACTTTCGGATTGAGCTGATTTTTGAGGGAATGCTTGTTTTGCGTCCAAGCGTGTCGCTTTTTCTTATTTTTTGATGGTGCTACCACCTTATATACTGCCTCAAAAGAATGGATAACTGATTGAGCAGCGTATGCAGTGAATGTCTTTAAAAAAAAGAAAAGGTCTTCATTGCTGAAGACCTTCTTTGGTGATTCGCTTGGGGCTCGAACCCAAGACCCCAACATTAAAAGTGTTGTGCTCTACCTGCTGAGCTAGCGAATCAATCCTTATTGCTGTTAAGCGGGTGCAAAGATAGGTGCTTTTGTTTAAAAAACAAACAAATTGAAGGAAAAAGTTTAAAGAATCATACTGCGTGTTATTCTTTTTGCTGATTATCAGTCTGTTCAATCTGATGATTTTTTTCTCTGTCAATGATGAAACGCTGGTAGTAGGAGAGCATGAGGGTGGTGAGCGGGAGCGCGATTATCATGCCAAGCATACCCATCAGCGAGCCCCAGACGGAGAGCGACAGCAGGATGATGGCAGGATTCAGCCCCGTAATCTTTCCCATGACACGCGGTACGAGGAAACCGTCTTGAATGGCTTGCACCACTATGAATACGGCAAGCGCCGATGTCAGGATTATCCAGAAATTCCCTCCCGTGTCGGCCGCCTTCAGTATGGCCAGTATGATGGTGGGCACAAGGCCGATAATCTGCAGATAGGGTACCAGGTTCAGGGCGCCGATGAACAGCCCGAGGCCGATGGCCAGCGGGAAGTCTATGATCAGAAAACCGATGCTGAACAGGATGCCTACGCACAATGCCACGAATGCCTGTCCGCGGAAGTATCTGTTCATACCCTCCTTCACGTCGTTCAGCACACCGACTGCAAAGGGGCGGTATTTCTGTGGCAGCAGATGGGTCCAGCCTTCGGCAATGCTTTCGTAGTCGAGCAAGATGAAGACCACGTAGAGCAGGATGAGGAATATGGTGAAGAAGCTGAACAACAGGTTGACCGATTCGGACAGCAACGACCACACCTGGGGAAGCGTCTCCTTCAAGGCGTTCAGCATGTCTTCTTCCCTGAAGAGGCGGGTGACGAACCGGCTGTCTATGTGCTCGCGGAGGAATTCCGAAAGCGTCTGGGGCACATTACCGTCGGGAGTCTTGTGAGAGAAGTATTCTATCACCAAATCTTTGACCCTGCCGAACTCGTTTGCCATGGGGGGGATGAGCAGGTAGAACGCCGTTCCGCCCAGCACCAGCAGGCTGAATAGGGCGCAGAAGATGGAGAAGGCCCGGTTCTTGAACCTCAGCCGGTATTGGAAGAAGGTGACCAGCGGATATATCAGATAGGCGATGAGCCATGCGATGAAGAAGGGCAGCAATACGCCGCTCAGCCGCTTGAGCAGCATCAGCAGGCCGATGAGGATGAGGCCGAGGATGACGCCACGGATAAAACTGTCGAATGTGATTTTTTTACGCTCCATGATGCCGGGGGATTATTTCGTGTCGGCTTCGAGGGCCTGCAGATAGCATTCGCGGCAAAGCGGCTCGTATTCGGCGGTCTCGCCCAGCAGCACTTGCCGGTCGTTCTTCACCGTACGGTGCGAGAAGGAGGCCAGCCGGCCGCATTTCACACAGATGGCATGCACCTTGGACACCTCATCGGCGATGGCGCACAATCCGGGCATCGGTCCGAAGGGGATGCCGCGGAAGTCCATGTCCAGTCCTGCCACGATGACGCGTATGCCGTTGTTGGCAAGCTGGTTGCACACGTCAATCAGCCCGTCATCGAAAAACTGCGCCTCGTCGATGCCCACCACGTCGATTTCCGAGGTGAACAGCAGGATGCTTGCCGATGTCTCTATGGGGGTGGAGGCGATGGAGTGGCTGTCGTGCGATACCACGTCTTCTGCCGAGTAGCGGGTGTCGATGGCGGGCTTGAATATCTCCACTCGTTGCCGGGCGAACTTCGCCCGTTTCAGCCGGCGTATCAGCTCTTCGGTCTTGCCGGAGAACATTGAGCCGCAGATGACTTCGATTCGGCCTATGCGTTTGGTTTCCTGTATGTGGTCTTCCGAGAATACTACCATGTTATTGAGTGTTATTAGTTAGGCGCAAAAGTAATCATTCCGATAAGAGATTCAAAAGAAGCCGGGAAATTTTCTTAGAAATGCGCTGTTTTTCCTATGTAAAGTTTGTGCCTGTTTTCAGATGTGGGAAGCCTTGGAATCTGCTGGAGAGAATGTATTTGATTCTGTTGCCTGATTGCCATATTGCAAAATTGGCAATGAACACGGAAGCGGTATCGGAATAGTCGTTCCGCTTTTTTTTAATGTAAATTCTTTTCTTTTCTTATTCTCGCGGCCGATACGTTTCGTTGAAAAAACGTCTTTTTCTCTTCTTTTCGCAGTTCTTCCTGTCTGCATCTTATCTGCCCCCTACCAGAACCTATTCGGCTTCGGACGTTCTTCGGACAAACTCCACTCCCTAGGACCGAAGAATGTCCGA
>NZ_JAICZW010000003.1 GCF_029057325.1 Bacteroides sp. | reverse complement strand
TAAAAATCCTTGAGTTCCGCGAAAACTTTGATGATTTCATTCATCGGTTATCGCACGCAGGAGGTGGCTGTCGCACCGCAAGTTAAAGTGATGTTAAGGCCTGAAACAGAGTTGCTTGATGAAGTCGTGGTAGTGGCATACGGTACTGCCAAAAAAGAGTCGTTGACCGGTTCTATCTCGGTGGTTGACAACAAGAAAATTGAGAAACGCATCACGACCAGCGTAACGGGCGCTCTTGAAGGTGCTGCGCCAGGTGTACAGGTAAACAACACGTATGGTGAACCGGGAACTGCTCCCAGCATCCGTATTCGTGGTTTCGGAACATTGGTTTCCGGTGCTTCTAATCCTCTGTTCGTTGTAGACGGCGTACCTTTTGATGGAAACATGGCTGAACTGAACTCTAACGATATTGAAAGCATGTCCATCCTGAAAGATGCTGCTTCTGCCGCATTGTACGGTAACCGTGCCGCCAACGGTGTTGTCATCATTACAACCAAGAGCGGAAACAAAAGCCACAAACCGAGCATCACGTTGCAGATGAACCAAGGTATGTATAATAGAGGTATTCCTGAATACGACCGTCTGGATGCAGACCGCTGGATGGAAGCTACATGGATGGCTAAGAAAAATGCCATGATGAGCAATACCGGCATGTCGGCAAGTGATGCCGCTGCATACGCCACAACACATGTGGTCAGCGAGTCTATCGGCCGTAACATCTACAATGCCGCTGATGACAAACTATTCGACAGCAACGGTAAGCTGATTGCCACTCGTCTGGCAGGTTATGACGACCTCGACTGGCAGGATGCCATCGAACGCACAGGACACCGTCAGGAATACAACCTTTCTGCCGCCAGTTCGGGAGAGAAATATAATGTATATTCTTCTGTAGGCTACCTGAACGAAAAGGGATACGTGAAAGCTACAGGCTACGAACGTTTCTCCGGACGTATCAATACTACTTATACTCCCAACAAATGGTTCAAGGGTGGTGTGAACCTGACAGGTTCTTGGACCAAACGCGATTATAATAGCAACGCAACAGGCAGCTATTATGCTAACCCGTTCTACGTTACCCGTTATATGGCACCGGTTTATCCGCTGTTCATGCACAATGCTGACGGTACGTATCAGTTGGATGCTGACGGTAACAGAATCTATGATACTACCTCACCTTATCTGAGCAACCGTAACATTGCTTACGAAATGTTGTACAACAAGCAGGAAAGTGTACGTAACGTATTGGGTGGACAGGCTTTTGCCACCATCTCATTGCCGTATGGATTTTCAGTGACCGTAAAAGGTGATATGAACAACAGTACTTCAAACAACAAGAAGTATGACAACCCTGAAATTGGTGACGGTGCCACGAACGGTGGTCGCTTAACCAGCTATGCCTATCAGTACAGAATTGTGACCTTTCAGGAAATCTTGAACTGGAACTACCAATTCAACCAGATGCACAACGTGGAAGTTATGATGGCTCATGAGAACTACAGCTGGGAACGCAAATACACATCCGGAATGAATACCGGAATGGCCGTAGACGGCAACCTTACGATGGGTAACTTCCTCAATAACTCTTATTTCTCCGGTAGTGACGATGAGGATAAGACAGAATCTTATCTGGCACGTGCGAAGTATAACTACGACAACCGCTACTTCGTGGAAGGTTCGTTCCGTCGGGACGGTTCTTCACGTTTCCACAAGGACAACCGCTGGGGTAACTTCTACTCTGTAGGTGCCAGCTGGAATATCAAGCAGGAAGCTTTCTTGCAAGATGTAGATTGGGTGGATGCCTTGAAACTTCGTGCTTCTTATGGTGAAGTCGGTAACAATATGGGTGTAAACCTCTATGGTCACATGGCCCTTTACACTATCGACAAAAATGGTGGAGTGGCCGCTTTGGTAAAACAGTCACTTTCTGCTCCGGATATCAAGTGGGAAACTACACAGACTGTGGACGTTGCCGTAGAGGGCCGTCTGTTCAACCGCCTGAACTTCCAGATCGGTTATTTCGACAAACGTTCTAAAGATTTGTTGTTTGAGGTACGTTTACCGCTCTCTGCCGGTTCTTACCCGTGGGATGACTCTGTCATGAACTTGACCCAATATAAGAATATCGGTACAATCTCTAACCGTGGTTGGGAAATCTCCTTGAATGCTGATGCCATCAATAGCGGTGATTGGAGATGGAACATCGGTGTAGATGCTACTTTCCTGAAGAATAAAATCGTGAAACTGCCTGATGGAAAAGATATCCTGCACGGTATGCAGAACTATTCCGAAGGACACTCCATCTACGAATGGTACACTTACCACTTCGAAGGTGTGGACCAAATGACCGGTACTTCCCTCTATACATTGGATCCGGACAAGAAAAACGCCGCCCAAGAAGCAGGCGCATTGGCAACTATCAACGGTACAGACTATGCCACTGCCACTTCATACGCCAAACGTGACTGGGCAGGTAGTGCACTTCCTACAGTTTATGGTTCTATCAGCTCGGCACTGTCATGGAAAGGTTGGGATTTGAACATGTTGTTTACTTACTCTTTGGGTGGCAAGACATACGATGGAGGTTATGCCAGTTTGATGGGTGTTTCTGAATCCGGCGCTTCCGGTAGTGCATACCACAAGGACATTCTGAATTCTTGGACAGAAGCTCCTGCCGGCATGACAGAAACTTCTGCAAACCGCATTGACCCGAACGGAACACCGCGTGCCGACTTCTACAAGTCGTCAGACCTGAATGCCACCAGCGACCGTTGGCTGACAAGTTCTTCTTACTTCGTATTTAAGAACCTGAATCTGTCTTACAGTCTGCCCAAACGTTGGTTGAAAAACATTGGAATAGAAGGCCTGTCTCTGACAGCAGGTGTAGAGAATCTCTTCACTTTGACTTCACGCAAAGGATTGAATCCTCAATACTCTTTCAACGGAGGTTCGGATGATACGTATGTAACAGCCCGTATCTATAACTTCGGGCTGACAATGAAATTCTAAAGGTATAACCATATAATTTATATTAGAAATGAAAAAGATTATCAATAAATTGTTCGCAGGTAGCTTGTTGGCAGGTATGATGTTGGTGTCTTCCTGTGCAGGCGACTATCTGGATACAACCCCTACCGACTCAACCGGAGCAACCGATGCTGTAGGTACTACGGCAAATGCCATGAAGGCATTGAACGGTATCTCCAAGCTTATGACAACGCAACATTACTATTTTGGTCAGGGATTTGCAGGCGAGAATAACATCATGGCTCATTATGAGAACTATCCAAGCGAGAACTATTTATACAATTACTATGCTTCCGGATGGTCTCCCATACATAACCAAGAGTTCCATACACGTACTAATTCCATTTATGATGCTTATGCATGGTACTATTATTATACTATCATAGGTAACGCTAACACCATTCTTGCTAACATAGATGGTGCCACGGGGCTTGAAGCAGAACGGAATTTCGCCAAGGCTTGTGCCCTGACATTCCGTGCGTATGCTTTCGAAAAGCTGGTACACTACTACTGCTGGCGCTGGCAAGACTCCAACAATGGTGCATCTCAGGGTGTCGTACTTCGTATAGACGAATCTACCGGCGGCCAAGGCTATGCTACATTGGCGGAGACGTATAAACAGATTTATGATGATTTGGATGCAGCTATCAGTCTGTTTGAACAGAGCGGTATGGATCGCGATGCTTCGCAGGTATGGATGCCAAATATAAACGTGGCCCATGCTGTTTATGCACGTGCTGCTTTGACTAAGCAAGACTATTCCAAGGCATTGTCAGAAGCTAAGCTCGCTCGCCAGAACTATCCTTTGATGAGTAATGCAGACTATCAGTCCGGTTTCTGTAATCCTACCAGCGAATGGATTTTCGGTAGCTTTGGTGGTTCTCAAGAAAATAACTGGTACTGGAGCTATGGTACTCAATTCTCTTGTAACGGTTACCATGCCAGTGCTGCAGCAACCGGTGCCGGTGCCATCGGACGTGAGTTGATTAATCGTATTCCGAATAACGATACTCGTAAGGCTCTGTTCCTGACTGAAGACAAATTCCCCGGTTATAACTTCAATGATGATTCAGCAATGGATCTCACTTATGGTATCCTCGGATTAGGTAAAACTGCTGCTGCAGACGACCTTTGGGATGATGCAGCCGCTTATTGTGCCAAAATGGCTGTCAGTGGGCTTGCTGCTCCCTATCAAGCAGGTTACATGTATTTGGGCGGACAACTGAAGTTCTATGTTTTCGACACTCCGGGCGTCAGCTACCTGCCTTTCATCCGTTCTTCGGAAATGGTATTGGTAGAGGCTGAAGCTAGCTATTTCTTGAACGATGAAACAGGTGCAAAAGCTGCATTGATGGAACTGAATGCTACTTCCGGACGTAATCCTGAATACACATGTGACAAGAGTGGTGAAGCTCTTTGGAGCGAAATCATGGACTATCGCGAATTGGAACTTTGGGGCGAAGGTTTCGCATGGAGTGACTATAAGAGATGGAACCGCGATGTGGTTCGCCATAGTTTTGCCGAAGGCGGTAATGCTCACATCTCTATTGCTAAAACTATTCCTGCTTCCGGTGCAAATATGTGGACATGGGATGTACCTTTGAATGAAACAGACTACAATGATGAGTTGAAGCTGGGAGGAGAATAATTCTATCGGAATTATTATATAAAGCTTGTTGGCGGAATTAATTCGCAAGCCTCTTCTTTGGTGTTGCGTAATGTGTTGATTATCAAATGTTAGAAAATTGGTTGACAGACACTTGTGTTCAGCGTGACAAACACTTGTGTCTGTCAGCTTGAACACAAGTGTTTGAGACGACAGATGCAAGTGTCTGTCAAGCCGAGGAATATAGGAGAAATTGCAGCAGTTATTTTCTTGCTGATTAAATTCCGCCAACAGGTAAATAAAGTGTTTGAAAGGGGATGTTTCCAGTATTTGGGACATCCTCTTTTTTTATATTTTCTTTCTCGCTCATGCTGCGGCTTGAATACATTTGCTATCTTTGCCCACAAAATGTGGAACAGATACATATATAATAAGGTAAAGGAACTATGGCAATGAAAGAATTTGTTATTTCCGAAGTGCAGACGGAAACAGCGGTGTTGGTGGGGCTTATCACGAAAACGCAGGATGAGCGGAAGACCAACGAATACCTGGACGAACTGGCATTCCTGGCTGAGACAGCCGGGGCGGAAGTGGTGAAACGGTTCACGCAGAAGCTGGATCAAGCTCACTCGGTGACATACGTGGGCAAGGGAAAGCTGGAGGAAATCAAGGAATACATCAAGAATGAAGAGGAGGCCGAGCGTGAAGTGGGCATGGTAATCTTTGATGATGAACTTTCGGCAAAGCAGATACGAAACATTGAAGCGGAATTGAAAATCAAGATATTGGACCGTACTTCGCTCATCCTTGACATTTTTGCCATGCGTGCGCAGACCGCCAATGCGAAGACGCAGGTTGAGTTGGCGCAATATAAGTACATGCTTCCACGCTTGCAACGTTTGTGGACTCACCTGGAACGTCAGGGAGGTGGATCCGGTGCCGGTGGAGGTAAGGGGTCCGTGGGACTTCGCGGTCCGGGTGAAACACAGTTGGAAATGGACCGTCGTATCATTTTGAACCGTATGTCGCTGTTGAAGGAACGTCTGGCGGAGATTGACAAGCAGAAGTCCACCCAACGTAAGAACCGCGGCCGCCTGATTCGTGTGGCGTTGGTGGGATATACCAATGTGGGGAAATCCACCTTGATGAACCTGCTTGCCAAGAGCGAGGTGTTTGCGGAGAACAAGCTGTTCGCTACGCTTGACACCACGGTGCGCAAGGTGATTATTGAGAATCTGCCGTTCCTGCTGTCCGATACGGTAGGCTTTATCCGGAAGCTGCCGACCGACTTGGTGGATTCCTTCAAGTCAACATTGGACGAAGTGCGCGAGGCCGATTTGTTGCTGCACATTGTCGATATTTCTCATCCCGATTTTGAGGAACAGATAGATGTAGTGAACAAGACATTGGCGGATATCGGTGCTTCCGGTAAACCCATGATTCTTGTATTCAATAAGATAGACGCTTATACCTATATAGAGAAGGCGGCTGACGACCTTACTCCCAGAACCAAGGAGAATCTGACTCTTGGAGAATTGATGAAGACTTGGATGGCAAAGATGGAGGAAAACTGCCTCTTCATCTCAGCCCGCGAAAAATCCAATATGGAGGAATTCAAGAATGTGGTTTATCAGCGTGTGAAGCAATTGCACGTACAGAAGTACCCCTATAATGATTTTCTCTATCAGACGTATGAATTTACTGAAGAATAATGAGTTATAGAGCATTGACCGAAGACGAGGTGCTTCGGCTGAAAAGCCAGTCGTGTCTGGCGGATGATTGGGAGAAAGTGACCGTTGCGGAAGGTTTCTCAACAGAGTTTGTATATCACACCCGTTTTTCGGGAGAAGTGCGCTTGGGGGTATTTCGTTCGGAGTTTACGTTGCCGGGAGGAATCAAGAAGCATTCCGGCTTGCGCCATGTGACGCTTCATAATGTGACGGTGGGTGACAATTGTTGCATTGAAAATATCCAGAACTACATTGCCAATTATGAGATAGGACATGATACGTTTATCGAGAATGTAGATATCATGCTGGTGGATGGCGTGTCCAAGTTCGGTAACGGTGTGGGAGTCTCTGTGCTGAACGAAACGGGTGGGCGTGAAGTGCTTATCAATGATAAGTTGTCTGCCCATCTTGCCTATATTCTTGCACTCTATCGTCATCGGCCGGAACTGATAGCCCGATTGGTGGGTATCACCGCATACTATTCTGACAAGCATGCTTCTGCTGTGGGGACTATCGGCTGTCACGTCGTGATACAGAACACGGGCTCCATCAAGAATGTGCGTATCGGCGATTATTGCCGCATCTGTGGGACGTGCCGTCTGGACAACGGAAGCGTCAATAGTAATGAAATGGCACCGGTACACATCGGGCATGGGGTGATTTGTGATGATTTCATCATCTCTTCCGGCTCACATGTGGATGAAGGTGCGATGCTGGCGCGTTGTTTCGTAGGTCAGGCGTGCAAGTTGGGGCACAACTATTCAGCTTCCGACTCTCTGTTTTTCAGCAACTGCCAGGGCGAAAACGGTGAGGCTTGTGCCATTTTTGCCGGTCCGTTTACGGTGACGCACCATAAGTCCACGTTGCTCATCGCCGGTATGTTCTCGTTCATGAATGCCGGTTCGGGTTCCAACCAGAGCAATCACATGTATAAACTGGGTCCTATCCATCAAGGTACGTTGGAACGCGGTGCCAAGACTACGTCCGATTCCTATATCTTGTGGCCGGCAAGGGTGGGGGCGTTCTCGCTGGTGATGGGGCGGCATGTCAACCATTCCGATACTTCCAATCTGCCGTTTTCCTACTTGATAGAGCAGAACAACACCACTTACCTGGTGCCCGGTGTCAACCTGCGCAGTGTGGGTACCATCCGTGATGCCCAGAAGTGGCCGAAGCGTGACGGACGTACCGACCCGAACAAACTGGACTATATCAATTACAACCTGCTCAGTCCCTACACCGTGCAGAAGATGTTCAAGGGCATGGCGACTTTGCAGAATTTGCGCTATGCCAGCGGCGAGCTTTCGGACATCTATTCCTTCCATAGTGCCAAGATACGCAATTCGGCTTTGGTGAAAGGCATCAAGTTTTATGAGATTGCCATCCATAAGTTCCTTGGCAACTCTGTCATCAAGCGTCTGGAAGGCATTGATTTCCGTAGTGATGAGGATATACGTGCCCGTCTGAAGCCCGATACGGTCATCGGCAGTGGTGAGTGGGTGGACATTTCCGGACTGATTGCTCCGAAGAGCGAGATAGATGCCCTGATAGACGGTATCGAGTCCGGCAAGCTCAACCGCTTGAAGCACATCAATGCCGAGTTCAAGAAGATGCACCACAACTACTATACCTATGAATGGACGTGGGCGTATGAGAAGCTGGAAGAGTTCTATGGCATCAATCCGGAAAATGTAACGGCAGAAGACATTATACACATCGTAGAGAAATGGAAAGAAGCCGTAGTGGGGCTGGATCGTATGGTGTATGAGGATGCCAAGAAAGAATTCTCACTGGCTTCCATGACGGGATTCGGTGCTGACGGCTCGCGTCTGGAGAAGGAGCTGGACTTCGAGCAGGTGCGTGGTGACTTCGAGAGCAATCCCTTCGTGACGGCTGTGCTGAAGCACATCAAGGTGAAGACGGCCCTCGGGGATGAGTTGATAGGGCGTATGCAGCGAGTGTCAGCTTTTGGTTAATTCATTATTCCTCAATCCGACATCGATGTCTGCCAATATCTGGCGGATGTCGGTGAGGAGAGGATGAAGTTCTGATCGGGTAATGTCGAATACCAATTTCGGGTCTATTGATAAATATTCATAAGATAATGATATTGGGCATACCGATGATTTGTTTCCAAGGGGTGTTCGGATAAAGTGATAGGTGCGCATTTTGGTTGTACTCTCAATGGTGAATGCAATTTGTTGTTCGACAAATCGTATTGTGTCCGTAAGTTCATATTTAGATATAGCTTGCATCACGTTCAATGTTTTGATGAAGCACTTGACGCATGTTTTCATGTAGGGTTAATAAATCTATTTTTGTACAGAATATCCTTTCTAATTCTTCTTTGATTGTCATATAGATGCGGAAAGTGTTTTTCCGTAGTTTTATGCACACATCAATATCGCTCCCCTAGCTTGCTCTGTTTTCCACAGGCGGTAGAGCCGAAGAGCCCCGCTGTTCAATCCCATATCATATTTATTTCCGGCAGTGCGCTTGAATTCGTGCAAGATTTGAGAATATATATCAGACGCTTAGAAGAACGGTCCGGTAATTCCCCCATGGTTTTTAGAGTACATCTGAGTATTCCAGAAAGAAGGTGAAGCCACTTATTGACTTGAGGTTGAGTCATTCCAAACTGAATGGTATGAAGTTCTTGAAGAGGATTGGTCTTCAAGTATATCAGGATGAAAAACAGCTTGTCTTGTATCAAAGGTATAACACCGGTCTTCCTGCTATGAGATATGCGTTGGCGGATCGCAAAGGTTGCAGGACAACATTCGACATAAAAGAGGAAATAGCAGGCTGTGACATGGCCATTGAATCTAAGCACTACATATATCCCTTTTTGACTATGTTCTCCGACAATCCGATGGGGAAGGCTGCTACGGCTTATATCATAAATAAACAAGAAAGCTGTAAACATTCCACGCTCAACCATTGACCTTCTCGGTATGTTTTTATTAGTAATTTATACATCTTCTAGTTATTCTAATGCATAGGTTCTTCAATATCCGGATGAGTATTTAGCCAGACTATTACCCCAAAGAGTATAAAGAGCTAGAAATAAGAGAGAATATATTGCTTTTGAAAGTGTTACACTTTAAATGATATACAAAAAAACGGTCGCAAGAGACAATCTCATGCGACCGTTTCATTTATCGATATCTGCATTGAATTATTCAGCACGCAGTGTGAAACGCTTGAAAGCAACCACCTGCAATTCAGGATCAGCTTCCTTCAGCACTTCTCTTACGGTCTTCTTGCCGTCCATGATGTCTTCTTGGTTCAGCAAGCAAACTTCCTTCAAGAACTTGCCCAGACGACCTTTGGCAATGTTCTGAATCATCTGTTCAGGCAAATGAGCAGCCTTCTCTGTAGAAACGGTAGCAATGATTTCTTTAGCCTTCGCTACATCTTCAGCAGTAATCCAGCCCTTAGCCATGTTGCTTTCCATGTGGTCTTCGCTGTCCACGTGGGCAGGATTGATGCCGGCTTTCTTCAAAGCAGCCTCAACAGCCTTCTGTACTTGTTCGGCCTTTGTCTTCTCGATAGCGACCTCGATCTCTTTCTGCTTGGTTTCTTCAGACACACCGTCTTCATCGATAGCGATGGGGTTCATGGCAGCAATCTGCATAGCTACCTGCTTAGCCAACGCCTCTTCAACATTCTTGTTGAAAGCAACGATGGTACAGAGACCGTTTCTGTTCATGTGGTTATAGACTACAGTGCTTGCGCCTTCTACGGTCATATAGCCGTCCAATTCCATCTTCTCGCCTGTGATACCGCTGCGGTCAACTACTGCATCCTGTACGGTACCCTTGCCCATCGGCAACGCTTTCACTTCGTCCAATGTCTTGCACTTGTTAGCTACAGCCAGGTCAAGGATTTCCTGAGTCAGTTTCACGAAGTCGGCATTCTGAGCAACGAAGTCAGTTTCACACTTCAGGGCAATGATAACGGCAAAGTCACCGGTAGTCTTAGCCAACACACAGCCTTCAGAAGCCTCACGGTCTGAACGCTTAGCAGCAACAGCCTGTCCTTTCTTACGGATAATTTCCATTGCCTTGTCAAAATCGCCTTCAGCTTCGGTCAAAGCATTCTTGCAATCCATCATACCAGCACCGGTCATCTTGCGGAGCTTGGTTATATCAGCCATACTTACAGCCATAATATCTTTCTATTTTAATTGTTAATAATGTCTTTATAAAGCAATTGAGAGTTGAGAACAGAGAATTGAGAATTGCCGTTTAAAGTAACTCTCAACTTTCAATTCTCAACTCTCAATTATACTGATTTAAGCTTCTTCGTCTTCCTTAATGAAAGCGGCAGCCTTAGATGCGTTGATAGCATCCTCGTCCGACTTGTCAAGTCTTGCTTTAGCCGACTTCTTCTTGCCTTTGTTGGCAGAAGCTTCACCGGCAGCTTCCATGTCCACCTTCTCAGCCTTGCGTTCTTCCAGACCTTCCTGCATAGCAGCGCAGCAAGCATCAAGGATAACTTCTACAGACTTCGTAGCATCATCATTTGCAGGGATTACGAAATCAATGTTCGTAGGATCGGAGTTCGTATCAACGATACCGAATACGGGAATACCCAAACGGTTGGCCTCGCGAACAGCGATGTTCTCCTTCATTACGTCAACCACGAACAATGCGGACGGCAGACGAGTCAGGTCAGCGATAGAGCCCAAAGTCTTGTCCAACTTGGCACGCTGACGTGAAATCTGAAGAATTTCTCTCTTAGAGAGGTTTGAATAAGTTCCATCGTTTGTCAACTTATCGATGGTAGCCATCTTCTTCACAGCCTTACGGATAGTCGGGAAGTTAGTCAACATACCACCCGGCCAACGCTCGATTACGTAGGGCATATTTACAGATGCAGCCTTGTCGGCAACCACCTGCTTAGCTTGTTTTTTAGTAGCAACAAACAGGATTTTCTTTCCTGATTTGGCGATTTGCTTCAAAGCTTCAGCAGCTTCGTCAATTTTAGCAACCGTCTTGTTGAGGTCAATGATATGAATACCATTGCGCTCCATGAAGATATAAGGAGCCATTGAAGGATTCCACTTTCTTTTCAGGTGACCGAAGTGGCAACCGGCTTCCAATAATGTATCAAAATTTGTTCTTGACATTTTGTTTTAATCTTTAAATCGTTTACTTTCTTTTTTGTTTTTTCTAAACCAACCGCCGGGTAGTCCATCAAAAAGAGTCCCGGTAGTTTAGATACTAAACGCTGTTCAGTTGACGAGGTTATCAGTTGACAGTTGGCAAGGAAGGGCCTTGTCCACACGTTAACTTGTCCACTTGTTAACTTTCTAAACTGATTAACGTTTACTGAACTGGAATCTACGACGTGCTTTCGGACGTCCCGGTTTCTTACGCTCAACGGCACGCGGGTCACGAGTCATGAAGCCTTCGGCGCGGAGAGCAGCCTTATCCTCAGCATTGATTTTCACCAGTGCGCGAGCGATTGCCAAACGCAATGCCTGAGACTGACCAGTGAAACCACCACCGCAAAGATTAACCTTGATATCATATTTTTCAGCAACACCCAGCTTGTTCAGCGGCTGCTTCACCACATACTGAAGAATGCTTGATGGAAAGTACTCTGCGAGGTCTCTCTTGTTAATAGTAATCTTTCCTGTACCTTCGCTTACGAAAATACGTGCAATTGCACTTTTGCGTCTGCCTAATGCATTTACTACTTCCATTATCTCTTATTTAAGTGCGTTAATATCAATCATTTTCGGGTTCTGAGCCTCATGTTTGTGCTCGCTGCCAGCATATACATACATATTGCCCAGCAATTTAGCACCCAACTTATTCTTAGGCAGCATGCCCTTTACTACTTTTCTCAGCAACTTGTCATCACCGTTCGGTTTTGCCTGCAAACGAGCAGGAGTGATTTCTCTCTGACCGCCGGGATAGCCTGTGTATGACAGATATACTTTGTCATTCC
Source organism: Bacteroides sp. (assembly GCF_029057325.1). Classification (GTDB taxonomy): domain Bacteria; phylum Bacteroidota; class Bacteroidia; order Bacteroidales; family Bacteroidaceae; genus Bacteroides. The sequence continues at coordinate 244 of NZ_JAICZW010000003.1, read as the reverse complement.
ACTTGTTACCGGTTAATTTTACTTTGTCGGCATTGATAATGATTACATTATCACCACAATCTACGTGAGGGGTAAAGTTAGGTTTATACTTTCCTCTCAACAGTTTCGCAACTTTTGCGCCCAAACGACCCAATACTTGGTCTGTAGCGTCAACAATGACCCATTCTTTAGTCACTGTAGCTTTGTTTGCAGAAATGGTCTTGTAACTTAAAGTATCCACTCTTAATTGTTTTTTAAAATGTTA
>NZ_JAICZW010000029.1 GCF_029057325.1 Bacteroides sp. | reverse complement strand
GTCGAACGAACGCCAACGGATCAAATCCGCGAAACGTTGTCCTTCACTGAAAAGTTCGTTCATACGTTCACGACGAATGTTATACAAGGTTGCATCTACTCTGGTAGTTCCTGAATACACGCCGAAATCCTTTTCTTTCTCAAGGTCGGTAGCGGCAATCGTAGCGTCGATATCTGTGCTCACACCGGCGCGTTTACGCAACGCCTGCCAGTATTTCTTAGCATCAGCATCCAAACTTCCATTCTTTTCATAGCAAGCTTCCATGTAGATCAGCAACGCTTCTGCCGTACGGAAAATGGGGCAAGCATTGGTACCACGTATCTCATCGTTCGGAGTCTGGGCATAGTCATACGTATAATACTTACGCGGCTGGTAGCCTGTGACGCAACGTGTTTCCTGATTGGAGCTCTCGATACCGGGCTTCGTGAACACCTGACCGTATTGAGGAGCAGTAGGATCAGAATCAAGCAGCGTGTTCTCGCTCCAAACAAACAGCTGGAGACGTTCGTCGCGGCCGGCCTTCACATCATCGATGCTGACATCACCCCGATACTCGTTGCTGGCATAAATAGGCAATCCGTTCTTCATCAAGAAAGATTCTGCAAAGGTACGGGTATAACCATCGGCACAACCGGTCTTCACACGATAGGGTGCATTGTGGCTGACGCTCAGGCTATAGTTGTATTGCTTCCACAACAAGACTTCAGGAACATTGGCCAATGAAGGCTGGCTGTACATTTCGAAATACTCGTTCCAACCGGTGATGACACCCGGCTGAGGTTCGATCACGTGGTTGTTTTCAGTGAGTTGCGCGCTTTCTGCTATCTGTTTTGATGCGTTCATGGCTTCTGTCAGGAAGAAGTTCACTTCACCATCAATGTTGAAAGTCTTTCCACTGTTGTAAGGCATATCCTTGCCCGGCCAGTTGTTGTCTCCCGGCACACGTCCGCTTCCCTTGTGATACTTCTCAAAAGTGGCTTCGAACAAGGCTACTCTGGCTTTAAATAACAAAGCTGCCTCTTTGTTGACACGCTGGCCATTGAACTTACCTCGACTTGCCAGGTTATTGATGGCTTCGTCCAAATCTTTCAAGATGAAACGGGCCACTTCATTACGCGGACTACGCTTACTGTTTTCTACGATGACATCATCTCTGTCTTCCAATACTTCGGTAATTATGGGCAAATCACCATAATAGGCCAACATTCGGAAGTAGCACAACGCACGGAAGAAGTAGCCCTCTCCGATATAGTTCTTTATCAGTTCGGCATCGCCGGAAATCGTTCCGTTCTTATAACCGGTGGTTGCCTTCTCCAAGAAATAGTTGTAAATGCGCACTCCTCCGTAGTATCCCTGAAGAGTCTTTCCGGAAGAAACTTCCCAGTGGTCATCGGCGAAGAGCGTGGTGCTACCGTTCAAACTGGACAACATGATATCGGTATTGCCGTCAGAACGTGCCATACCGTCACTATAACTCTGCGTGTGATACATTTCACCACTGTAGGGAGCAACTAGATAGGAACTATAATAATTGTTCAAGTAAGTAGCCAACTGATCGGCAGATGTATAGTATGAGCCAGGTGTAATTTGGCTTATAGGATCAAGATCAAGCAGGTCGTTGCATGAGGTGGTACCCATGGCAGTAGCACCCAGCAAAAGACATAATCCGATGTGTTTTGTATTTATTTTCATATTCTTCTTCTTATTATTATTGTGATTTAAAAACTAAGATTTACACCCACAGAGATGGTACGTTGCAGCGGGTAAGTCTTACCACTTCCCCAACCTTCGTCACCATATCCACCGAATGCTTCGGGATCAAAGATGCTTGACAAACCTGTAATAGTGAACAAGTTGTCGCATGACAGATAAACACGGCAATTGCTGATTCCGGCCGGTAACAGCAGAGACTTCGGCAAAGAGTATCCCAACTGAATATTCTTGCAACGAAGGTAGGCGGCACTCTGCAGATAGCGTGTCTGTGTCTGCTGGTTCTTCGTGATACCACCCATATAAGGTTTGGGATAATAGGCGCCTTTGTTCTCTTCTGTCCAGTAGTCCAGATGCTCCTCGAAGCAAGCACTTTGCCACTGGTTGCCCTGTGCTCCCCAGAAATAAGCATCTCCTGCTCCAAAGTTCCAGTCACGTTTCAACACTCCTTGGAAGAATACAGAGAAGTCAAATCCCTTGTATGCTGCATCCAGGTTCAAACCTACGCGATAGCGCGGAGTCGCATTACCGATACGCTTCAAGTCACCGTGATCTTTCAGAGTGCCTGCACCGGAATTGACAATACCGTCACCGTTCTGGTCCTTATACATGACGTCACCTGCACCCCAGTTGCTTCCCCAGTTGGGTTTATTGTTTGCCAACCAGTTGTCCATTTCTTCTTTGGTGGATGCCAGACCTACACTTTCATAACCCCAGATTTCATTCAAGTACTTGCCATTGTAGTAACCGCCGACATTTTGATTTTCAAAATCACCATCATACGGATAAGACAGGATCTTGGAACGGTTGTCCGAGATATTGAATCGTGCGCCGTATGTGAAGTCATTGATCTGATCGCGCCAGCTGAGTTCCAATTCCCAACCTGTAGTACGCATATCGCAGTTGTTGGTCCTCGGTGCATCAGTACCCAATACAGAACCCAAGACAGGTGCCGGACCAATCATATCTTTCGTTGTACGGCTGTACCAGTCGAAAGTACCGGTCAGACGATTATTGAAAGCTCCGAAATCGAAACCGATGTCCCATGTTTCTACCGTTTCCCAAGTCATGGTAGCATTCACAATGCCGGGCAATGAAGCTGTGTTCTGTTTTTCTCCATTAATCAGCCAGTTGCTGTTTGCGGAGCCGATGGCTTGCTGCTGGTAGAACGGATACCAATCCCAGAAACTGCCATAATTGGAGCTGGTGTTACCCAATTGTCCCCAAGAAGCACGAAGTTTCAATGTATTGACTGTTTCAGTCAGATTCTCAAAGAATTCCTCACGGGCGATGTTCCATCCCAAAGATACTGACGGGAACCATGCCCAACGCTTGTCGGCCAAGAAGCGTGAAGAACCGTCATAACGGATATTGAACTCTGCCAGATACTTGCCGTCATAGTCATAATTGAAACGTCCGAAATAACCGGCTGTAGCACGGTTCCAATAGCCGTCACCATTCTTCTTGTTGCTCTGTGCCTGGCTCAGGAAAGTCTTGTCTTCTGTAGTCAGGTTCTTACCGCTACCCCACATGTTGTCTTGGTTATAGCGCTCATAGTTCACACCCACCAATACTTTTCCGTTGTGTTTTCCGAAGCTGCGAGTATAGTCGGTATAGACATTCACTGCATAATAGTTTTGTCTGTAGCGGTTGTCATACACAGAAGTCACTGTTCCGTATCCGGAGTCACGCAACATCGGTTCGTTGGCCGCATTGTAATTGTAAATAGGAATTTCGCTTTTGGTAGTCTTGTTATTACTAAGACGCAAAGCTCCTTCCGCATAGATGTTCCATCCTTTCACCGGTGTGAAGGTGAACTTCAGCTGTTGAGTGAACTCGTCGTTGTTCTCCTTATAGATACCACCGTCTTCCAATTCATAAATCTCCATTTCGGCCATCCAGTTTCCATTCGGGTCAACAACCGGACAAGAAGGCCAGCGGCGTGCAATGTTGTGGAAGAACAAACCTGTCAGATACTGAGGTTTCTCATAATCCTTGCGTGTCCATTTGGTAGAGTAATCCAAACGTGCCCATGAAGCGAGTTCGGCTCCGATTTTGCTGTTCAATGTGTAACGGTCCAGTTCATCGTGTCCGTGAGCAATCAAACCGTTCTGCAACAGGAAGCTTCCACTAACTGACCAATTGAACTTCTCGTTACCACCGCTCAAGCTCAGGTTATGCTGTGTAGAAGGTACATTCTTCTTGTAGAACTCATTAAACCAGTCCGTATTGGCAAAAGCCGAACCATAGTTGTTCCACTTTCCGTTCGACGGATTGGCTGTTGTTCCCCAATATTCCGGTCGGCTGGGGTCTGTGAATTCGCCGTTCATGTACTTCTTGATGTTCTCCATCGTTTCATCGGTGAATATATTCGAACCTCCTGCGTTAACATTCGCGGCATTGAAGTAAGTGGCAAATTGCAGTGAATTGGCCATCTTAGGCACCTGTGTTGCAGTGCTGAAACGAACGTCACCTGAATAAGTAACCTTCACCTTGCCGGCCTTTCCACTCTTGGTGGTAACCAAGATCACACCGAATGCAGCACGCGAACCGTAGATAGAAGCCGAAGCCGCATCTTTCAGTACTGATACGCTTTCTACATCATTGGGATTCAAGGAATTCAAATCACCTTCGATACCGTCAATCAAGATCAAAGGTCTGTCCACAGAACCGTTACCGATAGAACCTGTACCACGGATATTAATGCTCATGCTGGTGTTAAGGTCACCACCGCTTGAGCTGGCAGAAAGGTTCAAACCGGGAATGGCACCCTGCAATGCCTGGCTCACATTAGCAACAGGACGCGATTCAATCACGTCTGAGTTCACCATGCTCACCGCACCTGTCACATTCACTTTCTTCTGTGTTCCATAGCCCACTACGACTACTTCGTCCAGCAATTTCGAATCGTCCTTCAGGACAATGTTCAATGGAGTTCCCGTCCATTTCACCTCCTGCGTCTGATAGCCGACAAAAGAGATGACAATCACGCTTCCTCTTGGAACATTAGAAAGGGAGAAATCTCCATCTATTCCTGTGATGGTTCCATTTGTAGAACCTTTCACTAACACAGATGCACCGATGACCGTTTCGCCTGTAGCATCCTTTACAACTCCGGTACAAGTACCATTTTGCTGAACCACCTTTACGTCCGCTGTTTTTTCTACTTGAGTGGCGTAAACTGTTCCGTTACAAAAAGTTGACAAGAACAGCAGAGCACCCACGGACTTTAGACTCTTAATCATATTATGTTTTTTAAGGTTTTAGAAAAGCAAAGTTCTCTTAAGATATAAAGTTCCGTTAGAACTTATGGTTTCGATAAACCTTAAATAATAGAAGACGATATTCTTTTAAAAATCAGCATATTACCGCTTTTCAATGAGGCTATACTCATGCGGCAGGTTTCCGGTAATTCTACGACAACAATCTAAATTTTAAGTATTTTATTGGAATCGTAATAAAAATTGGGTGCTTTGTTTGCCATTCATAATGTTTTTTATATATTTGCTGCCGAAATTTAAAATTTATTGAAATGCATAAGTTCTAACGGAACTTAGCGCATTTCTCAATCATCCCTAATTATCAGGATATTAAATATTATCTATTGGGTGGTTGTAGAAAAAGGGTAGATACTTCACGCAAAAGATATGACTCATCCGGAATCGGTAGTGACAACCGAACTGAAAACCCAATAAGCCTATAACCCTTTTTGGTGAGTGTCGGTCAGTTTTACAGGGACATCTGCAGGAACATCAGACATGTTGAGCCGCTTTCGTACCCATTTCCGAAAGATACCACTCTTTCTGGAAAAATCAAATTGCAATATCATCTTAATTTTACCACCAAACATGCGCAGTACTGCAAGATTCATGAATTTGAATCCATGGGTGGATTGGGGTAACCAAACGCTTGACTGCTTTGACAATCTCCCGAAGGAAATGCAAGATGCATATTCTTTTGTTCTTGAACACAAGGAGCTATTGGTTGAATTGAAGATTGCTGTCAATGCTGTTGAATACATACAGTGCATCCCTGATAACCATAAGGCCAAAATCCCTGCCCCAATATATGGTATTCATCTATACAATCTACAATGTGGAGAGGAATAAAAGGAATTCCCACAAAAACGATTATCGCCCACGCTCGGAATGATAATCGTCACAAAGATAGAGAAGACAAAGAAATAAAGTAAATGGAAAAGACCTTTTTTAATCGAAGTTCGTTCAATTTATGCCAGAAAGCCGTAACTTCGCACTCAAAAAAGAATAAAGCATTTGCGAAAAAAACGAATACACATGTTATACCTATTAGATATAGATTTAAAAGAAAGATTATGAACGCATTAGAAATCCCCGTCCTCCTCCTGACCGGCTACCTCGGTAGCGGCAAAACCACCTTGGTGAACCACATCCTCTCCAACGAACGAGGCATCAAGTTTGCCGTCATCGTCAACGACATAGGAGAGGTGAACATCGATGCGGACCTCATACAGAAAGGGGGCGTCGTGGGCAAGAAGGACGAAAGCCTCGTTGCGCTGCAAAACGGCTGCATCTGCTGCACGCTGAGGACAGACCTGATAGAACAGATATTCGAAATCATGAAAATGCAACGCTTCGACTATATCGTCATCGAAGCAAGCGGCATCTGCGAACCGGAACCCATCGCACAGACCATCTGCTCCATCCCAAGCATGGGAGGCGCCTACACCAAATACGGCATCTGCCACCTGGACTGCATCACGACCGTGGTCGATGCGCTGCGCCTGCAAAGCGAGTTTGCCTGCGGCGACAACCTGACCCGAAAAGGCATCGATGAGGAGGACATCGAAAACCTCATCATACAGCAGATTGAGTTCTGCAACATCATCCTGCTGAACAAAGCCGACGAAGTGGAACCGGAAGAACTGGAACGCATCAAGCAGATTCTCCGCACACTGCAACCCGGCGCCGAAATCATAACATGCAACTACGCTGACGTGGATTTGGAAAAGCTCCTCCGCACCAACCTCTTCAACTTTGAACGCGCCGCCACCTCCGCCGGATGGATTCGGGGCATCGAAAGGCAAGTCACCGAAGAGGAAGAGAGGGAAGCGCACCACCCCCATCACCATGAAGGGGAGCACCCGCATCACGAAGAGCATCACGAACATCACCACCATCACCATCACCACCACGAAGGCGGAGAGGTGGAGGAATATGGCATCGGCACCTTCGTCTATTACCGCCGTGCGGCATTCGACATACACAAGTTCGACTATTTTGTCGCCTCCAAATGGCCGAAGAACATCATCCGTGCCAAAGGCGTGTGCTACTTCAGCCACAACCGCGACATGTCCTTCCTCTTTGAACAGGCAGGCGTACAAAAAAAGATAACCGAAGCAGGATTGTGGTATGCCACCGCTCCCGAAGAAGACCTCATCCAACTGATGCGACAAGAGCCGGGACTGCTTCGCGACTGGGACGAAAAGTATGGCGACCGCATGATAAAGATTGTATTCATCGGTCAGCATATAGACAAAGAAGCGCTTATTAAGGAGCTTGACAAGTGCTTAGAGTAAACTGCAACGTTTTTTCCATTCTTCATACACCGCCGGATGGAGGAAATAGCGGATATCTTTCCCCTCCTCCATCGCCCGGCGGATAAAAGTGGAACTAATCTCAAAGATCGGCGAATCGACCAGCCTGACACGAGGCGGCAAAGCGTCCGCCTCCACCGGATAGCCGGGACGAGGATAGACCAGCAGACGGTTTTCTGCCAAAATGCGCTCCGACTGATGCCAGCGAGAGAAGAGCGCCCAATTGTCCGAACCGATGATAAGATGGAAAATATGCCGGGGATAGGCACGCTTCAGCGCGTCCAGCGTATGGACGGTATAAGAAGGACGGGGCAGGTGGAATTCAAAATCGGAAGCCCTGAACTTCGGATAGCCCGCCACGGCAAGCTGCACCAGCTTCAAGCGCAACTTGTCGTCCATCAGCCCGCCCTCCTCCTTCAGCGGATTGTGGGGAGAGACAAGGAACCACACTTCATCCAGCCCCTCGTATTCACAAAGATAATTGGCGAGAGCCAGATGCCCGATGTGTATCGGATTGAACGAACCGCTGAAAATACCTATATTCACTTTGGTAATGGAGAATTGAGAATTGAAAATTGAGAAATACTGAGACTGAAATCAGTCTTCTTTCAAGAAACCAGCGATTACTTTCAACGCTTCCGCTTTTGCCGTCTCCAAGTCATCGTTCACAATGACTTTGTCGAACTTCGACGCAAAGCCCAGTTCGTATTCGGCTTTCGCCACGCGGCTCTCTATCACCTCGGGAGCGTCCGTTCCGCGACCTACCAACCGCTTGCGCAACTCTTCCACCGAAGGGGGCTGGATGAATACCGACAAGGCGCGTTCACCATAGAACTTCTTGATGTTGCAACCGCCCACCACATCGACATCAAACACCACGTTCTGCCCGGCGGCGAGCTGCTTCTCCACCTGCGCTTTCAACGTTCCGTAGAAGCGGTCCTGATACACCTCTTCATACTCCAGAAACTCGTCATTGGCTATACGCCGCCGAAACTCTTCGGGAGACAAAAAGAAGTATTCCACTCCATCCTTTTCCGTGCCACGGGGCGGACGGCTGGTGGCAGAGACAGAAAAGGCAAGATTCAAATGCTGAGTCAGCAGATAGTTGATAATCGTTGACTTGCCGGAGCCCGAAGGGGCTGAAAAGATGATAAGTTTACCCATGTTTTTTCTATTTTAATAAGGAACATTACATCACATTGAGCACCTGTTCTTTAATCTGCTCCAACTCGTCCTTCATCTGAACGACAATTTTCTGCATTTCGGCATGATTGGACTTACTGCCCAGCGTGTTGATTTCACGCCCCATCTCCTGAGCGATGAATCCCAGCTTCTTGCCTTGTCCACTTCCGGTCTCCAGCGTGCTGACGAAATACTTCAGATGGTTGCCGAGGCGCTGTTTCTCTTCATTCACATCCAGCTTCTCGATGTAGTAGATAAGTTCTTGTTCCAAGCGGTTCTTGTCGTAGTCCACGCCCAGCTTTTTTTCCAGCGCATCGATGATACGCTCCTTTATCTTGGCTACCCGTTCCTTCTCGTAAGGCTCGATGCTCTCAAGCAGGTGTGCGATGTTGGCAATCTTCTCGCGGAATTTCTTCTCAAGCGCGGCACCTTCCTGTTTGCGAAACTCCACCAAAGCGTCAGCCGCCGTTTCTACAGCCGTATAAGCCACAGCCCACTCTTCCTCGCTCAGTTCCTGCGTCTCGTTTTTGGTCATCACGTCCGGCATGCGAAGCAACGTGGCAAACCAATCTTCAGGTACGGGAATGCCAAGATTCTGAGATATGGCGCTAATCTGCTTATAATATCCTTCTACCAGCCCCTGATTGATGGGGGTAGCGCTCTCCACACCCTCTTTTTTCTCTATCCAAAGGCTGAAATCCACCTTTCCCCGTTCCAGTTTCCGGGATAGCTCATTGCGGATTTCCATCTCCTTCTCCCGATAAAGCGGAGCGATGCGGGTGGACAAATCCATCGCTTTGCTGTTAAGCGACTTTATTTCGACGTTGATTTTCTTATCAGGCAATTCGACAGTTGCTTTGCCATAGCCTGTCATAGATTGTATCATATTGTTATAGTTTTGCGCAAAGATACGCATTCCCAATGATTATTTTTGCGTAAATACCAATAAATCTTTGGTTACAGGCACGGTCTTTCCATTGAAAAAAGGTAACTATTCACCTACTATGGCATGTATAACGTATTCATTTTCAATGTAAGGATGCACCCTGGTGCATCCGAAATACCGGCCGACAGCATGCAAATGAGCGGCTGCACCAAGGTATAGCCCTATAAACTATTGAATCCCAATCAGGTAAACAGCAGAACAGGTACGAAAAGAGTTAGAGAAGCCAAAAGGAACTATCAGCCGACAAGCCGGCTTAGAAGTTAAAACCAATACTCCCGTAATGGTATCATGTACAAGCGTATCGATTTTAACTCCTGTAACTCCTAACGAAGTGATAACTCCTGCAAATGAGGCAAACGTTGCCCCTCTCAAAATGTAAAATATTTTTCCATTTCTTTCTCACAGCCGGCACATCCCGGTGAAAAAAACTCCTTCCTTTTTTCTCCTATCTCCTCCCTATACGCTCCCTGTCTTACCCCTACCAGCGCCTATTCGGCTTCGGACGTTCTTCGGACAAACTCCACTCCCTAGGACCGAAGAATGTCCGAAGAACGTCCGAAGAAACACCGAAGAAACCATGGAGCGGACAGGGTGCGGACAGGAGGAACAGAAAGTAACGGGCTTTTCGGGCTGTAGATTTTCCGTGTAAATATTTATAAATATCAAAACGCGATTCCTTCATTCAAATACAAAAGTCATAGGCAACAGGAAGGTGTGCCGGGACAGACAGCCGCCTATCTTTCTGCTTCCTTCCCCTATCTGCCCCTACCCGCTCCCTACCTGCTCCCTACCTGCTCCTTGTATGTTCCTTCTCCATAGACAGGGAGAAAATGAGGGGAAGACAGGGGAAAAGAAAAAGAATTGTCGGGATAAGACAGAAAGAGGCAAGAGGATTCATTTGTGTATCTGAAAATAATCACGTAAATTTGCCACAAAATCAAGAACAAAAACTATGTCATGTATCTTACATATTGAGACGTCCACCTCCGCCTGCTCCGTAGCCGTGAGCGACGAGGGGCAGAACGTTTTCAAGAAAGAGGACTTGAACGGTCCCTCGCACGCCGTATCGTTGGGAGTCTTTGTGGACGAGGCGCTCTCATTCGCCGACAGCCACGCCATGCCGTTGGATGCGGTCGCCGTGAGTTGCGGACCGGGTTCATACACCGGACTGCGCATCGGTGTCTCCATGGCAAAAGGTGTCTGCTACGGACGCAACGTGCCCCTCATCGGCCTGCCGACCTTGAAAGTGCAATGCGTACCGGTATTGCTCTATCACGACGAACTGCCCGACGACGCGTTGCTCTGCCCCATGATAGATGCCCGCCGCATGGAAGTGTATGCCGCCGTTTACGACCGTGCGCTGCGCCCTGTGCGCGACATTGCCGCCGACATTGTGGACGAGCATTCCTATCTGGAATTTCTGGAGAAGCAGCCCGTCTATTTTTTTGGCGACGGTGCCGCCAAATGCAAAGAGAAAATCACGCACCCCAACGCACATTTCATTGACGGCATCCGCCCGCTGGCAAGCATGATGATGCCGCTGGCAGAGAAAGCCATCTCCGAGAACGACTTCAAGGATGTCGCCTACTTTGAACCGTTCTACCTGAAAGAGTTCGTGGCAGGAAAACCCAAAAAACTATTATAATGAAGAATGAAGGACTAAGAAGGAAGAATCAGCATACGGCATACAAACATGGCCAACAATGTGTTTTTCATTCTTCATTCTTCATTTTTAATTCTTAACTTAGATATATGCAGTATAATACCCAACAAAAGCGAATGCCTCTGCCCGAATACGGCCGTAGCATCCAGAACATGGTAGATCACGCACTCACCATTGAAGACCGTGCGGAACGTCAACGTTGCGCCAATACGATTATCAATATCATGGGAGGCATGTTCCCGCACTTGCGCGACGTACCCGACTTCAAGCACAAACTGTGGGACCACCTCGCCATCATGGCCGACTTCAAACTGGATATCGACTATCCCTACGAAATCATACGCAAGGACAATTTGGATACCAAACCGGGAAACGTCCCCTACCCCAATACCAAAATCCGGTACCGCCACTACGGTCGCACGCTGGAAGTGCTGATAAAGAAGGCTATCGAGTTTCCCGAGGGAGACGAAAAGCAAAATTTAGTGGCCCTTATCTGCAACCACATGAAGAAAGACTACATGTCGTGGAACAAAGATACGGTAGATGACCGCAAGATAGCCGACGACCTTGCCGAATTGTCGGACGGGAAGCTGCAACTGACCGACAGCCTCCTCCGCCTCATGGCAGAACGGATAGCACTCAACTATCGCCCAAAAGTAAACCAAAACAACCGGAACTACAACCGGAACAACAAACGAAAGTACTGAAGATTTATGATTTATGCTGGGCGACTGAGAAATTTATGATTTATGCTGGGCGTAACGCTATCTGAAATCATAAATCTAAAATCATAAATCTGAAATTTGAAATCATAAATCCAAACCCTTTCCATGGCATCATTTATAATCGAAGGAGGACACAGGCTCTGCGGCGACATCCATCCCCAGGGAGCGAAGAACGAGGTTCTGCAGATAATCTGTGCCACGCTGCTCACAGCCGACAAAGTAACCGTACACAACATACCGGACATACTGGACGTCAACAATCTCATCCAGTTGATGCGCGACATGGGTGTCAGCGTATCGAAGGAAGGCATAGACACATATAGTTTCCAAGCCGCCAACATCGACTTCGCCTATCTGGGAAGCGACGAGTTTCTGAAAAGATGTTCCAGCCTCCGTGGTTCTGTCATGCTGGTAGGCCCTATGCTGGCACGCTTCGGCAAAGCGATGATTTCCAAACCGGGAGGAGACAAGATAGGCCGCCGCCGTCTGGACACCCACTTCATCGGCATCCAACGATTGGGCGCCAACTTCGCCTACAACGAAGAGCGGGAAGTTTACGAGATATCAGCGGAACAGCTCCACGGCACCTATATGTTGCTGGACGAAGCGTCGGTAACGGGAACCGCCAACATCGTGATGGCAGCGGTTTTGGCCAAAGGAAAAACAACCATCTACAATGCGGCTTGCGAACCCTACGTACAACAGTTATGCCGGATGCTGAACCGGATGGGAGCCAAGATAGAAGGCATCGCCTCCAACCTCCTCACCATCGAAGGGGTAAACGAACTGCACGGCGCCGACCATACCATTCTGCCCGACATGATTGAAGTGGGCAGTTTCATCGGTATGGCAGCCATGACACAAAGTGAGCTGACCATCAAGAACGTCTCATACGAAAACTTAGGCATCATTCCCGACAGCTTCCGACGCCTCGGCATCCAAATGGAACAACGGGGAGACGATATCTACGTACCCGCGCAAGAGAGGTATCAGATAGAATCCTTTATCGACGGTTCCATCATGACCATTGCCGATGCGCCCTGGCCCGGACTCACACCGGACTTGCTCAGCGTGCTGCTGGTGGTTGCCACGCAAGCCAAAGGGAGCGTGCTCATCCATCAAAAGATGTTCGAAAGCCGCCTGTTCTTTGTGGACAAGCTGATAGACATGGGAGCACAAATCATTCTCTGCGACCCGCACCGTGCTGTCGTCATCGGACACAACCACGGCTTCAAATTGCGAGGCGGCAACATGACTTCGCCCGACATCCGTGCCGGTATCGCCCTGCTGATAGCTGCCATGAGCGCCGACGGCATCAGCCGCATCCACAACATCGAACAGATAGACCGCGGATATCAGAACATTGAAGGACGACTGAATGCTTTGGGAGCGAGGATTACGAGAATATGAGAATGTGAGGATATGCAAATATGCTAATGTAATAATCGGACTGAGCGATGATTAAAAAAGAAGAAGTATATAAGATAGGTGTATTCAATAAACCTCATGGAATCCATGGGGAACTATCGTTCACTTTCACGGACGACATCTTCGACCGGGTGGAAGCGGAATACCTTGTCTGTCTGTTGGATGGCATTTTGGTACCCTTCTTCTTAGAAGAGTATCGTTTCCGTTCGGACACGACCGCCCTCGTCAAACTGGAAGGAGTGGACACGGCGGAACGCGCCCGCATGTTTACCAACGTCGAAGTCTATTTCCCCATCAAGCATGTGGAAGAGGCCGAAGTAGAGGAATTGAGTTGGAGTTTCTTTGTCGGTTTCCGTGTGGAAGAAGTACATCACGGCAAATTGGGGGAGATTACGGATGTGGATACGTCCACCATCAACACCCTGTTCATAATAGATTATAACGGAGAAGAGTTGCTGATTCCCGCCCAAGAAGAGTTTATCGTGGACATTGACCAAAAACACAAAGTCATCACCATGGATCTACCGAAAGGACTGTTGGCATTGGAAGAGACGGAAGAATTCAATTGAGAAAATCTAAAAAAGAACATTGCTAAATTTAGGAGAGAAAGCAATTGGAGAAAAAGAAGAAAAAAAGGAACAAGGCTTTTTGGAACAACATCAAGTTCAAATATAAGCTGACCATCATCAACGAGAATACGCTTGAAGAGGTGGTGGGACTACGCGTATCCAAACTGAACGGAATATCCGTATTGCTTTCTGTACTGACCGTTCTGTTCCTGATAGCCTCCCTCATCATCGCCTTCACCCCCTTGCGCAACTACCTGCCCGGCTACATGAACAGCGAGGTACGCGCCCAGGTGGTGGAAAACGCCCTGCGTGTGGACTCACTCCAGCAATTGGTGGATAGACAGCAGCTTTACATCATGAACATCCAGGACATCTTCCAAGGCAAGGTAAAGGCGGATACCGTGCACTCCATCGACTCGCTGACCAACATCCGCGAAGACTCACTCATGGAACGGACACAGCGGGAGACCGAATTCCGCAAACAATATGAGGAGACGGAAAAATACAACCTGACAAGCATCACCGCCCGTCCCGATACGGATGGATTGATTTTCTACCGACCGACCAACGGCATGATTTCGGGCACCTTCAATGTCGAAAGAAAACATTTTGGTACCGATATCGCCGCCAATTCGGGTGAAAGCGTGGTGGCAACCCTGGACGGCACCGTTATACTGAGTACTTATACAGCCGAAACAGGCTATCTGATAGAGATACAACACAGCCAAGACTTCGTATCTGTTTACAAGCATTGCGGCTCACTGCTGAAACAGGAGGGAGATGCCGTAAAGGGAGGCGAAGCCATCGCATTAGTAGGAAACACCGGGCAATTGACTACCGGGCCACATCTCCACTTCGAGTTGTGGCATAGAGGAAGAGCCATCAACCCGGAACTATATATCGTATTTTAATTATGAAAAAACAAATAGCCATACTTGGATCTACCGGTTCCATCGGTACACAGGCACTGCAAGTCATCGAAGAGCATCCCGACCAATACGAAGCATACGTATTGACCGCCAACAACCGGGTGGAAGAACTTATAGCCCAGGCACGAAAATTCAAGCCTGAGGCAGTGGTGATAGCCAACGAATCGAAATACCCGCAACTGAAAGAAGCGCTTGCCGACCTGCCCATCAAGGTATATGCCGGCGAAGAGGCACTTTGCCAGATTGTGAGCGAAAAACCTATCGACATCGTATTGACCGCCATGGTGGGCTACGCCGGACTGAAACCGACCATGAACGCCATCCGTGCCCGCAAAACGATAGCCCTTGCCAACAAAGAGACATTGGTAGTGGCAGGAGAACTCATCAATGAACTGGCACGCCTCAACGGTGTACCCATCCTGCCCGTCGATTCCGAACACTCCGCCGTATTCCAATGCCTGACCGGAGAGATAGGCAACGCGATAGAGAAAGTGATACTGACCGCCTCCGGAGGCCCGTTCCGCACCTGTACGATGGAGCAACTGGCAACCGTCACCAAAGCGCAAGCATTGAAGCACCCCAACTGGGAGATGGGAGCCAAAATCACCATCGACTCTGCCTCGATGATGAACAAAGGATTCGAGGTCATCGAAGCCAAATGGCTGTTCGGCGTGCGCCCCGACCAGATAGAAGTGGTGGTGCATCCGCAATCCATCATCCATTCCATGGTGCAATTTGAGGACGGTGCCGTGAAAGCGCAATTAGGCATGCCGGATATGCGCTTGCCCATCCAGTATGCCTTCTCCTATCCCGACCGACTATCCTCTTCTTTCCCCCGCTTGGACTTCAAGCTGTGCACGGAACTGACGTTCGAGCAGCCGGACACCACCCGCTTCCGCAACCTGGCACTGGCCTACGAAGCGCTGCACCGTGCCGGCAATATGCCCTGCATCGTCAATGCGGCCAATGAAGTGGTGGTCGCCGCCTTCCTGCAAGACAAAATTTCATTCCTCGGTATGAGCGACGTCATAGAGAAAACCATGGCACGCGTATCTTTCATACAGAAGCCCACTTACGATGACTATGTCGCCACCGATGCAGAAGCCAGAAGGATAGCGATGGAAACTTTAAGATTTTAGATTTCAGATTTATGACCTGACTTGCGAGACATTGCCAAGCATATCAATCATAAATCTGAAATTATAATTCATAAATTATAAAACATAACTCTGAAAATGGAAACATTCTTAATTCGTACCCTGCAACTCGTTATGAGCCTTTCGTTGCTCGTTATCATTCATGAGGGGGGACACTTTCTTTTTGCACGTCTGTTCAAGACACGGGTAGAAAAGTTCTGTCTGTTCTTTGACCCGTGGTTCACTTTATTCAAGTTCAAGCCTAAAAACAGTGAAACGGAATACGGCATCGGCTGGTTGCCTTTGGGCGGCTACGTGAAAATTGCCGGTATGATAGACGAATCCATGGACCTGGAACAGATGAAACAGCCCATGCAACCGTGGGAATTCCGTGCCAAACCGGCCTGGCAACGTCTGCTGATTATGGTGGGCGGCGTGTTGTTCAACTTCCTGCTCGCCTTGTTCATCTACTCCATGATATTGTTCAAATGGGGCGATGAATACATCCCCGTACAGCAAGTGCCGTTGGGCATGGACTTCAACGAAACGGCCAAGGCGATTGGCTTTCAAGACGGCGATATCCTGCTGTCTGCCGACGGAGTGCCGTTCGAACGTTACGATGGAGACCTGCTGACCAGCATAGTCGATGCCCGTCAGGTGAGCGTGCTCCGTGACGGGAAGCCCGCATCCGTCTATATTCCCGAAGACATGATGAACCGCCTGCTGGCAGACAGCGTACGCTTCGCCAGTTTCCGTTTCCCGTTTGTCATCGACAGTGTATCTGCCGGACGCCCCGCCGCTGTGGCAGGTCTGCAAGCGGGCGACAGCATCACCCACCTGGATAGTAAGAAAATCGCCTATTTCGATTTTAAAGAAGAGATGCTGAAACGCCAGAAAGCCGATGCCTCCCATGAAATCGTGTTAACCTACGTCCGCAACGGCATGACAGATACCCTCAGCCTGACAACCGATGCCAATTATGAGATCGGTATAATGGCACGCACCGCCACTGACAAGCTGCTGCCCGTTGTCCGTAAGGAGTATAACTTCTTCTCCTCCTTCCCCGCCGGCATCGCTTTGGGAGTAAATACCTTGAAAGGATATGTAGGACAGATGAAATACCTCTTCTCCAAAGAGGGAGCCAAGCAGCTCGGAGGTTTCGGCACCATCGGCAGCATCTTCCCTGCTACTTGGGACTGGCACCAGTTCTGGTACATGACGGCCTTCCTCTCCATCATCCTGGCCTTTATGAACATCCTGCCCATCCCTGCACTGGACGGCGGACACGTCCTGTTCCTGATGTACGAAATCATAGCACGCCGCAAGCCCAGCGACAAGTTCATGGAGCATGCGCAGATGGTGGGCATGTTCCTTTTGTTCGGTCTGCTATTGTGGGCGAACTTTAACGATATATTGCGGTTTCTCTTCTAAAAAGAGAATCTGACTTCTTATAGCAAAAGCCCTCACCCATTGCCGGAAATACGATAATTGGTATTCCGGCAGTGAGTGAGGGCTTTGTTTATGGACGAATGGCGTCGTTATACCCAAGAGTATCGGCTCTAATACCTTTAACTCTTGTATCCTTTTATACCAGATGTCCGATCCACTCCTCGCGGTCGCCCGGCAAAAGGTCGATGACCGGAATCTCCACCATCGTATAGCAACCGGGCTGCTGACGCATGGAAGCACGAGCCACGCATACCAGCACCTGTGCCGTAAGGGCGGGGTTGTTGATGCGCATGTTGAACTCAAAGAGCTGGTTCTGCGTCTTGCCGGACACACCCTTGCGGGTCAGGTTCACGCCATGCCCCATATCAAGGAGTGCGTCCACACTTGAAACAAGCTTGACGTGCGTCTCATCATTCACGAAATAGGGGTCGGCCTTGATGGCGGCTGCCACCTTATCAAAATCGTAGCCTTCCTTCAGTTCTATATACACCATGCGGCGGTGAATGCCGGTTCCCGTGGGGATGGTCATGGAGAGGGCGGCCTTCACTCCTTCCACAGCTTTCACGGCTACGGTGTGTCCCATGCTCATGCCCGGGCCGAAGTTGGTATAGGTAATGCCTTTCGGGGCGATGGCTTCGAGCAGGGTGCGTACAATGGAGTCGCTTCCCGGATCCCATCCGGCAGAAATGATGGAGACGGAGTTGTGGGCTTTCGCTTCCGCATCCAGCGTACGGCGCAAGTCCGTGATGCCTGTATGGATGTCGAAGCTATCCACTGTGTGGATGCCCAAGGCAAGGATTTCTTTGGCATACTCCTCTACCTTGCGGGTAGGCGTACAGAGAATGGCGACATCCACATCCTCCAACTCCTTGACACTCTTCACAACGGGATATTTCTTCAGTTCCTCCGGACAGTTTTCTGCTCCGGAACGACGCACTACACCGGCCACTTCAAAGTCGGAAGCCGCTTGCAGGGCTTCGAGCACATAGTGCCCGATATTGCCATAACCAACGATGGCTGCTCTTACTTTTTTCATTCTTTTTATAGTTTTAGTTATCAGTTTTCCACTTTATCGGTGCAAAAGTAAGCATTTTCATTTATTCCACAGACAGAAGCAAGGCAAAACTTCCTGCCCTTTTACACAGTTTTTCTTTTTTTAGTGCCTGAAAGTTCAAGAATAATCCCTACATTCGCAGGCAATATGCATGCAAAACGCACTTCAAACCCAATAAGCAACCTGAAATTATGATAGAATACATCAAAGGCGAAATAGCCGAACTGACTCCCGCCACCGCCGTAGTGGACTGCAACGGATTGGGATATGGCATCAGCATCTCCCTGAACACGTATGCCGCCATCCAGGGCAAGAAAGAGTGCAAACTCTACATCTACGAAGCCATCCGCGAAGACGCTTACGTCCTCTATGGCTTTGCCGACAAGCAGGAGCGCGAACTCTTCCTGCTGCTCATCTCCGTATCGGGCATCGGCGGAAACACGGCCCGCATGATTCTGTCGGCACTATCGCCATCGGAACTGACAAACGTCATCAGCACAGAGAATGCCCATCTGCTGAAAACCGTCAAAGGAATCGGGCTGAAGACCGCCCAACGGATAATTGTGGACCTGAAAGACAAGATAAAGACCGGCGCGGTTGCAACCGACAGCGCAGGAGGCACCGGCATAGCGACACTGAACGCCGCCAATGCACAAGTACAGGAAGAAGCGATAGCCGCCCTGACCATGCTTGGATTTGCGCAAGCCCCTTCACAGAAGGTGGTGCTCGCCATCTTGAAAGAAGACCCAAGCACGCCGGTGGAACAGGTCATCAAGCTGGCACTGAAAAGATTGTAACGGCTCCCTTCTCAGATTCCCAGCTTTCTTTTCGCAAACTCCTCTACAAAGTCCACCGTAGCATCGATGCCCAGCACGGAAGAGTCGATGCACAGGTGGTATGTCTCGGCAGCTCCCCACTTCTTGTAGCTGTAATAATTGTAGTATTCGGCGCGTTTCTTATCTGCCTTGTTCATCATTTCCTCTGCCACGTGTTCGGAAATGGAATGAATCTGGCAGAGGCGCCTGATGCGTTCTTCATTGGAACAGGAGATGAACACATTGACACAACGAGGATTATCGCGCAAGATATAATCGGCACAGCGGCCCACGAACAGACAAGATTTCTCTTCCGCCAGCTTGCGTATCACGTCGCTCTGCACCTTGAACAGGGCATCGTTGCTCAAGCAGTTTGTGACAGGAATGGCACCGTCGCCGACAAAGGGAAAACGCATGCCAAGCAGCCCGCCGATGATGCCTTGAGAAGCCTTCTCGTCGGCCCTTTCAAAAAACTCGCAGCAGAGGCCGCTCTCTTCGGAAGCCAGTTGAATCAGCTCCTTGTCATAAAAGCCAATTCCCATACGAGTTGCCAGTTTCTCGCCTATCTCCCGTCCGCCACTGCCTAACTGACGGCCTATATTGATTATAAAATTACCGTTCATACCGATACTTCTTTATAGTGATTCTACATATTGCAAATGTAACACATTTGTCAGGTTCTGCAAAAAAAATGCTGAAAATCTCAAAGGGCATCTCACCCAAAGAGGCAAAGGTATTCCACCTCCCCTGTCGGATATTAAATCTGATTCATCACTTTTGCGGCAAACACAGTCACCATGGGAAATTGGGAAATACAATCACTCTCCCGCCTTGACCTTGAACTTGCGGAACTGCGCCATCAACATCGCCAATGCTATCAGGCTGGCAAGAAGGTCGGACACCGGCATGCTGTACCACACACCCGCCAATCCATAGAACCGCGGCAGGATGAGCAGACACGGAAGCAATATCAGCATCTGCCGGCTCAGAGAAAGGAATATCGCCTTGCTTGCCATGCCGATACTCTGGAAGAAGTTGGAAGTCACCATCTGGAAACCGATGATGGGGAAGAACACCACTGTGATGCGCAGCCCGCGCGCCGCAAGCGCTATCAGTTCGTCATCGGTGGTAAAGATGCCCACCATCAGTTCCGGCGCCAGCATGCCCACCAGGAAGCCGAAGGTAGTGACGGCAGTGGCATAGCCGATGGTCAGCAGCAGCACCTTGTTGACACGCCCGTATTGCTGCGCTCCGAAGTTGTAGCCGGCAATGGGCTGCATGCCTTGGTTCAGCCCCATCACAATCATCACGACAATGAACACCAGCCTGTTCACGATGCCGAACGCGCCGATGGCAAGGTCACCGCCATGCTCCTTCATCCCCTGGTTGACGATAATCACGATGAAGCACGCCGCCAGATTCATTAGGAAGGGAGACATGCCGATGGCAAGCGAATCGAGCACAATCTTGCGACGCAACCGGAAGATGCCCCGGTGGAAATGCAACAGCTCGTCCTTGTCGCAGAACAGGCGGCACTGCCACGCCAGCGAAAGCATCTGCGCCAGGATGGTGGCAATCGCCGCCCCACGGATGCCCCAATCGAAGCCATAGATGAAAATCGGGTCGAGAATGGTGTTCACCACCACCGTGGTGATGGTGGCATACATCGCCTTCTGCGGATGTCCCGAAGAACGCAACACGGCGTTCAGCCCCAGATAGAGATGGGTGACAACGTTGCCCAGCAGGATAATCTGCATATAGTCGCGCGCATAGCCCACCGTCTGGTCGCTTCCGCCGAAAAAGTAAAGAATGGGGTCCAGAAAGCACATCACCACCACAGTCAGCGCCAAGCCCAACAGAATGTTCAGCACAAACACATTGCCCAGCACCCGCTGCGCCGTGTCATAATCTCTTTGTCCTAACTTGACGGAAATCAGTGTCGAAGCTCCCACGCCCACCAGCGAGCCGAAGGCCGCCGAAAGGTTCATCAGCGGAAAGGTCAGCGCCAAACCCGAAATAGCCATCGTGCCTACACCGTGACCGATGAAGATGCTGTCCACCATATTATATAAAGAAGAGGCCGTCATCGCAATAATTGCCGGAATGGCATATTGCATCAGTAGTTTTCCTATACTTTCTGTACCCAACGCCGTGGGTGTTTTTTGTCCTGCCATACTATATACCTATTTACTTTTTACGGGTGCAAAGGTACTCAAAACTCAAAATGCAGACAAACTATTTAGCAGACATTAGTAGAAAGAACGATATACCCGGCAGACAAAGCCTGCTTTCATACGAGGGAAAAAGGCAAAAGCCCCTTCTTAAAGTTCATCTCGCGTGCTGAGATATACATCTCGCCTGCTGAGATGTGCATCCCGGCGCACGAGATGTATATCTCAGCACGCGAGATGAACTTTTCCTCCTATGTAAAGCATCTTTATAACGTATGTTATACACGTTTGTTCCGTAGCTGAAGCAGTCTCACTACGGGCTTCGGACATGCGAGGCAAGCGTTCACAAAAAGTCTGGGCAAGAGATTATGCCCCGCTTTTAGTCGCTTTATTTACCAAAAAGGTTCGCTATCTGAAAAATGTTTCGTACTTTTGTCCCCAAATTGAGTGAAACATAGCGATATGAACGTATTAGAACTAAGTGAACAGGAAATCATTCGCCGCAACAGCATGAATGAACTTCGCGCGATGGGCATCGAACCCTATCCCGCAGCAGAGTATGTAACCAATGCTTTCTCTACCGATATCAAAGCTGAATTCAAAGACGATGCAGAACCTCGCCAAGTGTCCGTAGCCGGACGTATGATGAGCCGACGCATCATGGGAAAAGCCTCTTTCATCGAATTGCAGGACTCCAAAGGACGCATCCAGGTCTATATCACCCGCGATGACATCTGCCCGGAAGAGAACAAGGAAATGTACACCACCGTGTTCAAACGTTTGCTCGACCTGGGCGACTTCATCGGCATCGAAGGCTTCGTGTTCCGCACCCAGATGGGCGAAATCAGCATCCACGCCAAGAAGCTGACCGTGCTCTCCAAGAGCCTGAAACCGCTGCCCATCGTTAAGTATAAGGACGGTGTTGCCTACGACTCTTTTGAAGACCCCGAACTGCGCTACCGCCAACGCTACGTGGACCTCATCGTGAACGACGGCGTGAAGGACACCTTCCTGAAACGCGCCAAAATCATCAGCACGATGCGTGCCGTACTGGACGAGGCCGGCTATACGGAAGTAGAGACACCCATCCTGCAATCCATCCCCGGCGGAGCCAGCGCACGCCCCTTCATCACGCACCACAATTCGCTGGATATGGACCTCTACCTGCGCATCGCTACCGAACTTTACCTGAAGCGACTGATTGTAGGCGGTTTTGAAGGCGTATATGAAATAGGCAAGAACTTCCGCAACGAGGGCATGGACAAGAACCATAACCCCGAGTTCACCTGCGTAGAACTCTACGTGCAATATAAGGACTACAACTGGATGATGAGCTTCACCGAGAAACTGCTGGAACGCATCTGCATCGCCGTAAACGGCTGCACCGAAAGCGTGATAGACGGCAAGACCATCAGCTTCAAGGCTCCCTACCGCCGTCTGCCCATTCTGGAAGCCATCAAGGAGAAGACCGGCTACGACCTCGAAGGAAAGAGCGAGGACGAAATCCGCCAAATCTGCAAGGAACTGAAGATGGAGATTGACGACACCATGGGCAAGGGCAAGCTGATAGACGAAATCTTCGGCGAATTCTGCGAAGGCACCTTCATACAGCCGACCTTCATCACCGACTACCCCGTGGAAATGAGCCCGCTGACCAAGATGCACCGCAGCAAACCGGGACTGACCGAACGCTTCGAGCTGATGGTGAACGGCAAGGAGCTGGCCAACGCCTACAGCGAGCTGAACGACCCGATAGACCAAGAAGAGCGCTTCAAAGAGCAGCTCCGTTTGAGCGAGAAGGGCGACGACGAGGCCATGTTCATCGATCAGGACTTCTTGAAGGCACTGCAATACGGCATGCCTCCCACATCGGGTATCGGCATCGGCATCGACCGTCTGACGATGTTGATGACAGGCAAGCCTTTCATCCAAGAAGTGCTCTTCTTCCCACAGATGCGCCCGGAGAAAGTGACTCTGAAGGACGCTCCCTCCAAATTTATGGAATTGGGCATCGCCGAAGAGTGGGTGCCCGTCATCCAGAAAGCAGGCTACAACCTGGTAAGCGACATGAAAGACGTGAACCCGCAAAAACTCCACATGGACATCTGCGGCATCAACAAGAAATATAAATTGGAACTGACGAACCCCAGTGTCAACGATGTGGCGGGTTGGATTGAGCGAATTAAGAATTAAAAATTAAAGAAGTAAAGAATTAAATAAGTAAGAAAGACAAGAAGAGGGGGGAAAGCACTCCTTTCCCTCTCTTTTAATTTTTAATTATTAATTTCGATATGAAACTACCCGGTAAGATAGCCATTATGGGCGGAGGAAGTTGGGCGACAGCCATTGCAAAAATGGTGCTGGAGCAGGCTGAGTCGATAAATTGGTATATGAGACGCGATGACCGTATCGCCGACTTCAAACGACTGGGACACAACCCGGCCTACCTGACGGGCGTTAAGTTCGACACCAAACGCATCAACTTCAATTCTAACATCAACGAGGTGGTGAAAGAGTCCGACACGCTTATCTTCGTGACGCCTTCTCCCTATCTGAAGAATCACTTGAAGAAGCTGAAAACCAAAATCAAGGATAAATTCATCATCACGGCCATCAAAGGTATCGTGCCCGACGACAACCTGATTGTCTCGGAGTATTTCACCAAAGAATATGGCGTACCGGCAAAGAACATCGCCGTACTGGCAGGTCCCTGCCATGCGGAGGAAGTAGCTTTGGAACGCCTCTCTTACCTGACCATCGCTTGTCCGGATACCGACAAGGCTTGCCTTGTCGCACGCAACCTGGCAAGTACCTATATCAAGACCTCCGTCAGCGACGACGTGGCGGGCATTGAATACAGCTCCGTATTGAAGAACGTGTATGCCATTGCCGCCGGAATATGCAGCGGCTTGAAGTATGGCGACAACTTCCAGGCCGTACTGGTGTCCAATGCCATACAGGAGATGAACCGCTTTCTGCAAACCGTCCACCCGCTGAACAGAAACGTCAACGATTCTGTTTATCTGGGAGACTTGCTGGTGACGGGCTACTCCAACTTCAGCCGCAACCGCACGTTCGGCACGATGATCGGCAAAGGCTACTCCGTGAAAAGTGCCCAGATAGAGATGGAGATGATCGCCGAAGGATATTACGGAACAAAGTGTATCAAGGAAATCAACAAGCACTATCACGTCAACATGCCGATTGTAGATGCGGTCTATAACATTCTATATGAGCGCATCTCGCCGATGATAGAGATTAAGTTGCTGACAGACTCGTTGAGGTAAGGAGCCTCTCCCCTAACCCCTCCCCCGTAGGGAGGGGAATAGAGATAGACAGAAAATGGGAGAGAATTAATGGGAGAAAGGAGAATAGATAGATTATACGATATAAACCGGAGTAACCACACACTCCCCCCTCCCTACGGGGGAGGGGTTGGGGGAGAGGCTTTCTCCTAAATTCGAATATTATGATTAGTTTAAACATTGAAAAGACTTTTGGATTCATTTCCAAAGAGAACGTTTTCGCTTATGAAGCCCAAGTAAAGGCTGCACAGGAAGCGTTAGAAAATGGCACAGGCCTGGGTAATGACTTTTTAGGTTGGTTGCACCTCCCCTCTTCCATTACCCAAGAACACCTGGACGATCTGAAAGCTACCGCACAGGTATTGCGTGAGAACTGCGAAGTCGTAGTCGTTGCCGGCATCGGCGGAAGCTACCTTGGCGCACGTGCGGTGATTGAGGCGCTGTCAAACAGCTTCACTTGGTTGCAAGACAAGAAGACGGCTCCCGTCATCCTCTATGCAGGACACAACATCGGTGAAGATTATCTGTACGAACTGACCGAATACCTGAAAGACAAGAAATTCGGTGTCATCAATATCTCCAAATCAGGAACCACTACTGAAACAGCCCTGGCCTTCCGCCTGCTGAAAAAGCAATGCGAAGACCAACGCGGCAAAGAGATGGCCAAGAAGGTGATCGTCGCCATCACGGATGCCAAGAAAGGCGCCGCACGTGTCACTGCCGACAACGAAGGCTACAAATCGTTCATCATCCCCGACAACGTAGGCGGACGTTTCTCCGTACTGACTCCGGTAGGCTTGCTGCCCATCGCCGTAGCAGGATTTGATATAGAGAAGCTGGTAGCCGGTGCCGTTGCCATGGAGAAGGCTTGTGGTGCCGACGTACCATTTGCCGAGAATCCCGCCGCCATCTATGCAGCTACCCGCAACGAACTCTACAAGGACGGAAAGAAGATTGAAATCCTCGTAAACTTCAACCCCAAACTGCACTACGTAAGCGAATGGTGGAAGCAGCTCTACGGCGAATCGGAAGGCAAGGAAAACAAAGGCATCTTCCCCGCTGCCGTTGACTTCTCTACCGACCTGCACTCCATGGGACAATGGATTCAAGAAGGCGAACGCACCATCTATGAAACCGTCATCTCCGTAGAAAAGACACAGCACTCCCTGCAAGTTCCTTCGGACGAAGCCAACTTGGACGGCCTGAACTTCCTCGCCGGCAAGCACGTGGACGAAGTGAACAAGATGGCCGAACTGGGAACACAGCTCGCCCACGTGGACGGTGGTGTGCCCAACATGCGCATCGTCATCCCCGCACTGAACGAAGAAAGCATCGGCGGCCTGCTCTACTTCTTCGAGAAGGCTTGCGGCATCAGCGGCTATCTGCTTGGCGTGAACCCGTTCAACCAACCGGGCGTAGAGGCCTACAAAAAGAACATGTTCGCCCTGCTGAACAAACCCGGCTATGAGGAAGAGTCAAAAGCCATCCAGGCCAGACTGTAATAAATTAAAAATTGAAAATTGAGAATTGAGAAATGGCTGCGTGGTAAGTGCGTAAAAGCTGTTTTTCAATTCTCAATTTATTCTCTATCTCTTAATTTTTAATTCTCAATTTTCAATTAAACAAGTGTTCAAAGAAACCATTGCCCGCTATCTGGAGAAGCACGGACACGCTCACATCCACCTGAAAGCTGTTCTTTTCGATATGGATGGCGTATTGTTCAACTCCATGCCTTATCATGCAGATGCCTGGCACAAAGTCATGGAACGTCATGGCCTGCACCTGAGCCGCGAGGAGGCCTATATGCACGAAGGACGCACCGGTGCCGCCACCATCAACTTGGTCTATCAACGGCAATACGGCACAGATGCCACGCCCGAAATGATAGAAAGCATCTATGCGGAGAAAAGCTTGGAATTCAGCACGCATCCCGAACCGGACCGTATGCCCGGAGCCTGGGAAACCTTGCAGAAAGTAAAAGCGGCGGGACTGACACCGGTACTTGTCACCGGTTCGGGACAACACTCTCTGTTGAACCGCCTTTCCCATCACTTTCCCGGCATGTTCCGGCCCGAACACATGGTTACCGCCTTCGACGTGAAATACGGGAAACCCCATCCCGAACCCTATCTGATGGGATTGGAGAAAGCTGGTGTCGAAGCCCACGAAGCCATCGTCGTGGAGAATGCCCCCATCGGCGTGCAGGCCGGAGTAGCGGCAGGCATCTTCACCATAGCCGTCAATACGGGACCGATAGACGGGCAAGTGTTGCTGGATGCAGGTGCCAATCTGCTGTTCCCCTCCATGCAGGCATTCTGCGACAAGTGGGAGGAGGTGCAAGAGGCATTCAAAGCGATGTAAGAAATCTGCCCGCATTTAGCTGTCTCCCCCCAAAAAAGAATTACCTTTACCGGCAAACATTCAGCCATGTCCTACGAACGTAAAATCATCAACGACCCGGTGTTCGGGTTCATCCATATCCCCAAAGGATTGTTGTACGACATCGTACAGCATCCCCTCTTGCAACGCCTGAGCCGCATCAAGCAATTAGGACTCTCTTCCGTGGTCTATCCCGGTGCGCAGCACACACGGTTCCAGCACTCGCTGGGAGCGTTCCACCTGATGAGCGAAGCCATACAGCACCTCACCGCCAAAGGCAATTTCATCTTCGACAGCGAGGCGGAAGCCGTAGAGGCCGCCATCCTGATGCACGACATCGGGCACGGTCCCTTCTCGCACGTGCTGGAGAACACCATCGTCCGCGGCGTCTCGCACGAAGACATTTCGCTGATGCTGATGGAACGCATCAACAAAGAGATGAACGGACAACTGGCACTTGCCATCCGCATCTTCAAAGATGAATACCCGAAACGGTTTCTGCACCAATTGGTCAGCGGGCAGTTGGATATGGACCGTCTGGACTACCTGCGCCGCGACAGCTACTATACGGGAGTGATAGAAGGAAACATCGGCTCTGCCCGCATCATCAAGATGCTCGACGTGAAAGACGACCACCTGGTGGTGGAAGCCAAAGGCATCTACTCCATCGAGAACTTCCTCACCGCCCGCCAGCTGATGTACTGGCAAGTCTATCTGCACAAGACCTCCGTTGCCTACGAGAAGATGCTGATCAGCGCCCTGCTACGTGCCAAGGAGCTTGCAAGCCAGGGCACGGAACTGTTCGCCTCACCCGCATTGAAATTCTTCCTCTACAACGACATCAACCGGGAAACTTTCTATAACAACCCCGAATGCCTGGAAAACTTCATCCAGCTGGACGACAACGATATATGGACAGCACTCAAAGTATGGAGCAGCCATCCCGACAAGACACTCGCCACCCTGAGTACAGGCATGGTAAACCGTCACCTCTTCAAAGTGGAAGTATCTACCGCCCCTGCCAACGAAGAGTGGAAGAAAGTGCTGTGCATGCAAGTCAGCAAATATCTGGACATCCCCTTGAGCGAAACAAGCTATTTCGTCTCTACCTACAGCATCGAAAAGAACATGTACGACGCGGCAGACGATAGTATTGACATCCTTTACAATGACGGCAGCATCAAGAACATTGCCGACGCTTCGGATATGTTCAATCTACCCCTGCTCTCTAAAAAAGTAAAAAAATACTACTTGTGCTACCAACGTTTGCATAAGTAGATACAAAATAATCCCCTTCGGACAAGGATATATAAAAAAAAAATCCGTTATTTGCGTATTGAAACCATCTAACAGAATAATATATGGAGTTTTCTGCTAAACAAATCGCTACATTTATCCAAGGAGAAATTGTTGGAGATGAAAATGCGACCGTACATACCTTTGCCAAAATAGAAGAGGGAATACCAGGTGCCATCTCTTTCCTATCCAACCCTAAATACACCCCCTATATCTACGAGACTCTGTCAAGCATCGTTTTGGTAAACAGAGATTTCGTTCCCGAACAGGAAGTGAAAGCTACTTTGATAAAGGTGGATAACGCTTACGAAAGTCTTGCCAAACTGCTGAACCTATACGAGCAAAGCAAGCCCAAACGCACAGGAATAGACCCGTTGGCATTTGTGGCCGAAACAGCCAAAATCGGCAAAGATGTTTACATCGCACCCTTTGCCTGCATTGGCGACCATGCCGAAGTGGGCGACAACACCGTCATTCATCCGCACGCCACGGTGGGCAGTGGCGCCAAAATAGGCAGCGATTGCATCATCTATGCCAATGCAACCATCTATCACGACTGCCGCGTAGGCAATCATTGCATCCTCCACGCAGGCTGCGTCATCGGCGCAGACGGTTTCGGTTTCGCACCGACTCCCCAAGGATATGAGAAAATTCCCCAAATCGGCATCGTCATACTGGAAGACAACGTGGAAATAGGTGCGAATACGTGTGTGGACCGTGCCACGATGGGAGCCACCATCGTGCACAGCGGCGTGAAACTGGACAACCTGATTCAAGTGGCACACAACGACGAAATAGGTTCGCACACCGTCATGGCGGCGCAAGTGGGCATAGCAGGTTCCACCAAGATAGGCGAATGGTGTATGTTCGGCGGACAAGTGGGTATTGCCGGACATATCCACATCGGCGACAAGGTGAACCTCGGCGCACAATCCGGCGTACCGGGCAGCCTGAAAGAAGGCAGCCAACTGATTGGCACTCCGCCCATGGAGATGAAACCTTACTTCAAGTCGCAAGCGGTGTTCCGCAAATTGCCGGATATGTATATGGAGGTGAACGCCCTCCGCAAAGAACTGAATGAACTTAAACAACAATTAAATAAGTAACCAATGTTGAAACAAAAGACTCTGAAAGACAGTTTTTCACTCAGTGGTAAAGGTCTTCATACGGGACTTAACCTGACCGTTACTTTCAATCCTGCCCCGGATAATCACGGTTACAAAATCCAACGTATGGATTTGGACGGACAGCCCATGATTGATGCCGTTGCAGACAACGTGACCGAAACCACCCGCGGAACCGTACTCTCCAAAAACGGAGTGAAGGTAAGCACCGTGGAACATGGCATGGCCGCCCTTTACGCATTGGGTATTGACAACTGCTTGATACAAGTGGACGGACCGGAATTCCCGATTCTGGACGGAAGCGCCCAATACTATGTCAACGAAATAGAGCGTGTAGGCACCGTAGAGCAAAATGCCGTCAAAGACTTCTATATCATCAAGTCTAAAATCGAATTCCGCGACGAGAAAACCGGCTCCTCCATCATTGTGCTTCCGGATGAGAACTTCAGCCTGAATGTGCTGGTATCATACGACTCGGACATACTTCCCAACCAGTTTGCCACACTGGAGGATATGATGAAGTTCAAGGACGAAATCGCAGCAAGCCGCACGTTCGTATTTGTGCGTGAAATAGAACCGTTGCTGCAAGCAGGACTCATCAAAGGCGGCGACTTGGACAATGCCATCGTGATTTACGAACGCGAAATGTCGCAAGAGAACTACGACAAGCTGGCAGATGTCATGGGAGTTCCCCACATGGATGCCAAGCAACTGGGCTACATCAACCACAAACCGCTGGTATGGCCCAACGAATGTGCCCGCCACAAACTGCTCGACGTCATAGGCGACCTCGCTCTGATTGGCAAGCCCATCAAGGGACGCATCATCGCCACTCGTCCGGGACACACCATCAACAACAAATTCGCCCGCCAGATGCGCAAGGAAATCCGTCTGCACGAGATTCAGGCACCGGCATACGACTGCAACCGCGCCCCCATCATGGACGTGAACCGCATCCGCGAGCTCCTGCCCCACCGCTATCCCATGCAATTGGTGGATAAGGTCATCGAAATTGGCGCCAACTACATCGTAGGTGTAAAGAACGTCACCTCCAACGAGCCTTTCTTTACAGGACACTTCCCGCAAGAACCCGTCATGCCCGGCGTATTGCAGATAGAGGCCATGGCACAGACCGGCGGACTGCTGGTATTGAACTCGGTGGACGAACCGGAACGCTACTCCACCTACTTCATGAAAATAGACGGCGTGAAGTTCCGCCAGAAAGTAGTGCCGGGCGACACGCTGATTTTCCGCGTAGAGCTGATGGCTCCCATACGCCGTGGCGTATCCACCATGAAAGGATATGTATTCGTAGGCGAAAAGGTGGTCTGCGAAGCGGAGTTTATGGCACAAATAGTTAAGAACAAATGATAAGATTTCAGATTTTAGATTTATGATTTATATCACTATCAGTTCATAAACGATACATAGAAATCATAAATCTGAAATCTTCTAGAATCTGAAATCATAAATCTAAAATCATAAATAATTAACATGATTAGTCCCTTAGCGTATATCCATCCCGAAGCCAAAATCGGGGAAAACGTAGAGATTGCTCCGTTTGTTTTCATTGATAAGAATGTGGTAATCGGCGATAATAACAAAATTATGGCAAACGCCAGCATCCTGTATGGCGCACGTATCGGCAACGGAAATACCATTTTCCCCGGAGCCGTCATCGGTGCTATCCCGCAAGATTTGAAATTCAAAGGAGAAGAGACCACCGCTGAAATAGGTGATAACAACACGATACGTGAGAACGTGACCATCAACCGTGGTACGGCGGCAAAAGGCAAGACCATCGTCGGCAGCAACAACCTCCTGATGGAGGGTGTGCATGTGGCTCACGATGCCATTGTAGGCAACGGATGCATCATCGGCAATGCCACCAAAATGGCAGGCGAAATCGTCATCGACGACAACTCCATCATTAGTGGAGGCGTATTGATGCACCAGTTCTGCCGGGTGGGCGGATATGGCATGATACAAGGCGGCTGCCGCTTCAGCAAGGATGTTCCGCCATACATCATCGCCGGACGCGAACCCATCTGCTATGCAGGTATCAACATTGTGGGCTTGCGACGCCGCGGATTCTCCAACGAAGCCATCGAGAAAATCCATGATGCCTACCGCATCATCTATCAAAGCGGACTGAACATCACCAACGCCTTGAAGAAGATTGAGGAAGAAATGGAAATGACTCCCGAAATCAACTATATCGTAAACTTTATACGCGAATCGGCACGCGGCATTATTCCCGCAGGAAAATAATAGAACTTTTAGATTTATGATTTCAGATTTATGATTTGTGATTTCAAGCATGGTCATCGGCAATGAATCTGAAATCTAAAATCTGAAATCATAAATTACAAATTACAAATCACCATGGTTTACAGATTTACAATCATCTCTGATGAAGTGGACGACTTTATCCGAGAAATACAAATAGACCCGGAAGCAACTTTCTACGACTTCCATGAAGCAATCCTGAAGTCGGTAGGCTATACCAACGACCAAATGACTTCTTTCTTCATCTGCGATGAATATTGGGAGAAAGAAAAAGAGGTCACACTGGAAGAAATGGATGACAATCCGGAAATAGACAGCTGGGTGATGAAAGAGACCCAGCTAAGCGAATTGGTGGAAGATGAAAAGCAGAAACTTCTCTATGTGTTCGACTACATGACAGAGCGATGCTTCTTCATCGAATTGTCTGAAATCATCACCGGCAAAGAGATAAACGGTGCCAAATGCAGCAAGAAGACAGGTGAAGCTCCCAAGCAAACAGTCGATTTTGAAGAATTGACAGCTGCCGGCAGCTCCCTCGACTTGGACGAGAACTTCTACGGAGACCAGGATTTCGACATGGAAGACTTCGACAAGGATGGCTTCGACGGCTTTGACGAAGGCTCCGGCGGCAATCCTTACGATGATGAAGCATATTAAATAGTAAGCAGATGAGTGGATGAGCGGGAAGGTCGCTAAGCTGAACTGCCGCCCATCCACTTATCCCCCCAAGAACCCACAAACTCAAGAAAAACTTCCATGCACACACTCATCGTACTTATCGGTCCTACCGGAGTAGGCAAGACAGAGTTGAGCCTCCGACTGGCAGAGCAATTCGGCACTTGCATCATCTCGGCCGACTCGCGACAACTTTATGCCGACCTGAAGATAGGTACAGCCGCCCCCACCCCTGAACAATTGCGGCGTGTGCGACACTACCTTGTGGGCACACTGAAACTGACCGACTACTACAGTGCCGCCCAATACGAAACCGATGTACTGGAACTCCTCGAAACATTGTTCAACGAGCAAGACACCGTGCTGCTGACCGGCGGTTCGATGATGTATGTGGATGCCATCTGCAAGGGTATCGACGACATCCCGACCGTAGATACCGACACCCGTCAACTGATGCTGCACAAATATGAGACGGAAGGACTGGAACAGTTGTGTGCCGAACTCAAACTATTAGACCCGGCATATTACAAGATTGTCGATTTAAAGAACCCCAAACGTGTCATCCACGCCCTGGAGGTTTGCTACTTGACAGGAAAAACCTATACCTCCTTCCGCACCGGTCCGAAGAAAGAGCGCCCCTTCCGCATCCTCAAAATCGGACTGACCCGCGACCGCGAAGAACTCTACGACCGCATCAACCGCCGTGTAGAACAAATGATGGAGGACGGATTGATGGAAGAGGCACGCCGGGTATATCCCTACCGGAACCTCAACTCACTGAACACGGTGGGCTACAAGGAAATGTTCAAATACTTGGACGGTGAATGGACACTGCCCTTCGCCATCGAAAAGATAAAGCAAAACTCACGCATCTATTCCCGCAAACAGATGACCTGGTTCAAGCGGGACGAAGAGGTTCGATGGTTCCACCCGGAACAAGAAGCGGAGATTAAGGCATATCTTCAAGAAAGAATCGAGGGCGGACAATAAACGGTGGTCCCTACCATCCCTCTTCAACAAGCTGTTTATAGGCCGACATAATCGGTTCTGCCAGCTCCTGATACAACCGCTGCATCTCTTTTACATCGATTCCTCCTTGTGCACGCCAACCCTCGAGCAGCGGCATTGTACGACGGAACACCTCTGCCTCAACAGGGGCAAGCCGTGTCATGTAACCGTCCCCTTTCGAAGGGCTGTACAGTCTCTCCCAGTTCAGATAGCGGTCGGTGCCCATCCCTTGATGGTAACAGAATACACGACCGGCGAGGCGAAGCGAACTGGCGCTCAACGGAGCGG
This sequence comes from Bacteroides sp., assembly GCF_029057325.1. Taxonomy (GTDB): domain Bacteria; phylum Bacteroidota; class Bacteroidia; order Bacteroidales; family Bacteroidaceae; genus Bacteroides. Next base: position 4,316 of record NZ_JAICZW010000029.1, on the reverse strand, counting down.
CGGCATCTGCCTTGCTGAAACAGACCATCGATGGAAGAAGTCGGGAAGCATCCTTCACCCACAACGGCAGGGCGACACCCGTGGGAGGATAGCCTAACAGCGCCCACATCGTTGTCAGCTCGGCATTCTCACCCGGCTTCACGCCCTGCACCACAACCGAGCACGAGGTGCTGTTACGGGAAATGAAATCCTGGTCAACGAACCAACCGGAGGCCTTCGGACGGTTGTAATCGCCGCTCTTCAGGTCGATGTCGAGCATGCAGTTATGGAAAGAGCGGGAAAGGTCGTTGAAAATGCCCTGCGGCGTGATGCCACCCGTGGCCGAAGCCTTCATCAGCACCTGCTCCGCCTCCATGTAGCGCACATAACCTGCGCCTTGGTTCACCTCGCCCGTCAACGAGAAGTTGGTGCGGGCAATGTAGCCATGGGGAGCGTCTTTCGGGTCATTGGCATCATACATCACATACCGATGGTAGTCCACCTCGAACATAGCGGCACCACCCCGGGCATCAATGACCCCGAAGTTCGCCTCTATCAGACTGGGCTTGGCGATGGTATCCAGAAAATGGCGGAACTCCTCCACCGTGGCACAGACCTCCAACGCGCGGTAGATAATCCTGCCGTTGGCGGCACCGCGCTCTTCGCCCTCCTTCACGTCAACCAGATTATAAGATTGGGTATTCATCAAGGCAAAGCCGGCTGAGTTGGTTCCTATCCACGCCTCTTTCAAGCCGGGGAAGTTGTCACTGTTCACGTCGGCAATGAAGTCATACTTCTCGCCTTTCACGTATGCGACATGGTTTCGCAGATAGTCCGTATCACGGTTTTTCCACAGCAACGGACGGCCATCGGGAGTAACCTTTCCCGAAACAACGGCAGAGGTGCAAGCCGCCGCAGGATTCAGACATCCGAATGCGGCAGTCAGGGCACACAACACAAAAAGCAACGCTCTTTTCTTCATAAACTATAATCATGAGGGATTTTACAGATCTTCCGTCGCAAACTTTACGGCGGTAAACTTATGCAACAGCAAAGATAAAGATTCTATTTGAGAAACAGAGCAAAGAACCGGTTATTCCTCAACCATTCTCTTCAATAAGTCAGTCATATACCTGAGTTTCGCCATCCCCGTTCCTTCTTCTATGTGACGGATGATACCTTTCTTATCTGTCAGTATCGTGACAGGCATACCGCTTACGTGGAAAGTATCGAAGAAAAATAATTCATCGGCTATCTGCGTGAAACGGAACGGACGGCTCTCCACTATTTTCTTGATTTGTGCGGCACTGTCGAAGGTGGTGGCAAGATAAGTGACATCGGGATAAAGCTCCACCCATTTGTTCAGCTCCGGCATCTCGCCGATACAGGGACCGCAGCTGGTGTACCAGAAATTCAAGACCATGGGACGACCTGACACCTCAGCGTTGCCCCACTCCTTCCCTGCCGTATCTTTCACGCGAAATGTCGGAAAGGCTTTTCTTCAAAGAAAAGCCCATCCACCAGGTAATACTTCTTGGCAACCGTTTGGGCAGAGCCGACCTCTGCCCAAACGGCCATTATAATAAAAAACAAAGAGAGAATTTTCTTTATCATGATTGTCAGAGAGGTTATTCGCCTTTCAGCGCGACTGTCAGTTTAGGCTGCGCCTTCACCTTGACGGTCGCCATGCCGATATACGAAACCACCAGCACGGCATCATTGGCGGGCACGGAAAGCCTGAAGTTGCCATCCACATCGGTCACCGTCCCTTTTTTGGTCCCTTCCAGCAAGATAGAGGCACCGACAACAGGTTCGCCCTGCTCGTCCACCACTTTGCCTTCCACCTTCATCAGGGTTCCGACCACCGTCACACGCAAACCCTCTTTCTCAGACACTTCGCCCTCCTTCATGGGCGCGCCTGCAACAGAAGGACTCCCCTCTTTCTTCAGGGTTATCAATATCACTCCGTTTTTTGCCTTGTCGCCATAGAGCTCCACCGCCTGTTTGTCTTTCAACACTGTTATACCCTCTATCCTATCGGACTTCAGCGCTTCCATAATCTTCGGAGTCACCTCTTTTCCATCCACAATGTACAGGGGCTCATCCTCTCCCGAAATGCGCAATAGCTTTTTTCCGATGGAGGAGCTTTCCGCATCCTCACCATCCAACTTGAACATCACCGGCACCGTATATTTCACCGCCACCGGTTCGCCCTTCTGCCTACCCGGTTTCCACTTCGGCATGCTGTTTATCAGACGCAATGCTTCGGCATCAAGTGCCTCGTCCACCGCACGAAGGATCTTCGCATTCCGGATGCTGCCATCCTTGTCCACCACAAACTGCATGACGACACGTCCCTGCATTCCTTTCTTTTTGGCGGCTTCGGGATAACGCATGTTTTTCCTGAAATAATCCATCAGGCCGGACACGCCGCCATCGGGAAATTCGGGCATCTCCTCCACCACCTCAAAGACCGGCGTTCCCTTCAACTCCTCGCCGACTTCGATCGGCACATACTTCACATTGGCGGGTTTCAGGGTGTCACCCACACTTTCCGCCACTTTTGTTTCTACAATTGCTGCCAAATCATTAACTTTGACGGCTGAAATCTCCTCCACCTTGTCGGAGACCTCGGGACGGGCAAAAGCTGTCACTGCAACGGCAGCTACCGGAAGTACATAGAGATACTTCAAACGTGCCCACGGACTTGATTTTTCTTTCATCATCATAGTGATACGTTTTTTAAGTTTACTGTGATTAAAGCTGTTGGCCATAGAGTAGAGCCTTGTGCCGACAGCTTTTTTTATTAATAATAGTTGATATTGTTTCGCATTCACGCCCTCCTTGATGACCGTCTCATCCGCCTCAAACTCATGGATGTTCTGCAGTTCCTGCTTCAGCAACCACGAAGCCGGATTGAACCACTGGAAGAAGATGCAGATATCCGCCACCAGCAGGTCCCAGGAGTGCCGGTTATGGATATGGGCAAGCTCGTGGATAAGGATTTCCCGCCCGTTCTCCTCCAGGTCCGCCTGCGACAGGACGATGTAGCCCATCCAGCTGAACGGGGAGATGTCGCGACGGTGCACCACCAGCCTGACCCACTCTTTCCTGCCCGGCAGATAACGGTCTATAGCCTCCCTCCTGCCCGACCGGAGCAGCATCAACAGCCGTACCAGCGAGCATACGTTGCAGCAGGCAAAGAAAACGATTCCGGCCAAATAGACCAACAACATCCCTTCTATCCAGATGGATGTCGCCACTTCCGCATCCGCCCCTACCTCTGTGACAGAAGCCGCATCCGCCATCAGCAGCAGTTGCTCCAGCGTCAGCATGGTCTGGTGCACCTCCGACTCCTGCTCCACGGTCACTTCGGTCAGGGGCAACAGGCACGACAGCAACAAGATGCCCAGCAGTGCAAAGCGGTTGAAGCGGTGGAAAGTCTCACGTGCCAGCAACAGACGGTAGAACAGGTAGAACACCGCCAGACAAACCGATGATTTGAGTATGTAAACGAAGAAGAGGCCCATAAGAGGAAGGGATTTACGATTTACTATTCACTTCTTCCACCTCGCTTATCAGCTGCTTCAGCTCTTCCAGCGAGATGTCTTCCTCCTTCACCAGCGACGACACGGCACTGAGATAGGAATTGTTGAAATACTTGCTGATGACGTTTTTCAGCGTCCGCTTGCGGAAGTCCTCTTCGCTCACCACCGGATAGTATTGATAGGTGTTGCCATACGTGTGGTGGCTCAGGAATCCCTTCTCTTCCAGCCCTCGCACAATGGTGGAGAGCGTATTGAAGTGTGGCTTCGGCTCTTCATAGAACGCCAGCATCTCCTTCACGAACAACGGCCCTTTCGTCCAGAAAAAGCCCATGATTTCTTCTTCTTTTGCAGTCAGTCCTTTCATAATGTTCTTTGTTTTCCGCAAAGAACTAAATAATTTAGTTCATAAACGAATTTATTTCGTTAAAAGAAACTAAAGGATTTAGTTTACCCGTTGGCGGAATTAATTCGCAGGCCTGCTTCCTGAGCTTCTTAATGCACTGATTATCAGATATTGAAAAACGATTTGACAGACACTTGTGTTCAACGTGACAGACACAAGTGTTCAAGCCGACAGACACAAGTGTTTGAGACGACAGACGCAAGTGTCTGTCAAACCGGGGAATATAGGGGGGATTTCCCTCTATCCCATCCATACAGCAACCGCCATCCGTTTTTACCTGATGACAACCCGACAGCCGATTTGCAGTCACATCAGAGAAATCATGAAGCCCAAAGAAAAAGAGGGGGTTGATTCAAGATTGACACACCCCCCTTCTTCTATTTACC
>NZ_JAICZW010000028.1 GCF_029057325.1 Bacteroides sp. | reverse complement strand
ACATTCTTCGGTCCTAGGGAGTGGAGTTTGTCCGAAGAACGTCCGAAGCCGAATAGGTCCTGGTAGGGGGCGGACAGGGAACGGATAGGGAGAACAGGGTAGAAAGGGGGAGAAGGATGTTTTTTCACCGGAACGGGCCGACTGCGATAGGGGAAGGGAAAATGTTTTTACATTCTCAAGTCTCGCAAGTACCCGATGTGCTGTTGCGGCTTTCATTTGGGAGCACGACAGCCTGATAACCATGAGCAAATTGCTGCATAATAGAGAATCATTCACCGAATATGTGCGTCTATCGGATTTCATCACTATTTTTGCCATGTCGTTGAAGGTTTGTTTCAGCTTTTTGCAGAGGTCGTTCGGGAGAAGGTTTAAATTTATAATTTATGTAAGGTTGTATCTGGTTGTCTGTTGTTTTTTTTGTGAATTTGAGGATGATGTCTTTTCGTTCAGTGTACTCAACGCTTTCGATGCCAACGCCTTCGGCAGTTATTGGTTCGAGACGGGCACGCCTACTTATCTGGTGCATCTGCTCTGTATGCGGGGCTATAGTTTGGAGAACATGATAGAATATGTTACGGAAGATGTGCTCAACAATGGGGACGTTTCTTTTACGAATCCCATACCGATGATATATCAGAGCGGATATCTGACTATCAAGGGGTATGACCCGTACTTTGGTATGTATCATTTGGGATTTCCCAATGCAGAGGTAGAAGAGGGCTTTTCCCGCTTTCTTTCCGCATCGGCCTGAACTTCTCTTCCGCTACACAGAACATAGAGAAATGGGTGATAGATAGGATAAAGCCATCCCTATTCCTCGCCTTCTTCCGTCAGCAATTCCAGCAGCTCCTTTTCCGTCAGTTTGTGGCTCATGTTGGTGCCTTCTATCAGCGAGTCGGCAAGGCTGCGTTTGGTGTGGTGCAGACGTAGTATTTTCTCCTCGATGGTGTGTTGGGCTATCAGGTGATAGACGGTCACTTTCTTTTGTTGCCCGATGCGGTAGGCGCGGTCGGTAGCCTGCTGCTCGATGGCAGGATTCCACCAAGGGTCCAGATGGATGACGTAGTTGGCGCCGGTCAGGTTCAGTCCCAGTCCTCCGGCTTTCAGGCTGATGAGGAAGAGCGGGCATTCGCCTTGCTGGAACTGCTTGACCATCTTTTCGCGCTGCTTCATGGTGCTGGAGCCGTCCAAATAGAGGTAGGTTTCGCTCGCTTCGTCAAGTGCTTGGCGCACCAGTTCCAGGAACGAGGTGAACTGGCTGAATATCAGTACCCGGTTGTTCCCTTCCTTGATTTCGTTGATGAGGCTGATAAGTATTTGTATTTTGGAGCAGAACTTTCCTAACGCAGGGTTGGTCAGATACATGGCGCAAGCGGCTTGGCGCAGGCGGGTGATTGCCGCCAGGGTGCTGACAGTGACGGCCTTTGCCGTCACAATCTCTTTCTGGGCTTCAAGCCGTAGGAGTTCATATACCGACATCTCCTCTTCGCTGAGTTCCACCGGCAGGGTGATTTCTATTTTGTCGGGCAGCTCTTCCAGCACTTCCGCTTTGGTGCGGCGCAGCATGAAGGGTTGCACGATGCGTTTCAGCTGGCGTTGTCTCTCTTTGTTTCCGGCTTGTTCGATGGGGAGGATGTATTTGTGGCAGAACTGGTCGTAGCTGCCCAGCATGCCGGGTGTGATGAAGGCAAACAGATTCCACAACTCGCTGAGGTGGTTTTGGATGGGCGTACCGGTCAGTATCAGTTTGTTGTCGGCTTGCAGGCGCATGGTTACTTTGGACATCTTGGTGTCGCGGTTCTTGATGGTATGCGCTTCGTCCAGGCAGACGACGTTCCACTTCTTCGAGGTGAGGGTTTCTTCTTCCGTCACCAGGAGGCCGTAGGTGGAGAGCACTACGCTGCCGTCCGCTTCGGCCTCTATCAATGCCTTGCGGTCGGAGGATTCGTTGAGGATGGAGACCTTCAGGGTGGGGGCGAAGCGTTGCAGTTCGTTCCTCCAGTTGGGGATGACCGATGCCGGCGCCACCACAAGCGAGGCTCCCTCGTTCGCTTTATACAGCAAGAAGGCGATGGCCTGTATCGTTTTTCCCAATCCCATGTCGTCGGCAAGGCAGGCACCGGCTCCCCAGCTGTTCAGCCGCACGATCCATTGGAATCCGTCTTCCTGATAGTTGCGCAGGGAGGCTTGCAGGGTGGCGGGGACTTGCGGAGCCAGTTCCCGGCTTTGCTGTATTCTTTTGCAGAAGGTGTTGGCAGACTTGTCGCATTGGATGTTCGCTTCTCCTTCCAGAAGTTCGTCCAGCAGGCTGGCGTTGAATCTGGATATTTTTAGCTTGTTGCGCTCTTTAACGGTGAGTGCTTCCAGCTTCTGCAACTGTTTCCGCAGGGTGTCGTCCAGTTTCAGGAAGTCCGATTCGTTCAGCCGGATATATTTGACAGGCTTATCTCCTCCTAACAGTGCCAGCAGCTTGGCTATGCTTAGCACGGTTTGTTCGTCTATGCGCACCTCGCCCTCCACTTCAAACCAGTAGCCTTTGGTTTTCAGGCTGATGTTTCTGCTGGAGGCGGCTGTGGAGGTGTGCAGTTTCAGGCTTTCCCCCTCCGGCCACTCTATGCAATAGGCGTCGGGATTCTGCTGGACGAATTCAAGCAGGTCAAGCATTTCATAGATGGATAGCGTGTTGTTGCCGAATTCGGTGAGGTCTTTACCGAACGAATCTTCCATGAAGTTGTCCAATACCTTGCGGTTGTTTCGTTCTAAGTCAAGTTCCCGTTTCACTTGCAGGTATCTTCCTTCGCTTTTTTCGATTATGACGGATGTCCCTTCTCCGGGCGCAAACGTCCTCTGTCCGCCGGGCAGAGGTCTTACGTAGGAGGTTATGTGGAAGTAGTCGCCTTCCGGAGCCACTTGCAGGCAGATGCTTGCGTTTCCATCCACGTCTTTCAGTTTGGAGCCTTTTCCCAACAAAGGAGAGCACACCTCTACCGTCTTGCTGATTTGAGACAGAAAGCTCTTCAAGGCCTGTTCGGCTTCGGGGGGAAAGACGCCCACGTTCATCAGGCGCTTGTAGTAGTTCCATTGTTTGTCGGTGATGGGAATCACCGCATATTGTGTTTCCGATTCCTTCAGTACGATGTGCTCCTTGATGTTTCCATTGATTTTGGACAATGGAATGTTGGATGTCACAGCGAATCCTTCCTTGCTTGGGGTGATGTATAAGCAGGGCTTCTCTTCATAGACCGTGACGGGGATGAAAGGAGGATGGGAGCCTGTGAATACCCGGTTGCAGTCCACCAAGGCGGGCAGGATATCTTCCATGTAGAACATATAGCTCTTGCTCTTCAGCAAGAGGTCGCGTGCTTCATAGTCCGTTTCGTCCATCCATGGGGAGCCCTCTCTCAGGTAGCGTGCTTCAGATATAGCCTTGCCGCTGCTCCATGTGCCCGATTTCAAGCGGTTTTGTTCGCGTATCTCCACCAGGTTGGCCCCTCTGAGCAGATACACCAAGCGTCCCTTTTGGGCGTCTTTGTCTCTGTTTTGTTCCTGTTCCCTTTTCAGGATGTTTTCTATCACGATTTCCCAAGGCTGCTTCCGCGGAATGGATGTCAGGGCGGGAGCGTCCCCATAGGCATCGGTCAGCTTTTGTCTCTCTTCTTGAGACAGAGGCAGGTAGGCGGACAGCTCGTGCCTGTAGATGGCCTGCCGGGGGATTGTTTGATCTTGCCCGTCCGGAAGTTTGCCGGATTTCACGCCGAAGTATTTATAGAACAGATATCCCATGTGCCTGGTCGCGGGGGTAGAGCTGAGATTGAATTTGTCTTCAACGAACAGACGCTCTATCAGATACGGCTTGGCTTCTGTCTTTTCGTTGCTGAAAGCATCTGCAACGATGGATGCCAACTGCATATCGGGGACATCTTTGGCGATGCTTTTCTTCAAGAACTGCTTCAGCTTCTTCATGCTGTCCGACGAACCTTCGTGCACATAACTCATCATCAGAAAATAGCAGTTCAGGAAGTTGTCGAAGATGTTTTTCTCCTTTGCCTTCTTATTGCGTATTTTCAGTGCCTTGTCAAAGAAGGCTATTGCCTCCTGATACTTTTGCGCATGCATGGCGCGTACACCTTCGAGTATCATCCCGAACAAGGTTTGTGGCGTTTGGGCCGGTGGCGCATACACTCCGTGCGAATAATAGCGGTATAGGGCAAGTGCCTCTTCCAGTTCCCTCCTGCCGGTGGGCGACAGCTGTTTTTGTTGGAGCAACGTCGGCATGATGTCTTCGGTGTCGAGCAGGTCGTTTTTCTGTATATAGACTAAGAGGGTGAGGATTGTTTGGTGGAACAGCTTTTCGTCCATACCGAGTATCAGCTGTATGAATACAGGTTCGAAAGCAACGGGAAGCAAGCAGGAAATCTGTTGGTTGGAAAGAAACGAGTTGTTTGTCTTTTCCCCATGGTTGCTTGCCGCGATATGTTGGGAGATGCCGACGGAACAAGCATCCCGCTTGATTTTCAGGCTTTCGAATTCGGAAAGCCATTCCGGTTGCCGGGTTATCAGGAAATGCAGTGCGGTGAGATAGAAGTCGTTGGCGACATGATACGTGTATTTTCTGGTTTGCCAATCATAATCATATAAGTCCAGAAAGGAGAGCTTCACCAGTTGCTTGACGCTTTCATTCGGATTTGTGCCATGCGCATGTTGCGCTTTTCTGAAAAGCTCCAGGTGCTTGTCCGTGACTTCTGCGCCCATGTAGGCGTAGAAGCATAGCAACTTCTTTTCGTGGGGCTTTAACATGCTGATTGGGGCGTGGTCCACTCTGAGTATCCGGCTTTCCTGCATAGTGTTATAATGTTTGGTTAGGGTATGTAGATGTAGGCTGAGATTGTAACCTGTCAAAATCTCCGGCAAAAATAGCGATTTTTCTTCGTATCTCCACAAGTTTTCAGGGCGACGATGGTCGGTACAGGCTCTTAAAGTCTGTTGGAAAGAAATTCTCAAACCCGTCCTAAAATGGCATTTGTCCCTATATTAACTTGTTCAACGTTTGTTGTAAACTTCATCTCGCGCCGCGAGATATACATCTCAGCAGCCGGGATGTACATCTCAGCAGGCGAGATATACATCTCGCGGCGCGAGATGAAGTTTATCTGCGGGATTTGTCCGTTTTTTGCCGCAGGTTTTGACATTTTTCTTGGGGAGGTTGTCCGAAAAACTTGTTGTTGCTTGCATGCTGTTCTGATTTCAGGCACGGATTACACGAATTTCACGGATAGGACAAAGAAAAAACTGTGAAATCCGTGTAATCCTTGCCTAAAAGAAAGTATAACGGAAGTTCCCGGACAGCCAGGGGGGATATCTCTTTTATAGAAGGGAGTATCTCTGCCGCAAAAAGCCACTTTCTGCCGATAAATTTGCTTCTCTTTCCGCTTTGCATTACTTTTGCTCCGCAAAAAATAAAGTTTGAATGATAGTTTGTATTGCCGAAAAGCCCTCTGTGGCACGTGACATAGCCGATGTATTGGGAGCGAGAGAAAGGAAGGATGGGTACATCGAAGGAAACGGATACCAAGTGACTTGGACCTTCGGCCATCTCTGTACGCTGAAGGAACCGCATGAATATACCCCCAACTGGAAATCGTGGAGTCTGGGAAGCCTGCCCATGATACCTCCCCGCTTCGGAATCAAGTTGATCAGCAACCCCACTTACGAACGCCAGTTTCATACGATAGAGAACCTCATGCAGCACGCCGACATGATTATCAACTGCGGCGATGCCGGCCAGGAAGGAGAGCTGATACAGCGCTGGGTGATGCAGAAAGCCGGGGCACGCTGTCCGGTGAAGCGCCTCTGGATTTCATCGCTGACCGAAGAGGCCATCCGCGAAGGCTTCGCCAAGCTGAGGGATGCGGCGGACTTCCAGCCCCTGTATGAAGCGGGGCTGTCGCGTGCCATCGGCGACTGGCTGCTGGGCATGAACGCCACCCGCCTCTATACCATGAAGTACGGGCAGAACCGCCAGGTGCTTTCCATCGGCCGTGTGCAGACACCGACGCTGGCGCTGATTGTGAACCGCCAGTTGGAGATACAGCACTTCGTCCCCAAGCAGTATTGGGAACTGAAGACCCTCTATCGCGACACCACCTTCTCCGCCATCCTCCGGAAGAGTGAAGAAGAGCTGGTGCTGGAGGCCGAGAAGCAGAAAGAAGCCATCGCCGCCGGAAAGAAACCCAAGAAGGAAGAGGAGAACCGGGGCATCGACCCCATCACCGACCACGAACGCGGACTTGCCTTGCTGGAGCAAATCAAGAACGCCCCTTTCACCGTGACCGGCATCACCAAGAAGGAAGGAAGGGAAGCCCCGCCCCGCCTGTTCGACCTGACCTCCCTGCAGGTGGAGTGCAACAAGAAGTTTGCCTACTCTGCCGACGAGACCCTGAAGATTATCCAGTCGCTCTACGAGAAGAAGGTCGCCACCTATCCGCGTGTCGATACCACCTTCCTCAGCGATGACATCTATCCCAAGTGTCCCGGAATCCTGAAGGGGCTGCGCGACTACGAGGCGCTCACGGCACCCCTGGCAGGCACCACCCTGCTGAAATCGAAAAAAGTGTTCGACAACTCGAAGGTGACCGACCACCACGCCATCATCCCCACCGGGCAGCATCCGCAGAACCTGACGGACATGGAACGCCGCGTCTTCGACTTGATAGCGCGCCGCTTCATCGCCGTGTTCTATCCCGACTGCAAGTTCTCCACGACTACCGTCCTGGGCGAGGTCGAAGGCATCGAGTTCAAAGCCACCGGCAAGCAGATTCTGGAACCGGGTTGGCGCGTCATCTTCGGTACCCCCTCTGCGCAACAGCAGGAGGAGAAAGAGGAAAAGGGAGAGGAAGAGAGCGTGCTTCCCGCCTTCGTGAAAGGGGAGAGCGGCCCGCACCTTCCCGACCTATACGAGAAGTGGACGCAACCCCCGCGCCCCTACACCGAAGCCACCCTGCTCCGGGCGATGGAGACGGCGGGCAAGCTGGTGGACAACGACGAGCTGCGCGATGCCCTGAAGGAGAACGGCATAGGCCGACCCTCCACCCGTGCCGCCATCATCGAGACCCTGTTCAAGCGCAACTACATCCGCAAGGAGAAGAAGAACCTGATAGCCACCCCCACCGGCGTGGAGCTGATACAGATTATCCACGAAGAGCTGCTGAAGTCGGCCGAACTGACCGGCATCTGGGAGAAGAAGCTGTGCGAGATAGAAAGGCGCACCTACAATGCCGCGCAATTCTTGGAAGAGCTCAAGCAGATGGTGTCGGAAATCGTCACAAGCGTGCTTTCCGATAACAGCAACCGCTACATCACCATCCAGTCGCCCGCCCCCGAGAAGACAGGCAAGGCAACCGCCAAGACCGACACCGCCGACAAGCCGAAGAAAGAACCGAAGAAGCGCGCGCCGCGCAAGACTGCCGTCGCGAAGAAGAAAGAGCAAGCCCCGGGTGCCGCGACCGCTTCGGATGCGGCGACCGCCACTTCCGCTGTGTCAACCGTCCCTCTGCAAGCCGAAGCCCTTGTCGGCCAGCCTTGTCCGCTCTGCGGAAAAGGCACGGTTATCAAAGGAAAAACGGCTTACGGTTGTTCCGAATGGAGGAACGGGTGTACATACCGCAAGCCGTTTTGAAGGGGGGGATAGATGATTTATTCAAGTCTGGCAAGTCTCAAAGTAGCTCCTGTTTCGCAAGTCTCAAATATGCCCTGAAAGGGTAATCATCCTATAGGTAGATGTGTGAATACATGCATTTCACTTTCTTTTAGGCACGGATTACACAGATTTACACGGTTTTCTTCTTGATTAATCCGTGAAATCCGTGTAATCCTGTGCCTAAATTATATTATTATGTCGTTTCCTTTTCGCTTTGACACTGAACCTGAATCATTTGTAATTCAAGTGGAACTCCGTCACCGCCTCTATCCCTTTGCGCAGGATGTCCAGCGGCATGTTCTCGTTGGGCGAGTGGATGGCGTTCGATTCCAGCCCGAAGCCCATCAGCACCGTCTTGATGCCCAGCACCTGTTCGAAGGTGGAGATGATGGGGATGCTTCCGCCCCGGCGCACCGCCAGCGGCTTCTTCCCGAAGGCCTTCTCAAAGCCCTTTTCGGCGGCCTGATAGGCAGGCAGGGTGATGGGGCACACGTAGCCCTGTCCGCCGTGCATCGGGGTGACCTTCACCTGCACCGTTTCGGGGGCAATGCTCAGGATGTAGTCGGCGAACAGCTGGGAAATCTTGTGGTGCTCCTGATGGGGAACCAGCCGGCAAGATACTTTGGCATACGCCTTGGAGGGGAGTACCGTCTTCGAGCCTTCGCCCGTATAGCCGCCCCAGATGCCGCACACGTCGAAGGAGGGGCGGCAACTGTTCCGTTCCAGCGTGCTGTAGCCCTTCTCACCGGACAGAGCTTTTACGTTGATGGCCTTCTTATACTTCTCTTCATCGAAGGGGATGCGGGCTATCATGTCGCGCTCGGCTTGGGGCACCTCTTCCACATCGTCGTAGAAACCGGGGACGGTGATGCGTCCGTCGGCATCCACCACTTTGGAAATCATGCCGCACAGCACGTTGATGGGATTTGCCACGGCACCTCCGAAGTGTCCGCTATGCAGGTCGCGGTTGGGGCCGGTCACTTCTATTTCCCAGTAGGCGAGTCCGCGTAGCCCGGTGGTCAGCGAGGGGAGGTCGGCGCCGAGCATGCTGGTGTCCGACACCAGGATGATGTCCGCCTTCAGCAGTTCCTTGTGCTCCTGGCAGAAGCTTTCCAGGCTGGGGGAGCCGATTTCCTCTTCTCCTTCGAAGATGAACTTCACGTTGTTCTGTAGCAGGCCGTTCTTCACGAGGTATTCGAAGGCTTTCACTTGGATGAATGCCTGTCCCTTGTCGTCATCCGCGCCGCGCGCCCAGATGCGTCCGTCGCGCACTTCGGGTTCAAAGGGCTGCGACTTCCAGAGCTCCAGCGGTTCGGCGGGCATCACGTCGTAGTGGGCATAGACCAGCACGGTCTTGGCATCCGGGTCCACCGTTTTCTGTCCGAAGACGATGGGGTTGCCTTTCGAGGGCATCACATGCGCTTCGTCGGCTCCGGCTTCGAGCAGCAGTTGTTTCCAGCGTTCGGCACATGCCAGCATGTCGTCGTGATGCTCGGGCAGGGCACTGATGCTGGGGATGCGGATGAGGCTGAAGAGTTCTTCCAGCATCCGCGGTTCGTTTTCTGCGATGTATTTCTTTATTTCCATGGTGTATGATGGTTTTATAGTTGTGTCGTCCTGTCTATCAAGTAATAATCCAGCAGTGTCATCGCCGCCATTGCCTCCACGATGGGCACGGCACGCGGCAGCACGCAGGGGTCGTGGCGTCCGCGGGCTTTCAAGGTGGTGTCCTTACCGTCGATGTTCACCGTGTGCTGCTCCATCAGGACGGTGGCCACTGGCTTGAATGCTACACGGAAGTAGATGTCCTGTCCGTTGCTGATGCCGCCCTGTATGCCACCTGAGTGGTTGGTGCGGGTTTCGATGCGACCGTTGTGGTTGTAGAACACGTCGTTCTGCTCCGAACCTTTCTGCTTCAGCCCCTTGAATCCGTCGCCATATTCAAAGGCTTTGGCAGCATTGATGCTGAGCATGGCGGCGCCGAGTGCGGCGTGTAGCTTGCCGAATACCGGTTGTCCCAGTCCGATGGGGCAGCCCCGGACAACGCAGGTCACTACGCCGCCGATGGTGTCGCCCTCTTCTTTTACCTTATATATATATTCCTCCATCTCCCGCGCCTTCTCCGGATCGGGGCAGCGCACGGGGTTGCTCTCTATCAGGTCCAGGTTGTAGGCATCGTAGTTCTCTTCCAGGCGGATGGGACCCACTTGCGAGGTATATGCCGTGATGCGTATGCCCAGCTGCCTCAACGCCAGTTTGGCAAGTGCTCCTGCCACCACGCGCGAGATGGTTTCGCGTGCCGACGAGCGTCCTCCTCCCCGGTGGTCGCGGATGCCGTATTTCACCCGGTAGGTGTAGTCGGCGTGCGAGGGGCGATAGACCTCCTTCATATTGTCGTAGTCGGTGGAGTGCTGGTTCTGGTTCCAGACGATAAAGCCGATGGGGCAGCCGGTGGACTTCCCTTCGAAGATGCCGGAGAGGAATTCCACCTTGTCGCCCTCTTGGCGGGCGGTGGTGATGCGCGACTGTCCGGGGCGGCGGCGGTCCAGTTCCGCCTGCACGAAGTCCGGGTCGATGGTTATCCCGGCAGGGAATCCGTCTATGACGCCTCCGATGCCTTTTCCGTGTGACTCTCCGAAGCTGGTGAGGCGGAGGATGTTTCCAAATGAGTTGAACATATCAAATGCTTTAAAAGTTTGTATATGAGGTTTATGTATCAATGCCTTTGGACAAGCTTTGTTTTTGACTTTATAAAGGTAACAACTTTTTTTGGAATACGTTGGAATGATTGTTGTTTTTTTGCAAATAAGGGGCTCTTCTGCTTGCGGATAGGCTCTTCTTCAAGTAATATACCTCTGTTTGGCAGTGTGTCTTCAGTGGGAAAATTAGTTTTTTTAACCGGTTTTTGTGAACCGTTTTTCGTGCTTGTGGAGGTGTCAGACTTTGTCAGATTCATATTAGATTAAATGTCAGACAATGTCAGACTTTGTCAGATTCATATTAGATTAAATGTCAGACAATGTCAGATAATGTCAGACTTTGCCAGATTTATAGAATACGCCCATAAAAAGAAAATAACAACCAATCAAATAAATACGTTGTTTTATAGATATTTAAGCGTGAATATTTCTTTTCAGTTGCTTTCATTGTTTTCAGTTGATTGGTTCTTATTCGGTACGTTTTTGTTTCTTGTTTGTTCCTCAATTCGGATTATTATTCCTACCTTTGCAACAGAAATAAACGAATAAAGGAATAGAATATGCCACGAGTAAAGAAGCCGATTAAAGTCAAAGAACCAATCCGTCTTCGGATGAAGCCGTTGAGCGACGGAAGCAAGAGTTTGTATTTGGATATTTACCGCGACGGAAAGCGGACATACGAGTACCTCAAAATGTATATCATCCCGGAAACGGACAATAATGCCCGGAAACGGAATCAAGCCACGATGGATGCCGCCAATGCTATCAAGTCAAAGCGCATTATCGAACTAACTAACGGAGAAGCCGGTATCGAAAACAGGGAAAAGGTGTTCTTGCTCGATTGGATGAATACATATAAAGAGAATCAGGCAAAGCGAGGCAAAAAGGACGGAAACCAAATCGCAGTTACCATTCGCATCCTGAAAGACTATGCAGGAGAACGGATGACAATGGATCGAATCGACAAGGCATTCTGCCAGGATTACCTCGATTATCTGATGACGGAATATCGTCCCAAAGGAAAACGTGTGTCGAACTTTACCCTCCACACCTACTACCGTATCTTGAACGGGGCTTTGAACGCTGCCGTTCGTGCGGAGATTATCAAAGTCAATCCGTTTACCAAAATCAATAATTCGGATAAGATTCGCCTGCCGGAGAGCAAACGGTCATATATGACCATCGAGGAAGTCCGGGCATTGATTGCCACACCGATGAATAATGAGACAGTGAAGTCCGCTTATTTGTTCTCTTGCTTCTGTGGATTGCGCGTGAGCGATATTGTGGGATTGAAATGGAAAGACGTCTTCGTCGATAGAGGGCAATACCGCTTGGCAGTGTCCATGCAAAAGACCAAAGAACCGATTTACCTGCCTCTTTCCCCCGAAGCGTTGAAGTGGATGCCTGAACGGGGAGATAAGACAGCAGATGACCATGTGTTCGATTTGCCCAGTCCGTCGATGATGAATATACTCATCAAACCTTGGGCGAAAGCTGCGGGAATCGACAAGCGGTTCACCTTTCACACGGCGAGGCACACTTTTGCCACGATGATGCTGACACTTGGAGCGGATCTATATACCACCTCGAAGTTGCTCGGTCATGCGGATGTGAAAATGACGCAGGTGTATGCCAAAATCATCAATCAGAAAAAGGATGATGCCGTCAATTTGGTAAACGGGTTGTTCGATTAGTCCGATATAAATCGTAACATTGTTAAGTGGTAAAAATGGGGCTGTTTTTCATATCTGCATATAGGCGGATTACAAACAGATTTAGGTTTACTTTAATCTGGGTACGTATAGGAAAAAAACAAAGTAAACCTTTTCTAAAGGTTCTTCCAGGAATGAATATCGCACTTTTATTTTATAATACTCCTTGCTGTAATATACTAATTGAAAAGTGCACCACTATTGTAACTTAAAATAGTGCCACCGTAGTTATACAAAAAATCTTTTTCGCCCCTTTTGTGAATGTAAGAAACAGGCAAACCTTAACTTCGCTTAGCCAAGACTTACTCGTCTCCCTATTTTTTGTATCCTATGGAATCAAGTTTAATATTAGAGCCAAAGATATTATTTGCAGTTACACATCCAACGATAATTAGCTTTTACCTACGTGTTTAGATGATTTTATTTTACAGAACAATCCCGTTCGGGGTATTTACCGTATCATTGAACAGATAAATTAAGAACTTTACCGCAAGTATTTCACTTTATCACAGTTTGTACCTACTCTGGCATCAGGGATGCCCGATAACGTTTCGGTGATATTCCGAGGTATCGAGAAGCATAGCGGGTAAAGCTGGCCGGATTCCCGAATCTCATCTCGTCTGATATTTGTGCTATAGACAGATGAGGATTGTTAAGATATTCCTTTATTATCGGAAGTGTATGACGGGCGATGAAGTAGGTGACATTGTGTCCGGTCTGCCGTCTGACTGTATCTGACAAGTATTTTGGGGTTACATTCAGTTGTGCCGCATAATAGTTCACTTCCCTATAGTGTTTGGATGTACCGGCTTCGAGCATTGCCATCAGTTCCTTTACAACATACATACTTCGGTCGGAAGCGTACATGGAACTCCTGTTCTGTTTGTGGAACGCAAAGAGATCGTACATCATCGTCAAAGCAAGACTGCCAATCAGTTCGCGATAAAACGGATGTTCTGTATCGTCAATCCGTTTTCTGATAGCGTGCATATCACCCAACAGTATCCGCGTATTTTCATCACTCAGATGAATTACCGGATTATCAAACAGGCTTATCGTACCGCCTATTCCAAAGTTATTGGCAGGCAACTGATTGTGCAGGAATTTACTCGGTGCGGCTATGATTTCAACTCTTAAATCATCTGACTGGCCGGTATCGCTTATAATCTGCGGTTTAGTGATGATAACCACATCATTGCGACTGATTGAGAATTTCCGTCCGTCATATACAAACCATGCTTCCCCATCCAAACATAACAGATGTATTACCCAATCACTGAAATCCACAGACCTTATCAAATGATACAGTGTGGAATAGACGATTTTTGTTTCTGCTTTTGTATTCATATTGCAAAGTTACAGATATTTTTTCAGAATGGCGCAATATTGACAATTCTATGCGCAATACAGGTAATATATGCATAGCGAATCCTCGCTAATTTTGCAATATAAATTCAAACAACCAATTTTTTATCAGATGAAACCTTATATTATATGTCACATGATGTCATCAGTGGACGGTCGTATCGACTGTACGATGACCGCCGAGAT
Organism: Bacteroides sp.; assembly: GCF_029057325.1. Classification (GTDB taxonomy): domain Bacteria; phylum Bacteroidota; class Bacteroidia; order Bacteroidales; family Bacteroidaceae; genus Bacteroides. The sequence continues at coordinate 23,655 of NZ_JAICZW010000028.1, read as the reverse complement.
TGACAAAACAGATGCCTACTACCAAGCTCTTGACCGGCTACAGTTTGATGCAGTACTTGAAGGACGGGTAAGCCGACAAATGCACCATGCGTTACCGGAACCGTTCAAGGCGAATGACAAGACTCCCATTGGAGAGGAAAAGTATTATATGGCTCACTCGGCTGACCATTATGATATTGCCATCGATACACACGGATCGTTAAAGTGGCCGGAAGATGCCTTGGACAACAATCTGCTGGTAATCACAGACGAGCAATGTCCGCAGGAATATTATAGGTATCTCACGGCAAACGGAATTTCCTGGATTGCATGCGGAAAGAAAGGTATAGACTTGTGCCGGGCGGTGGAAATACTTGGCGAGAAGTTCGGAGTGAAGCGTCTCGGCATCGTTGGTGGCGGCCACATCAACGGAGCGTTTCTCCAAGCCGGACTGCTTGATGAGGTCAGTCTCATGATTGGCGGTGGCATTGATGGCCGGGCAGGAATGGCTGCTGTGTTCGATGGTATCAGGCAGACAGATTATCCTCCCACGATGCTGACGCTTAATAATGTAGAGCGGATGGGCAATACCGTATGGATGAAGTACAGTGTCAACAAATAATCCCCGGAGGCATGAGCAAAATTCTGATAGCCTATTATTCACGGCGAGGACAGAACTATGTGGACGGTGTTATCCGTGACCTTGAAACAGGAAACACGGAGTTCCTTGCCCGAAGGCTTGCTAAAATGACAAAGGGTACACTGTTTCGCATAGATACCGTGAAGCCATATCCGGCTGATTATCATGAAACCACCAAACAAGCGATGACGGAACTCCAGACTGATTCACGTCCGGAATTGACGGACATAGTTGAGGGAATGGAGGAATTCGATACAATCATTCTCGGCTATCCGAACTGGTGGGGAACTATGCCGATGGCGGTACATACTTTTCTGGAGGAATATGATTTTTCGGGAAAACGTATCATTCCTTTCTGTACCCACGAAGGCAGCGGTGCAGGACACAGTGAAAAGGATATACAACGCTTATGTCCATCAGCAGAATGCTTGCCTTGCGAGGCGGTCAGAGGAAGTGCGGTACATTCCGCAGACTATTCAATCAATGAAATTATCAATCGAATAAATAAAAAGTACTAATTATGGAAAATATAAAATTATACAATGGAGTGGAAATGCCCGTCTTGGGCTATGGCGTGTACCAAGTGACACCCGAAGAGTGTGAACGTTGCGTGAGCGATGCCTTGAGTGTAGGCTATCGTTCTATTGATACGGCACAAGCCTATTTCAACGAACAGAACGTAGGCGATGCTGTCCGTACAAGCGGTATTCCGCGTGAAAAAATTTTTCTCACAACAAAAGTCTGGATCAGCAATGCCGGCGAGGAAAAGGCGGCCCGCTCCATCAACGAGTCGTTGCGCAAGCTCCAGACCGACTATATTGACCTCCTGCTCATTCACCAGCCGTTTGGAGACTACTACGGCACATGGCGTGCCATGGAAACGGCATACAAAGCGGGTAAAGTCCGCGCCATCGGTGTGAGTAACTTTTATCCGGACCGTTTCATCGACCTTGCCGAACATACGGACATAAAGCCGATGGTCAATCAAGTGGAAACACATGTATTCAACCAGCAGGTGAAAGCACAGGCAATCATGGAAAAATACGATACGCGAATCATGTCATGGGGGCCGTTTGCTGAAGGTCGCAACGATTTCTTCACCAACCCGGTGCTTACACAAATAGGACTGAAATATGGCAAGAGCGTGGCACAGGTCGGTTTGCGTTATCTTCTGCAACATGATGTGGTGCTGATACCTAAAACCACCCATATTGAACGTATGCGCCAAAACTTCGACATCTTCAATTTTACGCTTTCTGACGAAGATATGAGCGTTATTGCCGCTCTCGACAAAGGGGAGAGTCTTTTTTTCTCCCACTATGAGCCGGATACCGTGAATTTTCTGTTATCATTCAAGGTATAAACCATATATCGCATGACCATGAAACGTACATTGATACTATTTACAGTTTTGCTTTCAATCATTAATACACATATCATTATGGCACAAGAAAAAATAACCCAGACAGCAGGTCGGACCACATTGGGTGATTTCGCTCCCAAGTTTGCCGAACTCAACGATGATGTTCTCTTCGGAGAAGTGTGGAACCGGGCAGGTCTTTCACCTCGTGACCGTAGCATGATTACCGTCGCTACCCTTATCGGCAAGGGCATCATCGATTCATCACTCACGCATCACTTGCAATTTGCAAAGTCAAACGGCATCACTCGGCATGAAGTTTCGGAGATGCTTACCCATATAGCTTTCTATGTCGGTTGGCCCAATGCTTGGGGAGCCTTTCGGCTTGCCAAAGAAGTATGGGCAGAAGATACTGTAAACAATGACGAACTGGACGAATTCCAACAAGAAATGATATTTCCCATAGGAGAGCCGAATATGGCGTATGCACGTTATTTCTCCGGCAGAAGTTGGCTGGCTTCCATTTCCACCAAACAAATCCCATTCAGCAATGTGACTTTTGAACCCGGTTGCCGAAACAACTGGCACATACACCGCGCTGTAAAAGGAGGAGGACAGATGCTGGTCGGCGTTGCCGGACGCGGATGGTATCAAGAAGAAGGAAAAGCTGCGGTGGAGATACTGCCTGGTATGGTCATAAACATACCCGCCGGTGTGAAACACTGGCACGGGGCAGCCAAGTACAGCTGGTTTGCACATTTGGCATTTGAGGTTCCGGGCGAAGATGTCGCTACCGAATGGTTAGAACCCGTGTCTGAGGAACAATACAGGCAACTGCCGTAATGATGGCGATACGACTTTATCATAATGGCCTTATATGATCGTACAGACAGGATTACGTTTGTAAAATATAGGGGGCTTCAAAAATGTTTAAATAAACTGAAATGAAAAATGTAATGATATTGACTGGAGCCGGTCAAATAGGAATGGCTATCGCCCGCCGAATGGGGTACGGTATGAAAATCGTCATAGGTGACAAGAACAAGACGAGTGCAGACACGATAGCAAAAACGATGAACGATGCCGGTTTTGATACCGTCCCCGTGGAAATGGATTTGTCTTCGCGTGCATCTATCCTGAATCTGATTGCCGAGGCACAGAAGTATGGAGAAATTTCCATGTTGGTGAATGCTGCTGGCGTATCACCCAGTCAAGCACCCATCGGGACGATTCTGAAAGTGGATCTGTACGGAACTGCCGTACTGTTGGAAGAAGTGGGTAAAGTCATCAAATCGGGAGGCGTGGGTATCACCATCTCCAGCCAATCAGGACACCGTATGCCTGCACTTACCCCCGAGGATGACGAATTACTTGCTACAACTCCCACCGAGGAACTTCTCGCGTTGAGTATGCTTCAGGAGGGGAATATACGCGATACCCTACACGCTTATCAGATGGCAAAACGCTGCAATGTAAAGCGCGTAATGGCTGAAGCCGTGAAATGGGGCGAATGTGGTGCACGCATCAATTCAATATCTCCGGGCATTGTGGTCACTCCGCTGGCTCTTGATGAGTTCAACGGTCCGCGTGGTGACTTCTACAAAAATATGTTCGCAAACTGTCCGGCTGGTCGTTCTGGTACGGCAGACGAGGTGGCCAATGTTGCTGAATTGTTGATGAGTGACCGAGGATCATTCATTACGGGAGCCGACTTCCTCGTAGATGGAGGTGCTACGGCATCATATTTCTACGGAACAAATAAATTACGATAAAAGATTCAGATAATTTTAACAGTATCGTGTACAGGTGAAATTTTTGCGTTTGCACAGAATATTGTATCACAAGATGAAACAATGAAAAACAATAAAGTACTGGTGGCGTATTTCTTTCAAACCGGAGAAAATTACAATGTCGGTAATATCAGTAAAGGTAACACGCATATCATTGCAGAAGCAACCTGTTTCAAATATAACCGGTGAAGCCTTGCCGGGATGAATACAAGGCTTGCGTGGATATTGCTAAAACAGAAAAGAAGAACGGGCTGGAGGTCAAGCCAACGATGGAAGCCGTTACGCAGGTGCGCAGTCCGGCTGATGGGCGAAGCCCTGCGGGGGATTTCATTGCCGACCGTGCCATTGTTGGGCGACCATGATTTCAGCAAAGTGAAAATAACCACCCCAAAGGAATGAAAATGTAAAAAATGCAGTAACGATTATAGGGATTGTTACTGCATTCTTTATGGTTTATATTAAGATTATATACGTTTTATTACTTTTGCCGGATTACCTCCAACCACCGTATTATCCTCTACATCTTTGGTAACAATCGCTCCAGCTGCAACAACGGAATTTTCTCCGATTGTCACACTGGGCAGTATGGTAGCACCCGCACCAATCCAACTGTTCCGCTTCAAAATGATAGGTTTACAAGTTAAAATTTGGTGGTCGTACAAATCATGATTGTTGGAGATGAGCTGCGCATTGGCAGCGACCATCACATCATCTTCGATGGTAATGCCGCCTGCTGCCATAAATAAGGCATTGTTCATCACCACCACGTTCCTGCCAATCTTCACATTGCTACCACGCACTACAGTCATTGGCGGCATCACGCGACTGTTTTCGCCGATATTATCCATGAACAGCTCTTTTACCAAAGCATCGTATTCTTCGGTATACGGCATCGTGTGATTGATTTTGAAACACAACTGGGCGCAGCGGATACCTTCCGCCAGATCCACCTTTTCGAGCTTGCGCATATCTACTCTGAACTCTTCCATTTTTATGGTTTGTAAGTTTATATTTTATTACGTCTCTTATCCAATTCGTTTCTGTATTCCGAGGGCGATACCCCAAGCATTTTTTTTACGAAACGGCTGAAATGGGATTGGCTGTAAAAATTCATACGGTCCGATATTTCGGATAATGTCATATCGGGACTTTTGAGCATCGATACTATCTCTTGCGAGGCATATCCGTTAATCCAGTACGAAGCGGATTTCCCGCTTCCCTTCCGAACTACCTCCGACAGATATTTAGGGGTAACACACAGTAAGTTCGCATAAAATCCTACCTCCCTGTTTTCTGTGACCCGCTGCCTGACCAGATCCAAAAAACGGGAGAAAAGATTGGCGGATAGGTTGGAAAGTTGCTCTTGCCGATTGATCTCATTGGCATAGATGTTCCACAAGTCGAACAGGAATATCTGCATTTGCCGACCCAATATCTCTCTGCGAAAAATATGGGTATTACCACACAATTGTTCCCGGAATCGGGAAAAATCGGCTTGCAACAATTTAAGGTCTGTCTGTTCAAGCCTGAATACCGGATTGGATTTAATGTAGATATATCCTTTTGTTGCCCATGCTGTCTGAGGATTGTTCTCTATCAGAAAATTGCGTGAGACCAGCAAAAAGTCTGCATTAAAATCCGGGAAATATAAGACATCGGTTATTTCAGAGTCTATAGTCCAAGGAACAAAATCATTTTCCTTTATCAGAAAATTGCGCTCCGACATGGTGAATTGAGCCTTACCGGAATAACACAAAATGTGGATATGATAACGTCCAACATACTCAGATGGGAAACAATTATCCGCACGGGTATTGAACAACAAGATATCCCCTTCGTGAAAAATTGCCGTTTCATCTTTGGGAAACATGGATATATCATATAATCTGCTTTCTGTCATATTCCATTGAACTACAAAATATTCAATACAAAGATAATGGTTTGAACCGAGTGTGAATTGTGACAGACTGCTTTTTTTCTTTCACATATTGCCGATTACTGCCCTATGACGGCAAAATATGAAAATACAACGGCAAATTGTGTAAGTTGAAACCGGATATAATTTGAGAATTTTGCAGCAAAACGATTTTAATATGAAAACAATGAAAAATTTATTAGTAATGATTGCAGCTCTTTTTGGTTGTGGCCTGACTGCATCGGCCCATACGGATGGTATTTCATCTTCGGCATCGGCAAAGGATTCCGTAAATGTTGTTCCCGGCATGACCCTAAACAACGGATTGACAATGCCACAATTCGGTATCGGAACATTCTGTCTTGCGGAAGGCGAGGTTTCGAAAAACGCGGTACTTACTGCCCTGAAAAAAGGCTATCGCCACATTGATACGGCTCACGCCTACGGTAACGAACGCAGTGTAGGAGCCGCAGTGCGTGAAAGCGGCATTCCTCGTGAAGAAATCTGGATTACCAGCAAACTGTGGCCGAATGAATACGGAGAGGGTAAGACGCTTCCGGCCATTGATAAGATGTTGAACCGTCTGGGGCTGGAATATATTGACCTTGTTTATCTTCACCAGCCTGTCGGTGATTATGTAGGCGCATGGCGCGAACTTGAAAAAGCCGTGGCAGCGGGTAAGGTACGAGCCATCGGTATCAGTAATTTCGATTTTAGTGACGAATTGTTCAACTCTTTGGTTGATCATGTACAAATCAAACCTGCCGCCATGCAGATAGAATGCCATCCTTATGCACAACGCCGTCATTGGCAGAAACGGTTGAAAGAAAACAATATCGTGTTGGAGAGCTGGTTTCCGCTCGGTGGTCGCGACAGCCACGGAGAGATATTGCGCGACTCGGTAATCAACCGCATTGCCGAAGCGCACGGCAAGACAGCTGCGCAAGTCGTCATCCGTTGGCATATTCAGGAAGGCTTTGCAGTTATCCCCGGCACGGACAATCCCGATTATATAGCCGAAAACATCGCAGTATTCGATTTCGAATTGAGTGATGAAGAGATGGAAGCAGTACGCGCACTCGATGCAGAGAGGCGTTATTTTACGATGACTTACGAACAAATTTGTGAACGTTTCGGCAATTATGAACTGAACGATTAGGGTCGTAAAAACTTACCGAGGATAAAATTATGATATTCGATAGGAATAGCAATAAAAATGTGATTGCGCTTTTGGGGGCCGGCAGCATGGGTACAGCAATCGTTAGACGTATGGCAGCCGGAAAGAAGATTCTTCTCGGAGATGTCAACGAGAAAATATTGGTGAAGGTTACCCATGACCTTCAGTGCAGTGGCTACGATGTTGAAACGATGAAAGTCAATGCTTTGGAGAAGGAGGCGATAGAGACTTTTGCTCAAAGAGCCGCCTCTCTCGGAGATGTGATGTTTTTCGTCGACACAGCGGGTGCATCCCCGAATCAGGCGACTCCGGAACATATACTGAACCTTGATATGGTAGGTACGGGGCAAGCCGTCAATGCTTTCGGGAAGATTATGGCCAAGGGCGGTGCGGGACTTGTCATCTCAAGTCAAGCAGGATATATGTATCCGATTCCCCATGAGATTGAACTTAAAATCATAAATACTCCGGCAGAAGAACTGACAGGGCTTTCTTTTATCAAAGAGGTTGCGATGCAAAACTCCGGGCTTGCGTATATGATTGCAAAGCGCGTAAATCATCTACAGGTGCAAAAAGCTGCTGCAACGTCTTGGAAAGAACGAAGGGCGCGTATCAATACGATCAGCCCCGGCATAATTGTAACGCCTTTGGCCTATGACGAGTTTGAAGTGATGGGCGAAGCCTATCAGCAGATGATTGATGCTTCTGCGGCAGAACGCACCGGCACTTCAGACGAGATAGCAGAGGCGGCGGCTTTCTTATTGGGTGAACATGCAACATTTATCACCGGCACCGATTTGCTTATAGACGGCGGCACGATTGCGGCAATTCGCACGGGAATGTACAAACTTCAAGGTTGAGATCATGAACAAGACTGATATATTCTCTCGGTTACGCATGGGTGAACCTATAGATATGCTTGATACCTCGTATATGCCGGCTATCGAACACATGGATGTTACCCGCAAATTGTGTCAGCGCATCAATCAGGCGGAACCCGATTTTGAATCGTTACGTCCGCTTATCGAACAAATGCTTAACGCTCCATTGCCGGAAAGGACATACGTTACGCCGCCTTTGCAGATAGACTTCGGGCGTCAGATGCAAATTGGGCGCAATGTATTCATAAATCATGGCCTCTGCTGTATGTCTGCCGGTGGAATCACGATTGACGATGATGTGCAAATCGGACCGGAAGTCGCAATGGTTACAACTAATCACGATTTTTCAAGCCGCCGCACGCTTCGCTGCAAAGGCATCCGTATTTGCCGCAACGCATGGATCGGTGCTCGCGCTGTCATTCTTCCAGGAGTAACGGTCGGAGAAAACGCCATAGTCGCTGCAGGAGCAGTCGTCACCAAAAACGTTGAACCGGATACTATTGTCGGCGGTAATCCGGCGCAGATTATCCGACGAATCGAATAATTAAAGTTATGCGAATGATACTTACGACCTTAATTACAGGATTATTACTGATGTGCAGTTGCCATCATTCAGAACCGGATGTTCAAAACAAACCGGTTCAGAATGAAGACAACAACACGGAACAAACCGTAGAATTACTCTATATGGGACAGGGGAGCTTACGTGTTGTGACGGAAACGGACAAGGTCATCTATATTGACCCCTATGCCGGTGAATACCAACTTGCCGCAGATCTGATACTCGTTACGCATGAGCATTTCGACCATAATGCCATAGAACGCGTACAGAACCGACAACCCGATTGTCGGATTATCCGCAGCCGGGATGCTATTATCGATGGCAAGCATCAGACGTTTGAACTTGGATATGTACGAGTGGAGGCGGTTGAGGCCGGCTTCAACCGTTATCACGATGTCCGTCAGTGTGTCGGATATGTGTTGATATTTGCCAACGGACGGAAAGTTTACATTTCAGGAGACACTTCGACTACCGACCAAATGCACGAGATGTCGGATATGCACATTGATTACGCTTTTCTTTGCACAGATGGAGTCTATAACATGGGGAATGAGGAGGCGGCCCATGCCGCAGAGATGATAGGTGCACGCCATAACATACCCTATCACAACAGCACGACCGGCAACAGCGAAATGTTTAGTCTTGAAGCTGCCGAACGTTTCGCAGCACCGAATAAGCTAATTATTCGACCGGGAGAAACTATTACGATAGAATAGTAAAACCACGAATGACATCCGAACAATATCCATATACAGTAACATCGCCTGCCCGATTGTATTCCAATCGGGACTTGGCGTTATTGTTCCTGCCATTAGTGATAGAGCAAACGCTCAAATATAGCCTTGGAGTCATTGATTCCATGATGGTAGCAAGCGTAGGTGAAGCCGCTGTATCTGGAGTGTCGTTAATCGATTTCGTGATGTCATTTATCACGAGCCTTTTTGCCGCTCTGCTTGTAGGTGGCTCAGCCGTTATCAGCCAATACATGGGAGCCGGGAATCATGAGCAAGCCAACAACGCAGCCAATCAACTGGTACGGTTTGTAGGACTTTGTTCCATCTTGTTGTGCGGGACAGCGTATGCTGCACGACCTTTCATTCTGAATCATCTGTTCGGAGAACTTGCTCCAGACGTATATCTTCATGCGGATATTTATATGTCCGTTACTATCTCGTCCATTCCGTTTTTGGCTTTGTACAGCGCAGGAGCCAATCTGTTCCGTTGTATGGGCGACACGAGATTGCCGATGATGGTTATGACTGCTTGCAATTTGTTGAATGTTGCAGGAAACGCCATATTGCTGTTCGGATTCGATATGGGTACAGCCGGGATTGCCTATCCGACGTTAGTTTCCCGAATCATTGCCGCTGTCTGGATTTTGTTTATGCTTTGTAATCGAAAGCGAGACCTGTTTCTTTTCCGGCAGATGCGGATTCGTTTCAACGATGGAATTATTGCCCGAATTTTGAGCATCGGTGTCCCTTGCGGTATTGAGAACGGCACGTTTTTTCTCGGCCGGATTCTGGTTTTAGGTATGATTGCCTCTTTGGGTACGGCAGCCATCGCTTCAAATGCCGTGGCCGGTGTCCTGTCGAACTTTCAGGTTATCCCTGGCATGGCTATCGCATTTGGAACGACCGTCGTCATCGCCCGATGTGCCGGAGCTGGAGATAAGGAACAGGCAAAATATTACAATCGCAAAATAATCCGCATCGTCTATTTTACCCAGCTCGTAACTTGTCTGACGGTGTTCGGCTTGTTGCCCACACTCATGCGGATTTATGGACTGTCTTCTGCAACGTCTCGATGCACAGAGGAAATCATGCTGATGCACACTCTGTTTACACTCGTATTGTGGCCTCTGTCGTATATTCTACCGGCAACATTCCGGGCTACTGGTGATGCCCGTTATCCGATGGTCGTCAGTCTCTTATCTCTATTTGCCGGCCGTATCTTTTGCTCGTGGTTATTCGGCGTTCATTGGCAGATGGGCATTCTGGGTATTTGGCTGGGTATGTTTGCCGATTGGACAGCAAAGGCCGCCTGCTTTATTTTCCGTTATTACAGCGGAAAATGGATAAAACCTGAATGGCTTCAAACGGCAGGTCGGAAAACGGAAAAATGTGAAAGTTTTAGCGTAGTTCGTATATCCATTCCGAAAATGCAATAAGCTAATTTTACGAGATATAAATTATAAATTAAAAAAGAATTAACAATGAAAAAGTTAAATGCAATCTTATTTGTAAGCCTTATGTTGCTGTGTGGGTGCGGTCATGAAGATGCTGCGGCTCAAGAGCCTGAAAATCCCGGAGTAGAAAATCCCGGAGGAAGTGACGACAAAGATGATGAAAACGGAAATACGAATAACGTCAATCCGTTCAATTTCGAAACTCGTACTGTGCTACTGAACAGTGGTTATGAAATGCCTATTTTCGGCATAGGAACCTACTTGCTTTCTGCGGCACAAGCAGAAGAGTCTGTGTACAATGCCTTGAAAATCGGAATCCGCCTTTTCGATACGGCCGACATTTATGGAAACGAACATGGCGTTGGACGCGGACTCCAACGCGGCATGCGGGATTTCGGAATCAAGCGTGAAGAAATATTCGTAACGACGAAACTTTGGACGTCGGACTTTTATCGTGCGGACGAAGAGGTGGACGAACGTCTTGAACGACTCGGACTCGATTATATCGACTTGTTGCTGTTGCACCATGCTGCGCGTGATGACGAGCATGCTTATCAGGCTATGGAACGAGGCGTGGAGGCCGGAAAAATCCGTTCAATAGGCATCTCGAATTTCTATGAAGCCGATATTGACCGCTTGATGAAAATTGCCAAAATAAAACCGGCCGTCATTCAAAACGAACTCCATCCGTATTTTCAGGAACGTTCGGTTAAGGAGCACATCGCACCGCTGGGTACGGTCATGGAGTCGTGGTTCCCTCTCGGCGGACGCGGCACGGGTATTCGTACACTTTCCCAGCACGAGGTCATTACCGAAATAGCTTCGGCACATGGCAAATCTCCTTATCAGGTTCTTATTCGCTGGCACTTGCAGAGCGGGAACATTGCCATTCCCGGTTCATCTAATGCCGCACACATTGCTGAAGATTACGATGTCTTTGACTTCGAACTGACATCCGATGAGATGGAGCGGATAAATGACCTCGATTGCAATCACCGATTCGCGAATTATTAAAGACACTGTTTATGAAAAATATAATTCTGATATTGTTTGGCATTATGGCAATGATTAGTGAAAATACGATGGCTCAGGCTGTCTCACAGAACCACAAAAGCCTTGTGGTCTATTATTCCCGTCGCGGCAGCAACTACCGTGACGGTGCAATCGTCGATTTGAAAGTCGGCAATACGGAGGTCGTGGCAAGAAAAATCACCGCCATAACAGGAGCCGATACGTTCCGGATAGAAACAGTAACGCCGTATCCGGAAGATTACATGGAGACAACCCAGGTGGCAAAACGCGAACTGGCAGACAATGCAAGACCCGCCATTACAGGCAAAGTCGAAAACATGTCAGAGTACGATACGATTTATTTGGGGTATCCCAACTGGTGGGGAACAATGCCGATGGCGGTCTTTACGTTTTTGGAATCTTATGACCTTGCCGGGAAAACGATTGTTCCGTTTTGTACGCATGAAGGAAGCGCGATGGGACGCAGCGAATCAGACATTCGTAAGGTTTGTCCTAAGTCTGTCGTGTTGAAAGGGCTTGCCATACGAGGCAGTAAAGTCGATAACTCAGACAAGGCGATAATGGAATGGATTGAAAACGCACAAAAGCGGTAAACCATTAAAATAAATATGTTACGAAAGATAAGACAAATATTGGCAGTAATCGGTTTAGTACTGATTACTTTGTTGTTCCTTGATTTTACCGGAACAATCCAAATGTGGTTTGGCTGGATGGCAAAGATTCAATTCCTTCCGGCAGTATTGGCTTTGAATGTAGGAGTTATCTTCTTTCTTGTACTATTGACACTCCTCTTGGGGCGTGTCTATTGTTCTGTTATTTGTCCTTTGGGCATTATGCAGGATGTCGTATCATGGTTTAGCGGTCGGAGAAAAAAGAAGAAATACCGTTTCAGTTATTCTGATGAGAAAAAATGGTTACGTTACGGAGTGTTGGCATTGTTTGTCATTGCCATAATTGCCGGTGTTGGTTCATTTGTGGCATTGCTGGCTCCTTATAGTTCTTATGGACGTATAGCCGCCAATCTTTTCGCCCCGGTGTATCGCTGGGGAAACAACCTGCTTGCTTATTTTGCAGAACGTGCGGACAGCTACGCTTTCTACGAAACGGAAGTGTGGTTGAAGAGCCTGCCAACATTCATCATCGCAGTCATTACATTCGTCGTTTTGGGCATCTTGGCATGGCGTAACGGACGAACCTATTGCAACACGATTTGTCCGGTAGGAACAATGCTTGGTTTCTTGTCCCGGTTCTCCCTGCTGCGTATCACGATAGACGAAAGCAAGTGTAATCAATGCGGTCTCTGCTCACGCAAGTGCAAGGCTGCGTGTATCAATGGTAAGGTGCATAAGATAGACTACAGTCGTTGTGTGGTTTGTATGGATTGTATCGACACTTGCAAACATGGGGCAATTCAATATCGTTTACGTACTAAAAAAATAATCGCACCTGAACATCCCAATAAGAAAGATAAAGGCGTTTCTTCTGAGCAGATAGATTCTGCCCGGAGAACATTTCTTACCGCGACCGCTTTGGTTGCAAGTACGGCAGTTCTGAAAGCACAGGAGAAAAAAGTGGATGGAGGGTTGGCTGTAATCGAAGATAAGAAGATTCCCGACCGTAAGAATCCCATTGTACCTTCGGGTGCTCAGAGCGCACGTAACTTTGCACAGCATTGTACCGCTTGCCAACTTTGTGTGTCAATATGTCCTAACGGCGTATTACGTCCGTCAACGGATTTGATGAAATTGATGCAGCCGGAGGTGAGCTATGAGCGTGGGTATTGTCGTCCGGAATGTACGAAGTGTTCGGAGGTATGTCCAGCGGGAGCTATCCTGAAAATAACAACGGCAGACAAGTCGGCCATACAAATCGGTCATGCCGTATGGGTACGTGAAAACTGTATTCCGTTAACGGATGGTGTTGAATGTGGAAACTGCGCCCGCCACTGTCCGACAGGAGCGATACAAATGGTCACTTCGGATACATCTAATCCCGATTCTCCCAAAATTCCCGTGGTAAATACGGAACGTTGCATCGGTTGCGGAGCCTGTGAGAACTTGTGTCCCTCACGACCGTTCAGTGCCATCTATGTGGAAGGACACGAAGTGCATCGAATTATATAAACCAAATAAAATTTTCAAGAGATGGAACATCATAGAAAAAAAGAAATATCTCGTCGTGATTTTTTCAAGATAGCAGGAAGTGCTGGATTGGCTACCGCCGGACTGGTTGCCTGTGACAACAAGCGGGAAGATTCCTTAAATGCGACAACTCAAGTTGCTTTGGGCGAAATGACATATCGGATGAATCCTACGACTGGTGACAAGGTCTCTCTGCTGGGTTATGGCTGCATGCGTTGGCCGACCCTTTCCGGAAGTGATGAACCGATGGATCAAGAAACAATCAACGCTTTGGTTGATCATGCGCTGGCACATGGTGTGAATTATTTCGATACGTCTCCCGCTTATTGTAAAGGACGCTCGGAGCGTGCTACGGGAATAGCTCTCGCCCGCCATCCCCGCAACCAATACTTCATAGCCACGAAACTGTCGAATTTTGCACCGTCCACCTGGAGCCGTGAGGCATCCATTGCCATGTACCGTAATTCGTTCAAGGAATTACAGACGGATTACATTGATTATCTGTTATTACATGGCGTTGGCATGGGCGATGACGGAATGGCTGCGCTTCATTCGCGTTATCTCGATAACGGAGTGTTGGATTTTCTGTTAGAGGAACGCCGTGCCGGACGCATACGAAATCTCGGTTTTTCCTATCATGGAGACATTAAAGTATTTGATTATCTGCTTTCCAGACAGGACAAATACAAATGGGATTTCGTGCAAATCCAAATGAATTATTTGGACTGGCGACATGCTAAAGAAACCAATCCCCGCAATACGAACGCAGAGTATCTTTACGGGAAATTGGCCAAGCGGAACATTCCGGTTGTCATCATGGAACCGTTATTGGGAGGACGGCTTTCCAAAGTGCATGACCACATCGTAGCCCGTTTGAAACAACGGGAGCAGGATAGAAGTATCGCATCATGGGCGTTTCGTTTTGCGGGAACTTTTCCCAACGTACTTACCGTATTGAGTGGAATGACTTACATGGAGCACTTACAGGACAACCTGCACAGTTTCTGTCCTCTACAACCTCTCACGAATGAAGAGACCCAATTCCTATACGATACGGCGGATTTGATGATGCAGTATCCTACTATTCCGTGCAACGACTGCAAATATTGTATGCCATGTCCGTATGGAATAGACATTCCGTCCATTTTGTTGCATTACAACAAATGCGTAAACGAAGGCGATATCCCCGAAAGCCGTCAGGCCGAGAATTACCGTGAAGCCCGCAAAGCGTTTCTTGTAGGATATGACCGCAGCGTACCGCGTCTTCGGCAAGCCAACCACTGCATAGGCTGTAGTCAGTGCGTGCATCATTGTCCCCAAAGTATCGATATTCCCAAGGAGTTACAGCGGATAGACAGATTTGTGGAACATTTGAAGCAAGGGACATTATGATGGAAGATCTGACGAATCTCCTGCACTGTGGCAATCACTCGCTTGTAGTAGCAAATGGGGATATTTGCACTTTTGACGGGCGGGGGATTGCTGATTTATACGACCTATGGAGCAATGATCCGGGATTTTTAGACGGAGCGTCCATTGCCGATAAAGTGATCGGCAAAGGTGCAGCCGCACTTGTTATTCTCGGTCATGCGGCAGAACTTTATGCGGATATTATCAGCGAATCAGCTCTCGATTTGTTTCATGGAAGCCCTGTAAAAGTGTGCTTCGGCCAAAAAGTGCCTTATATAGTCAATCGCGCAGGCGATGGTATTTGCCCCGTGGAAATTCTTTGCAGAAATTGTAAAACGGCTGAAGAATGCTTGCCGTTAATCAATGATTTTATGAAAAAAGATGAATAAGAATATAAGTATTATGTTGTGTGCAGCCTCGTTTGTCGCGACAAAAGGCCAAGCACAGGAGGCAAAGGACAGCACGCATTTGTACACGATTGATGAAGTAGTGGTTACTGGAACTCGTCATGCCACGGATGTACGGCATTTGTCGCAGACAGTTTCCGTTGTAAACCGCAAGAAAATAGAACAATCCATGCAGCCTTCATTGTTGCCTGTACTTACCGAAAATACACCGGGACTTTTCACTACTGCACGTGGCATAATGGGGTTTGGTGTATCTGGTGGCGCAGCAGGAGGAATTTCTCTTCGAGGACTTTCCGGCGGTACGGCACGGATGATGGTGCTGATAGACGGGCATCCTCAATATGCCGGCATTTTCGGACACCCTATTGCTGATGCTTACCAGTCTTTATTGGCAGATAAGGTTGAAATCCTAAGAGGTCCGGCCTCCGTATTATACGGTTCGAATGCGATGGGTGGTGTGGTAAATATCGTGACCAGAAAAATGCTCGAAGACGGAGTACGCACCAACCTTCATGCGGGATACGGCTCGTACAATACGCTCGAAACTGAACTGACCAATATGGTTCGGAAAGGGCGGTTTTCTTCTGTTATCAGTGGATCGTATAACCGTACTGACGGACACCGTAATGATATGGGGTTTGAACAGTACGGGGGATATGCCAAGCTGGGCTATGACATAACAGACAACTGGAATGTGTATGCTGATGTAAACGTGACGCATTTCAACGCTTCCTATCCTGGACCGGTATCGGCTCCGCTCGTTGACGGCTACCAGCGTATCACACGAGGGGTGTCTTCTTTTGCCGTGACTAATCATTACGAGAAGACTTCAGGAGCGGCCAGTTTCTTCTATAATTGGGGCAATCATTGGATAAATGACGGCTATACTCCAAGCGCAGGTGAAACTTCGCAGGACGGACGTTTCAATTCACGCGACAACATGATGGGTGTGTCGCTCTATCAAAGCACACAGTTTTTCAAGGGAAACCGTATCACATTCGGCTTCGACTGGTTCAGGTATGGTGGTCAGGCGTGGACAGACTATGTATCGGGGGAAAATGCCGAAACTCGCAGTGGTTTGGTTGACAAACATGAAGATGAAATTGCCGGATATGTGGACTTCCGTCAGGACATCGGCAAATGGTTGACCTTAAACGCAGGGCTTCGCATAGACAATCATTCAAGAGCCGGTACGGAATGGGTGCCACAAGCTGGTCTTGCTTTCCATCTTTCACATTCAATTGATTTGAAGGCTTCGGCAACAAAAGGTTTTCGTTACCCGATTCTTCGAGAAATGTATATGTTTCCGCCACAGAATCCAGACTTGAAGCCTGAATCAATGTGGAACTATGAAATAGCTATATCACAAACACTGCTGAGCGGTCGGTTAAACTACGGTGTAAATGTTTTCTACATCGATGGAAAGAACCTGATTATGGCTTTGCCTAATCCCAATGGGTCGGGTATGCTGAATCAAAACTCTGGAAAAATAGAAAATGCCGGCATAGAATTGCTGGCCGCTTATCGTATCAACAAGGATTGGTCCGTAGATGCGAACTACAGTTTCCTGCACATGGAGAACCCGGTGATTGCCGCTCCTGAACACAAACTCTACGCTGGAGGTAATTTCATCAAAGGACGTTGGAGCGTTTCCACCGGTATCCAATACATTGCCGGACTTTATATTTCTGTTGGAAAAAATCCCGTTACGGAAAAATTTGTGTTATGGAACCTGCGCGGACAGTTCTCTGCAACCAAATGGCTTAGCCTGTGGGTACGCGGTGAGAATCTATTGGCTCAAAAATACGAGATAAACGCCGGTTATCCCATGCCGAGAGCAACGGTTATGGGTGGTATAAACATTCATCTTTAATTCTTAAAAGCGATAAATCATTATGCAAACAACTGTAAAACTCTATTCATTGGAATATGATAATGTGAGAACTTATTTGGCAACTTCGTTATTCGTTTTGGGCAATATTATTGTTCCCCAGCTTTTTCATCTCATACCGCAAGGTGGCATAACTTGGCTGCCCATCTATTTCTTCACCCTCATAGGAGCGTATAAATACGGTTGGAGAGTGGGACTTCTTACAGCCATCGCTTCGCCTCTGATAAATTCCTTGTTATTTGGTATGCCGGCCGTCAGCGGTTTACCTGCGATTTTGTTAAAGTCGGTATTACTGGCTGTTTTGGCTGGAATCGTTGCTACCCGTTTCAAAAAAGCCCCCTTATGGATGCTGCTGATCGTGGTGCTGGCTTATCAAATCATTGGTACGTTGGGAGAATGGATTATGAAAGGTAATTTTTATCTTGCCATTCAGGATTTCCGCATAGGCATACCTGGTATGCTTCTACAAGTATTTGGAGGCTGGCTATTTATTAACCATATAATTCGCAAGTAGTTATGACACCTTTATTTATTGGCGGTCTGAGCATGCAGGAAGTGCTGCTGATCGCGTTGGTCGTGTTGCTGTTCTTCGGCGGCAAGAAGATTCCCGAACTGATGAAAGGTCTCGGCAAGGGAGTGCGTTCGTTCAAGGAAGGAATGCACAATATGGAAAAAGAAATTGAGAATGAACCGTAGGGATGGTGGCGAGTACGGACAAACAATCTTTCTGGGAACATCTCGACGTGCTGCGGGCGGCGATTGTCAAAATCGTAGCCGTAGCCGTCGTGTTCGGTATCGCCGCCTTTTGTTTTAAGGAGGAGCTATTTGCCGTTGTCCTCGCTCCGAAGAACGACGGTTTTATCATATATCGCCTTTTCAACCGAATTGCTGCATTGGCTGGCGGTGAAACCGGAAGTTTTGCCGTGCAGCTCATCAACACTGGACTGGCGCAGCAATTCATCATCCACATGAAGACGGCATTGTGTGCCGGCGTGCTTTGTGCGTCGCCCTACATCCTCTACCAGTTGTTCAGATTCGTATCTCCGGCTATGTATGCCAATGAGCGGAAATATGTCGTGCGGGTAGTCGGCGGAGGTTACGCGATGTTCGTAGTCGGAGTATTGGTTAGCTATTTCCTGATTTTTCCGCTGACGTTTCGATTCTTAGGCACGTATCAGGTCAGCGGGGAGGTCGCCAATCTGATTACGCTCGATTCCTATATCTCGACCCTCGTGCTGATGTGCCTGTCAATGGGTATCGTGTTCGAGATACCGATTTTATCCTGGCTGTTTGCCAAATTGGGTTTCCTCTCCGCCGACTTCATGCGTCGCTATCGGAAACATGCCATCGTGATTATTCTCGTGGTAGCAGCCATCATCACGCCGACTTCGGACGTGTTCACGCTCTCGCTCGTGGCGTTGCCGATGTGGTTACTGTATGAGGCGAGTATCTTGTTGGTAGATAGAGTTAAAAAGCAAACATCGAGAATCTAAATAAGGGAACAAATAACATTTATGATGCTCTCTTTTGTAATATGAGACTTACTCAAATATAAATTCATAAATAAATTAACATGAAAGAACAACTCAAAAAGTCTTCTCTTTTTTTGAAGGGAAGCAACACCTGACCCACTTCGCTACTGAACAGGATATAGCGGAAGAACTATTCGAGTTACTCTCCGAAGCGAGAGAACTCTATCTCCAAAATGTGATTGTGGATGATTTCATCAACAGTCACCGGTACATCAATTGCGATAGTGCCGTTTGCCGGAACTGCCACGAAATGAACATCCACATCGTCAAAGGGCTGCTAACTGAATGCACCCACCTTATCCAACCGCTCTTTACAACATCACATTTCTCTTTTGAGGAGTGCATGGAGTTGCGAAGGCAGTATGACAGGTCGGAACCGTTGCCGACACCGGTCGTGCATCACACCGATAAGGTGACAGATGCTCCACCGCTTTCTTTCGGCTGCAATTTCACTCAAGAACAGATGACAGGTATTGTGTCTTGTGCCAATACTTATCATCTGTTTTGCGTTTCTATGCTCCGCATCGAGGATATGGAGGCTCTCTTTTCCTGCAAAGAGGGCTTTCATCTCCGGGTGAACAATCTTCGCCATGTGGCTATCCTTTTCGATGCACTTCTCGAAAACTCGTTCATCCAATCCCGCTGGCAGTCCGTTCTCGACAAAGGGAGGTTTTTGCTATCCAAGGACGGTACACGGTTTATTACCGCATCCAATCTTTCGTCTGCTCTTTCCGCTGTCAGGAACAACAAGACAGCGGTTGCCTACGGAATAAAAAGAGTCATCAAGGAACTGAAACTATAAAGCAGGAATCTCTCGCAAAAGGGAAAAGCACTATGTTGGATCAAACCGTACATAGTGCTTTTGTATGTCTTCTGAACCCCGGAATTCCAGTTTCGAACTCTGACTTGCTGCTGTCTTTTTCCAAAAGTCTTTTACGATTGTAAAGCCAATTTTGTCCGTTGAGTTTCTACCTTTTCTTTTGTATAATTCAAAAATAAGGTAATAACTCAATGTTTGTTTATTGCTTTAGGCTACTACTTTATCTGCGTAATTTGGCTAGTAAAAGTAGTGAGATAGTTGATGGTAAATAAATGCAATCTGATGATTCTAAAAAAAGGAACAAAGTTGTATAATGAAGATTATTATATTCCTATTTCGATATAAGAACTTTGCCATTCACGGAAAACAAATCAACGAGCCTGTTGTCCACGAAATTCTTTTCGGGGGGGGGAGCCTAATACCCCGGTCGGCTTGCGCCGTCGTGCAAATTGCCTATCCCACTGCAAGCAGAGAGAGTCTTTTGTCGCTGTTGAATCTCGACGCGGAAGTGGCAAACTCCGACTAAAAGCGACAAAGGTTATATGTCGTTTCTATGGCATAAGATATGAACCATGGTCAGAAATAAGAAAGTCCAAATCACAATTCTGCCAGACAATTTTTGATGTGAAATAATGTCCGTTTTTTAATGTTGGGATGATTCCCGACTCCGTTTACTTTACATCTTTACGATGGAATAATATTGATAAAATTTCTGACTGCACTTTGTCTGTGATAGCTTTGCCACATATTGCATTCAATTCTTGGTTGCAAATAGCAATTCCGTCAAGGCAGCTCTTTCCTAATGCACTATCTTCCGGCGTGTAATAGCCTTTGGTAAATTCATCCCAAAAGAGCCAATTGGCGATTGCCTGATATTGATTTCTAATACTTAATATGCGGCGTATTTTATCATACAACGCCATTCCTTTCTCAAAATCATCCCAAGCCTTTATGCGGTCATCATTAATTGATGCAACTTTAATTATTGCATCAGAAAAATCTTTTATTTCCATAATTAATAATTACTTTTCTTATAATTGCTGTATGAACTATGCTTCATTGATTCATCAAACTCTTTTTTGAGTTTGTATAACTCTGATTTAGGGTTTGCTATATCGCCTCGATAATTCTTATAGAACTGTAATATATGCAGATATTTCTTATTGTCTGTCTTACCTATAACTCAATGCGTTATTGTTAAAATCACAAAAACATCGTCATATATACGGGGATATAGTCAATTCCTTGCTCGCGTTTCAGGTCTTTCGTGTAGATAACATACCTGTTCTGCACGCGGTTGGAGAACTTATCACAGAAAACATCCAACGAGGTATGTGATTTATAGCCGGATGACTTCACTTCAATCGGCGATATTTTATGTTCGTCTGCTATCAAGAAATCTATTTCATAGTATTTCTTTCCATCCGGGGTCGGTATCGTATGATAAAACAACTGCTTGCCGGCAGATCTCAACATTTGGGCTATAACATTCTCATAAACATAGCCTAAGTTAGCGCTGAGTTTGTCGTTCAGCAGTTTTTCATAAATAATGTTATCCGTAAAGTCCTTGTCCTTGAAAGCCAGTGTTACAAACATTCCGGTATCGGATGCATATATCTTAAAGCGTTCATTATCCATTGTAAGAGCTAACCCGACATTCGGATCATTGGAATGATATGCAACATTTGCAGACATGAAATTATTCATCATTTTGACTATGCCTGCAACCCGCTCTGCTCTTTCGCCAGGTATAGCCGATGCTATTTGATAGCGCGAAGCATTCTTACTTAACTGTGCAGGTATGGCATCGTACAATGCGGTGGCTCTGCCCGTATTATCCAACTTCCAAAAATCCTCCTCGTACAGCGAGACAATATCCCGCTTTACTAAATCTACCGCTCCGAGATTATTCGTCTTGATATATTCTGCTACGGCTTTAGGCATACCTCCAACCAGCATATACAAGCGGAAATCGCGCATCATTCTCCGATGAACGGCATCGCCTAACGGTATTCGTTTTTCAAATGCCGTGCGCAGCAACGGTATCGTGGCGGTATCGCCCAACGCCCATCGAAATTCCTCATAGTCCATAGGAAACATATCGATCCGCGTCTCCTCGCTCGGCAGCAGGATATCCTGACTGCTTTTGTGAACGGTAATGAGTGAGCCGGTTTCGATATAGTCGTATCGACGGTCTTTAACCAAATGTTTGATAGCCTGACGAGCCAAAGGAGCCTTTTGTATCTCATCGAATATGATTACCGACTTGCGCTCAATCAACTGCACCCGATAGATAAGTTGCAGCCGAAGAAATATATAGTTCAAGTCTGATATATCATTAAAAAGCTCCTGCACTTCTGCCGGTGCAATGGCGAAGTCGATGAGAATGTAGGACTCATACTCATTTCGGGCAAACTCTTCTGCAAGTGTGGACTTTCCGATTCGTCTTGCTCCTTGTATGAGAATTGCGGACTCTCCGTTCCGCTCCCTCTTCCATTTGAGCAATCGGTCGTACATCTTACGCTTGAACAATATAGTATCTTTCTCCATATCCGTTGATATATAGCGCAAATATAGTGTTTTTGCCGGTATCCGCCAAATGTTTTGTGTGTATTTTGTCAATTTGCGCTAAATATTTTGCACCCATTCCGACAATCTCCGCTGTTTTTAACTTTGCAATAGCATATTCCATCAAATTGCCGCGTATATAAGGGGATAATTATGGTGGCTATTCATGTCCCCCAACAGCCACTATAATTATCCACCCACCACTTATATTGGTCGGATTTGAGATTGGTTAATATCGACAGACACGCTTGCGACGATTCACATTTATCTGCCATTTGCAAAGTTGATCCATCTTGCCTGCTGTACAGCCCGGCAACTGTCGGGGTAGCCTAATACCCCGACAGACACTCGTCATCGGGAGCGGTGTCCATACAAATAGCAAGCTGGGACATGAGAGATTATCCAAAACAACACAAAAATAGTATGGCAAATTGAAAGATATTTTGATAGCATCTTAAGACGCTTTATCTTTGCTTTTATGAGAAATTTTTGATCGTGACTTTTGCTATATTTTCATTTTTTCAACTTCTTCGAAGTTCTATCAAAGTCAAATCCCTATGTATATGAGACTATCTTGGTAGATTGAATAAGCTTACCTGCTTTTGAAAGATGCCTTTCATTTGCTACTTGAATAATTGGTATTTGGATGTTTCTTGAAAGTGAAACAGATTAGCTTACATCGTAGCAAATATAACATAAAAACTGCAGCGAAAAGAGAAAATATGCAGTAAACTTTTATTCTTTCTTTTTTGGCTGTATATTTTTCAAGTAGCCAGATCGTAGAAATGCGCAGAAAATTCAGTTTAGTTTGTACATTAGCCTTATATATGCTAAATCAAAGTAAACTATATTTAGGTAGGCATATTTGCCTTTCCATATGCCTATGGTTTTATAGAAACAACTACCATTGCGGAAAATGCAAGTTTCAATGAAGATGTAAGACAGAAACCACTGCCCGTCCTTTTCTCTTTTGGCTGCAACAATTCATGGATGAGCCATTGAACGATATTCTTCGGATGAGAAGTAGATATTCGGAAAACTACTTTAAGAGGCACTTTGAATGCGACCAAGTGCAAGAGATGAAACTAAGTGAAATACGAAAAGCTGAGAATCGATTAAATTATTGATTTTGTTTCTATGTTGTTCTTTTGATAAGATATGAAAAATGTTATTATATTGATATACAGGATATAAACTTTGTTTGTTGTAACATTTGTCAGATTCATATTAGATTAAATGTCAGACAATGTCAGATAATGTCAGACTTTGTCAGATTCATATTAGGTTAAATGTCAGACAATGTCAGATAATGTCAGACTTTGTCAGATTCATATTAGGTTAAATGTCAGACAATGTCAGATA
>NZ_JAICZW010000027.1 GCF_029057325.1 Bacteroides sp. | reverse complement strand
GGGATGATTTGGTCCGTATCCACATTCTCCAACGGGAGGGGGACACAGGTGCTGATGATTGTATTGAATTTCTGTTTCATTGTTCGATTATCCATTTTCCATTATCCATTTAAAAAAGCTCCCTCGGGTCGGTAATCACCCCTGTCACTGCGGCGGCGGCAGCCACCAGCGGACTGGCAAGCAGTGTCCGCGAACCGGGTCCTTGACGACCTTCAAAGTTACGGTTGCTGGTCGATACGGCATACTTTCCGGCAGGTACTTTGTCATCGTTCATCGCCAGGCAGGCAGAACACCCCGGCTGACGGATGGCAAAACCGGCGGCTTCCAACACCTTATCTATGCCTTCTTCGCGTATCTGCGCATCCACCGCCCACGAGCCAGGAACGAGCCATGCCACCACGCCCTCCGCTTTCTTGCGCCCCTTGACGAGGGAGGCAAAGGCACGGAAGTCCTCAATGCGCCCGTTGGTGCAGGCACCGAGGAACACGTAGTCTATCTTCTTGCCCAGCAAGGATTCACCCGGATTGAAACCCATGTAATCCAGCGATTTCCGGAAGGAAACCTGCGCTGCCTCGCCCATGCCTTCGGTAGTGGGAATGCATTGTGTGATGCCCATACCCATGCCGGGATTGGTGCCGTAGGTAATCATCGGCTCAATGTCGGCAGCATCGAAGCGCACCTCTTTGTCGAACACGGCATCGTCGTCGCTCCGCAGCGTCCGCCAATAAGCGACCGCCTTATCCCATGCCTCGCCTTGAGGAGCATACTCACGCCCCTTGATGTAGGTGAATGTCGTTTCGTCGGGAGCGACCATGCCGCCGCGGGCACCCATCTCAATGCTCAGGTTGCACAAGGTCAGACGCCCTTCCATCGTCAGGCTGCGGACCGCCTCTCCGGCATATTCCACAAAATAGCCCGTAGCGCCGCTGGTCGTCATCTTCGACATCATGTAAAGTGCGACATCTTTGGCAGTCACGCCCTTTCCCAACTTGCCGTCGATGGTGATACGCATCGTCCGGGGACGGCTTTGCAGAATGCACTGAGAAGCCATTACCATCTCCACCTCACTCGTACCAATGCCGAAAGCCACTGCCCCCATCGCTCCATGCGTGGAAGTGTGCGAGTCGCCGCAGACGATAGTCATGCCCGGCAAGGTCAATCCGCGCTCCGGCCCTACGACGTGAATGATGCCGTTTTTTGGATCCATCATTCCGAAATGGGCCAATCCGAATTCTTCGGCATTCTTAGCCAAAGTATCTACCTGTGTCTTTGAAACAGGATCTTCAATAGGCTTGTCCTGGTCATGCGTCGGCGTATTATGGTCGGGCATGCAGAAGATTTTCTCCGGACGGAAACACTTCAACCCGCGTTCACGCAGCCCCTCAAACGCCTGCGGACTAGTCACTTCATGGCAATAAAGCCTATCAATATAAAGTTGTGTGGGACCATCTTCCACCTGTTGCACCACGTGGGCATCCCAAATCTTGTCAAATAAAGTACGCATAAAAGATTTATGATTTACGATTTATGATTTCAGATTTATCTTCCTATTGGCCACATAGTCATTCTGCAACACCGATTCTAAATCTGAAATCATAAATCTGAAATTACTTAAACTTATTAATACAGTCGATATAAGCTTCCACCGAAGCGGCGATGATGTCTGTATTGGCACCAAAACCGTAGTAGATATGGTTGTCATATTCCACCTGCATGTGTACCTTTCCCATATCATCGCTTCCCTTGCTGATGGCCTGAATGGTGAATTCCTTCAACGTCATGTGGCGGTCGATTATCTTCTTCAGTGCCTTGATGGCAGCATCCACCGGACCGTTTCCGCTTGCTGCCGCCTCAAACTTCTCACCGGAAATGTTCAGCCCAAGACTAGCTACGGAACGCACCCCTACTCCACTGGTCACTTGCAGGTATTCCAGCTTGATACGGTGATTCTGCGTGCGGTCGGCACCTGCCAGCACCAGTATGTCGTCATCGTTGATGTCCTTCTTCTTGTCGGCAAGCTTCAGAAAATCTTCATAGACCTTGTCCAACTTCTCTTGCTCCAGCTGCACACCCAATACCTGAAGACGGTTCTTCAACGCTGCACGCCCGCTGCGTGCCGTCAACACGATAGAGTTATCATCAATGCCCACATCATGCGGGTCGATAATCTCGTAGGTCTGCACGTTCTTCAGCACACCATCCTGATGGATGCCGGAAGAGTGGGCAAAGGCATTGCGGCCTACGATAGCTTTGTTGGGCTGCACCGGCATGTTCATCAGGCTGGAGACCATGCGACTGGTGGGATAAATCTTCTGTGTATTGATGTTCGTCTCAATCTGGATGTCCTTGTGGCATTTGATAATCATCGCCACCTCTTCCAGCGACGTGTTTCCGGCACGCTCGCCGATGCCGTTGATGGTCACCTCCACCTGACGGGCACCGTTCAGCACGCCCGACATGGTGTTTGCCGTAGCCATCCCCAAGTCATTGTGGCAGTGCGTGGAGAGGATGGCATTCTGAATCCCGTCCACATGCTCCATCAGGTACCTGATTTTCGCACCATATTCAGCCGGCAGGCAATAGCCCGTGGTATCGGGAATATTCACCACCGTAGCTCCCGCCTTAAACACGGCTTCCACCACGCGGGCAAGGTACTAATTATCCGTCCGTCCGGCATCCACGG
>NZ_JAICZW010000026.1 GCF_029057325.1 Bacteroides sp. | reverse complement strand
CCCCCCCCCCCCCCCCCCCCCCCCCCCGCTCCCCCCCCCACCCCCCCCCACCACCCCCGCCCGCCCCACGGGGGCTCGGACATCTAGTTAAAGAAAACATTAGCCAACTATGACACATCTTGATTTGAAACGGCATCCCATTTTTTTATGGAATACGTCACCTACAGCCTTTTCAATCTCCTTGCCGGCACTCCTCCCACCATCGTATTCGGCTCGACATCTTTCGTCACAACAGCCCCTGCCGCTACAACAGCTCCGTCACCAATCGTTACTCCACCGATGATTGTGGCGTTAGCCCCTATCCAGCAACCGTCGCCGATGATGATGGGCTTTGCAAACGTGCGCCAACGATATTCGCCCGAAGCCGGATTCCAATCCGGTGTCAGGCGTTCGGAAAGCGGTGTCGGATGCGAGGCCGTGTTCATCTGGACTCCCGGAGCAATGAGCACATCATTGCCGATTACAATGGAGTTGCAGTCGTTGAGGATGCAACAATAGTTGATGCTGACATTATTGCCCACATGGATGTTATCGCCAAAACCGATGATTGTGCCATCACCTACAGAAACATTCGTGCCGACACTGCCGAACAGTTCGCGTATCATACCATACCGTTTTGAACGGTCAGCATAGGGCAGCGAGTTGTAACGCTGCATCCAGTCGGTAGCACGTGCCTTGCGGTCCAGGAAGACAGGGCTGTGGCAGTCGTATATCTCGCCAGCCATGCATTTGTCCTGTTCGGTCATCACATAGGCCTTGTCACGGCAACCGCCCTTACCGTCTATGATATTCCTCAATTCAGCCTCATACTGCACCGCATTCTTAAAACAAATGCCTTGCATGCCCAATCCGCGTGCCCCTTCCACATTCTCCATCAGGTCATCTGCAAATAGACACTCTTCCGCTTTCAGGCCGAATTTCCGGCAGAGACGTTCGTAAATCTCCACCGACGGTTTCACGGCATGCTCTTCAGACGATATAATTCTCCCGTCAAGCAATTGGAATATCGGATATTGCTCCATGGTGACATGTACTTTACTGCACCAGTTGGTAAGTCCATAGAGCCTGTAACCTTCGGACTTCAGTTTGACAAGCAAGGCACGCATGCCCTTCACCTCGCCAACCACAAAATCAGTATATCGATTGCCGAACTGCCGTATTTCCTCCTCATACTGTGGCATTGCCTGCTGCATCTCATAGATTATCTGCTCGAAAGGACTCTCTTCGCAATCGAGACATTCGTTCCACTTTTCTGCCATCAGATGACGGTAGAAATCTTCCGCTTGCTCGTGGGTAGCGAATATCTTGTCAAGAACGATGAAATAATCATAGTCCACAAGTACCTTGCCAAAATCAAAAATCAGGTTCTTTATCATATTCAGTTATTTCTTACTAATTGCCACAAAGTTAATCATTTTCCATAACAACCCTTCATAAAAGAGCGCTTTTCTTCACTTTAAGAATCCTATTCACTATCTTTGCCTCCGAAACATCTTGAACAGATACCCTATATGACCCGAACACTGATATACATATTCATCGGCGGCGGCACCGGTAGCGTCCTCCGCCATTGCGTGCAGACGGCACTGAGCGAACGGATGCTCCCCCACTCCTTCCCGTGGGCGACATTCACCGTCAATCTTTTCGGCAGTTTCCTTATCGGCCTGTTCTACGCCCTGTCCGCACGCTTCAATCTTTCCGCCGAAGTGCGCCTGCTACTGACCGCCGGACTATGCGGCGGATTCACCACCTTCTCCACCTTCAGCAACGACGGACTGCTGATGCTGAAACAAGGTTTCTATACCCCATTCTTCCTCTATACCTTGCTGAGTGTAGCCATCGGCATCGCCGCAGTCTTTGTAGGCGGAGCCTTCGGACGCTTCCTTTCATGAACCCATAAACATTCATCCACCCCATGAAAACCGGAAAATCCTTCTCCATGCCTCCCTTGCGAATCGTTCCTCCTGCCCTGGATGGACAGAAAGAAAGTTCCAAAAGCCTGAAAGAGTGGCTGGAAACCGAAGAGACCGTCCGCGAACTCCGCTTCAGCCGACACGAAGAAAAGGAGATAGACTGCTCATACCGCAGCATCACCAACTGCACCTTCAGCCACATCCGCTTCGACCGCTGCAAACTGAAATCCACCCACTTCACGGATGTCCGTTTCGAGAATTGCGATCTCTCCAACCTCTCCTTTGCCGAAAGCTCCCTCTTCCGGGTGGAGTTCATATCCTGCAAGTTGTTGGGCACCAATCTGCCTGAGTGCATACTGAGCCACATCACCCTGAAAGAGTGCAACGCCCGGTACCTCAACCTCTGCATGAGCAAAATCACCCAGGTCTCCTTCTCCGTCTGCGACCTCCAAAGCAGCGACCTCAGCAGCTGCAAGTTCTCCTCCATCGCCTTTGAGGAGTGCAATCTGAGGGAAAGCGATTTTTCACACACTCCGCTCCGCGGCATCGACCTTAGCCGTTCCGAAATAGAGGGCATCCGTGCCAACCTGCCGGACTTGCGCGGAGCCATTGTCAATACGCAGCAGGCACTGGACTTGACGGCACTGATGGGGCTGAAGATAAAATTGTAATTTATTTCCGGACACCGATCAATGTCTCTCCCAAAAACGAGGATAGCAATGATCTGTTTTTAATGGTAAAATTATGCTGTTTACAGATTTCACACCACCATTACCAAGTATAAGGGATTTTATTCGATAATCTCAAGCAATACAGGCGCAGATATGCAAAGATAAAAGATAGGGATATTGCTATACTAAAAAAACAATTCGCAGAAATTGTGAATCACACAATTATATATTACTTTCGTCTTGCCAAAAGGCTATTATATGAATGTAGAATTTGAAAAAGAGTATTCATTATAAATAAAATAAGAGGAGGAACCATGAACATATCAGCAAACGATTTACAATCATTCCGCCCTTATCATCCAGGCGAATTGGTAAAAGAGGAATTGGAATGCAGGGAAATAAAACAAAAAGAGTTCGCAAAGAAATTCAGATTGTCCTATTCCGCCCTAAACGAGATATTGAACGGCAAACGGCCGATAACTACCGAGTTTGCCCTTGTCTTAGAGGCTGCTTTAGGCATCAATGCCGATTTACTTGTACGGATGCAGACTGACTACAACATGCAAGTAGCACGAAAGAACAACTCTTTGATTGAAAAACTGAATCAAATAAAAAAAATAGCCGCCGTACTTTAAACCCCAAATATTCTGTCCGATTGAACCTTTTCTCTTTTTCCCTTGTTATATCTTCAAACTTAAGAAACAAAAATTATGAAAATAGAAAAGATTATCGGACGTGAAATCCTCGATTCAAGAGGAAACCCCACTATAGAAGTAGATGTAACACTGGAGTCGGGCGTGATGGGCCGCGCTTCCGTCCCTTCGGGAGCCTCCACCGGCGAGCACGAGGCACTGGAGCTGCGCGATGGCAATCCTAAACGCTACAGCGGCAAAGGCGTACTGAAAGCCATCAGCAACATCAATGAAATCATTGCCCCGAAACTGATTGGCATGTCTGCCCTTGAGCAGATGGAGATAGACCACACCATGCTGGCACTGGATGGCACGAAGACCAAGTCCCGACTGGGCGCAAACGCCATCCTCGGCGTATCGCTTGCCGTAGCAAAAGCCGCTGCCGCCTACCTCGACATCCCACTCTACCGCTACATCGGCGGCGCGAACACCTACGTGATGCCTGTGCCGATGATGAACATCATCAACGGAGGCGCACACAGCGACGCGCCTATCGCTTTCCAGGAATTCATGATTCGCCCTGTCGGTGCCCCCTCTTTCCGCGAAGGGCTACGCATGGGTGCCGAAGTGTTCCATGCCCTGAAGAAAGTACTGAAAGACCGCGGCCTCAGCACTGCCGTAGGCGACGAAGGCGGTTTTGCCCCCAACCTGGAGGGCACGGAAGATGCCCTGAACTCCATCATCGCCGCCATCAAGGCTGCCGGATACGAACCGGGCAAGGATGTCAGGATTGCCATGGACTGCGCCTCGTCCGAATTCTACCACGACGGCATCTACGACTACACGAAGTTCGAAGGCGAAAAAGGCCGGAAGCGCACCGCCGACGAGCAGATAGACTATCTGGAAGAGCTTATTAACAAATACCCCATCGACTCCATCGAAGATGGCATGAGCGAAAACGACTGGGAGGGATGGAAGAAACTGACCCAACGCATCGGCCACCGTTGCCAACTGGTAGGCGACGACCTGTTTGTCACCAACGTAGATTTCCTTGCCATGGGCATCGAAAAGGGCTGTGCCAACTCCATCCTGATTAAGGTCAACCAAATCGGTACGCTCACCGAAACGCTGAACGCCATCGAAATGGCACACCGCCACGGATACACCACCGTCACCTCCCACCGTTCCGGCGAAACGGAAGACACCACCATTGCCGACATCGCCGTAGCCACCAACAGCGGACAAATCAAAACCGGTTCACTGAGCCGTTCGGACCGCATGGCAAAGTATAACCAGCTGCTCCGCATCGAAGAAGAATTGGGAGAAAATGCGATTTATGGGTATAAGAAGGTGAAAAGTAGTAAGTGAAAAGTGATAAATGATAGACAAGAAGTAATTCCATTACATTTATGCCATAAATAGCTAAAAAAGGGGGGGGGATGAGCCGTGACGGTCCATCCCCCCTTCCTCCTTCTAACCTTAAAATCAACACTAACCTATTACTTCAAAAGCCATTTCTTCTCCGCTTTGGCTGTCCGGCGCTACCCAGAGAAGGAAATCTCCCGGTTCCACAGTCTTCACCCTATCTATGTTCCAAAATGCGAGTTCACTGATGGGGAGTTCAAAGGTCACCGTCTTCTTCTCACCCGGCCTCAACGTGACACGGGTAAAGCGTTTCAGTTCCTTTACCGGACGGGTGACAGAACCGACCTTATCACGCACATAAAGCTGTGCCACTTCGGTACCTTCGTAGCTTCCGGTATTCTCAAGGTCGAAAGTTACCGTCAACACATCGTCCTTCTTCAGCGTAGAAGAAGAAAGCTTCACATTGCTATACTCGAAAGTGGTGTAGGACAAACCGTAACCGAAAGGATACAACGGATCGAACCCAGCATCCATATAAAAAGAGGTACATCCCAGCGAAGTCTGTCCGGCCTCCAGCGGAATATCGTTCAGCAACACCTCGTTGCGCGTGGCCGGACGGCCGGTATTGTTATGAGCATAATACACAGGAATCTGTCCCACCATTTTCGGGAAGGTAACAGGTGTCTTTCCGCTCGGCACCGCCTTGCCCCACAGCAAGTCCGCCAATGCCGGACCACCCATCGTACCCGGATGGAACGCATAGAGTACGGCAGCCGAACGTTCTACTTCTTCGCCTATCGTCAGCGGACGGCCGGCCATCACCACCGTAACCACCGGCTTGCCGGTCTTCGCCAAGGCAGCAATCAGTTCGCACTGCGCACCCTGCAAATTCAGGTCGGCCAGGCAGTGCGCCTCGCCCGAAAGGATGGCCTCCTCGCCCACAAATGCCAAAATAACATCGGCACGCGCGGCAGCGGTAGCGGCTTTAGCCACTCCGGATTGATCCTTGTCGCGGCTATACGCCAGTCCGGGTTCGTAAATCACCTGTACCCGGTCGCCCACCAGCTCGCGGATGGCGGTGAGCGGCGTCACGGTCTTCGTCTTGTCGCCATCAAACACCCACGTACCCAATTGGTCGTAGGGCGCATTCGCCATCGGTCCCACCACGGCCACCGACTTCACCGAAGCCGATAGCGGCAAGATGCCCTCCGCATTCTTCAGCAAGATGGCCGATTCCACGGCAGCGCGTTTCGCTGCTTCCAGATGCGAGGGAGCGTAGAGCACCTCCATCCGTTTCTCGTCCACATACGGGTTGTCGAAGAGGCCCAAGCGAAACTTGATGCGCAGGATGTTGCGTACCGCCTCGTCTATGGCGGCCTCCTTCACCTTTCCCTCCTTCAGCAGGGCAGGCAGTTCCCTGACAAAGGTGTAGCTCACCATCTCCATATCCACGCCGGCATTCACCGCCTTCATGGCTACCTCTTTGGGATCGGCGGCAAAGCCATGCGACATCATTTCGGAGGCCGAAGCCCAGTCGGTCACTACCAGTCCGTCGAAGCCCCACTCCTTGCGCAGCACATCCTTCAGGATGAAAGTGTTGCCGGTAGAGGGTACCCCGTCGTTGTCGTTGAACGAAGTCATGAAGGTAGCAGCACCAGCTTTGGCAGCCGCCTCAAACGGAGGCAGATACACGTTGCGCAGGCGGCGTTCGGGGATGAAGGTCGAGTTGTAGTCGCGTCCGCCCTCGGCGGCACCATAGCCCACAAAGTGCTTCGGGCAGGCGGCTACGGCCGTGGGGTCGCTCAGCGAGTCGCTCTGAAAACCCTTCACCATAGCAGCTCCCATCACGGAAGTCAGGTAGGTATCCTCGCCACACCCTTCGGCGATGCGTCCCCAACGGGGGTCGCGTGCCACGTCAATCATCGGGGCGAAGGTCCAACGGATACCTGCCGCCGAAGCCTCGATGGCAGCCACACGTGCACCCTCCTCCGCCACTTGCGGATTGAAGGAGGCTGCCTGTCCCAGCGGAATGGGGAAGATGGTCTTGAAACCGTGAATCACGTCGCGCGCCATCAGCACGGGGATGCCCAGGCGCGACTCTTCCACCGCCACACGCTGCAAGGCGTTGACGCGCACCGGGTCCACTTCGTTCAAGATAGAACCCACTTCACCTTTCTTTATCAGTCCGCTCATGTCCTCAATGTTCCCGTAGGAAGAGATTTGGTTCATCTGTCCCAACTTCTCTTCCAAAGTCATCTTAGAGAGCAATGCCTCTATTTTCTGCTCGATGGCGCTGTCGCCTTTTCCACCCGGCACTTGCGTGCACGAGACAAGGGAGAGCAACAGGCCGATAGAAAGAATATTAAATGTTTTCATTGTAAATTATCTATAGATGTTGTTATTCGAATATATCATCATTCCTTCTTTTGGAATACACGAAGATAGTCCACCTTCATCGTTACCGGCAATGCTGATTCGTCCACACCGTTCATACCGCCCCAATCTCCACCCCAGGCCAAGTTCAGAATGGGATAAAACGCATAGTGGAAAGGCCATTGGTTATGACCGGAGCCAAGTTGCTGTTTGGTGACAGACAATTGTATTCTACCATCCACATAAGTAGTGATGGCGTCTTCCGTCCACTTCAAGGCATAGACATGATACTCGCCTTCCGCGCGGTCTATAGTCATGGCATGCGTTTTCTGTGTACCTTTGGTATGGTTGTAGTCCTGCGTATGTATAGATGAGGAAACTTCATTGGGCACTACACCTACTTCCTCCATAATATCTATTTCACCACACATAGGCCAAGGATTGGTGTTCCAATCGTTCCCTACGGGCATCATCCAGAAAGCAGGCCATGTACCTTTACCCTTAGGCAACAGAATGCGAGCTTCAAAATAGCCGTACTTCCAACCGCTGTTTACTTTAGCATACACACGGCCAGAATAAATCTTGCCATCACTACCCTTGAAACAATGGATATTCAGCTTACCATCCACCAGTTCAGTCACTCGTCTTCCATCTACCGAGCCGGCCACATAGTTCTGCAACTCATGGTTTACCCAACCGGATTTCTGCACCTCGTGAGTCCAGTCATTACTTAACGTGGCACCTTCGTTGAATTCATCGTGCCAAACCAAGCTATAGCCTTCAGGAATAACAATATCATGGTCTTCGGCAGATTCCTGAACCACCGTTATCACAACCTTCTCTCTAGCGGAAAGCACCTCTACCGAACCTGTACGACTTTGGGGTGCCTCATTAGGCTTCGTACTCAAATTGAGAGTAGTACCGCTTTTCTTTTCTGCCGCAATCCAACTGTCAACAGCTTTTACACTCCAATCACTGGCAGACGTTACGGAAAGCACAATGGTTTCACCGGTAGAATTAGAAAAGACTTCCGACATAGACACTTGCAAAGGCGCCATTTGTATCACCGGTATAGCCAGATTCCCGGTACCAGACTTAACTGTTATCAAGCCTTTACGCGTTTCTTTACCCTTGTTTTCGTCCACCGTAACAGTCACCGTTCCCTTATTTTCCAAAGAACCTGCCACTTTCACAGAAGTCCATGCTTTACAGCCATCATCCACGTATGCATTCCATTCGCCGCTACTACAAGTCACATTCAAGGTATAAACCCCTCCCAACGCATCGGCTTCCACATTATCCGGCGAGCAGGTCAATATCGCATTGCCAGATGGCTCTTGTGCATCACTGCTGCTCTCACAGGCCATAAAGAATAAAAGCGATATAATTAAAAAATAATTTAACTTCATTCTATTACTCTTTTTAAATTAAAAAAGGGAATTTCCCCTCCTGCAGAAAACTACAGAAAGGGAAATCACCCATTAATGCTTCTGAAGTATAATATCCTTAACAGTTATTTTCGTATTAACCGGATTTCCACCAAAGTCAAAAACCAATGTAACTGCATGCATCGCTTCCGGTGCCTTTATGTTTGCAACCCAAAACTTATTATCTTCATTGCCCAACAAGTCAACCTGCTCTGCAAAGAAGAAATTGGTGTCATGTTTCATGTCCGGTTCGTCCGTCTGAACCAATTTTACAGTTACACCCTTCAAATCGACATTCGGATTCAACAGAACACAGAAGTCATAGGCCGTTTCCGTATCAGCAGACAAGTCCGTATTAAATGCAAACTGATTCTGCCATTGAGCTTCGGTAGCATCAGGGAAAGTCAGTGTATAGGCATTTCCATTCACCGTCATTTCCGGATTAGGTCTGGTACTCCAATCTGGATTTGCATAATAGAATGTATTGGTAAAGGTGGCACCATTCCACAGATTTTCTTCACTATCCACTCCTACCCATGCCGGTTCAGGCACTGTCACTTCAGGCACCTTTGTTCCATCGTCATTGGCATGATCTTTCAGCACAAAACTCTCCAAAGTAATATCCGTATTGGCAGCATTTCCACCAAAGTCAAGCGCAAACTTCAGTTCTGAAATATCAACGCCTCCTAAATTGCTAAACCATACGCACTTCGGTTCATTGGCATCAAGTGCAACACGCTGCATATCTATAAAGGTATCATCATTACCTTTCTGTTGCACTTTGACGGTCACTCCCGGATGTTTGGTCGTCGAAGTCAAAATAACAGAAAAGTCATAAGTTTTGTCCGCCGACAAAGCAACAGCCGGATTAAGTTCCAGGTGCATTTGTGCCTGCCATTGGTCGGTTGTCGCTTCCGGCAAAGAGACAACAAATGCTCCTTTTTGATAAGAGTATTTAGGATCTGCAATTTGCGACCATCCCGGAGCATACCAGAAAGAAGCCACATCGAAAGTAACCCCCTTAAAGAGGTTAAACTCACTATCCTCCACAAAACCACCGAAACCGGTCATCTTTGTTTTTTCTATAGAAAAGGTTTTAGTAAGTACACCATCACTCAGTCCATTGGCATTTTTCACCTTACACTCCACAATATATTCACCTTTTTTGCGGTAATACTTAGAAAAAGAATAAGAAGCGTTATAGCTTTCCCCATCTATAATCCATATCGGAGATACTCCTTTGGCGCTCTTAAACTCAAAATAAGCATAGTTGGTTTCTTGATCGACCGTAACAACGAAGTTATCGGCATAATCGGACATTTGCGGAAGATTGCCATTGGCTCCATCAAATTCCTCGGGCGAACATGCGGTCATCGTAAAACCGGCAAACACAGCACCCAATATATATTTCAATCTATTTTTCATACAAGTTGTTTTTTTATTTATTTATAATCATTCTGAACCAAAGCCGGGTCTGAATCCAACTCACCTTGTGCAATAGGAATGTACTTCTTCTTGGCACTCCAGGTGTTTGTACGATACCCATATTCATCAGGAACAAGTGCAGTAGTAGCCTTATTCTTGTTTGAAACTCCATTGATGCCCTCGGCACGTACAAGGTCAAAATAGCGTTTGCCTTCGCCCACGAATTCAAGACGACGTTCTGTCAACACATCATCCACGGTAACAGAAGAGTAGCCATTAAGCCCGGCACGCTCACGCACTTCGTTAACCCAGGTTTTTGCCTCACCAGCAGCACTACCACCGGTGCGGAGAGACAATTCCGCCGCATTCAGCAAGACCTCAGCATAACGATAGTAACGGAAATTATTGTTATAGTTCAAGTTTTGGTCAAATGGAGCCTTCTTGAAATTCTTGTCATACGGACGGTATTTGTTCAGCCAAATATGGGTGTCCTGATAACGCTTCGTATATTCCACTTCTGCCGGAATCACCCAACAAGTCGCCTCCCGACGCACGTCACCTTCCTCAAACATTTCGTAAGTTTCCACACGTACAGGCATGAATCCCCAACCGTCATTACCGGCCGACCAGCCTTCATCTCCCGGGAACGTGTTTGGAGATATCAATGTGGGAAGCACCGTTCCTCCCACAGCCAACGGACTGCCCCAACCCCGTTCACTGTTGCTTTGCTCGTAATTGATTTCCCAGATAGATTCATCGCACCATTCGCCTTCCGTAGCCCAAATAGCGGCATAACTTGGATTCAGCGAGAACCCCGGTTCCGCAATAAGCTCTTTCATATAACCTAAAGCTTTGGAGAAACGGCTTTCATCGTTCTGGTACATCACCATCTCGGCATACATCATATAACAGAATGCTTGAGTAACACGTCCCAATTGTCCTTCATCATTCTCACCTTTAGCATTCTTGTAATACTTCAATGGCAGCACTTTGGAATCAATCACAGCTTCCAATTCAACAATCAGTTCATTGTAAACCTCATCGGCTTTATACTGGGGTGCCGTATAAGGAGGTTCGTTGAGGTTTTCCAAATAAAAAGGCACGTTCCCAAAATAATGCCACAGCATGTTATAATAGAACACACGGAGGCAACGAGCCTGCATCTCATAGCTTTTGTTGTTTTCAGGAGTTACGTCCTTTGCCCATCCCAAATACTTCAACACGTCATTACAACGCTTGATGCCCGAATAATCCACTGTCCATAGCGAACTCAGCGTATTGTTCTCATTACCTTCGTAATTGAACAGCATGTGCCAATTCTGCATATCGGTCTTGGTAGCACCTCCTACCCAGAAATTGTCGCCCATAATCTCGGCATCAATGTTCAAGGCATTGTATTGTCCCAATCCCCAATCCGGCCAATGGATAGGGTCATAAGCGGCAATCAGCGCTTCCTGAATATGTTCGTCTGTAGTATAATAATCTTCCAAAGGTTCACCGGTAGGGTTTTCCACCTCCAAGAAACTATCGCTGCAACTTGTACCCACCAAAGTAGCGACAGCCAAGCAACCTATCGCAAATATCTTATTTGTCTTCATATTGTTCAAAGTATTAAGTTAGATTAGAAAGAAACGTTCAAGCCCACTGTATAAGTACGTGCCTGCGGATATACGCCGCGGTCGATACCCAACGAAGTGGCACCGGAAGAGATTTCCGGATCAAAGCCCCAATACTTGGTCCAAGTAACCAAGTTCTCGGCCTGTACATACACTCGCAGACGTTCGATAGAGAGCTTGCGAGTAAGTGTCTTGGGCAATGTATATCCCAACGTGATATTCTTCAGACGAAGGTAAGAGCCATCGCACACATAAAGGTCGGAAACCATCCAGTTGGTGGCGTTGCCCGAAGCCAGACGAGGATATTTGTAGGAAGTACCTTCACCGGTCCAGCGTCCCAGCATCCAGGAAGGATAGTTGCCCGAAGGAACATCCGCACGGTAAGTACCGTCGAACACATCCGCACCCGCTACTCCTTGGAAGAAGATATTGAAATCGAACCCTCTCCAATCCGCATTCAGATTCAAGCCATACGTCCAGTCGGGAGTACCATTACCAATATCGGTACGGTCGTCCGAAGAAATCTTTCCGTCACCGTTGACATCCACAAAACGTGTATCGCCCGGAACAGCATCCGGCATAATCAGACCACCATCCTTATTGACGTATGCACGCACTTCATCCATATTCTGGAACACCCCGTCTGTCTTGTAACCGAAGAAATAAGGGAAAGGTTTTCCATTCGAACCACGCGTACCGCCACCGGACAATCCTTGGATACCGTCCAAATCCATATAGCCGGTATCGTTACCCAAATTCTTCAGTCTGTTCTTCAGATAAGTGGCATTGCCTTTTACCGCAAAATGCGCATCGGCTATGTTCCACTTATAACCCAGTTCAAACTCAAAACCGCTGTTTTCCATATCGCCCACATTGCCAAGAGGCTTCGTTTCACCCACATAACTTGGAATCGGCATTTCAATAATCATGCCATTTGTTTTCTTAATGTAGTAGTCTGCACTGAAGGTCAACGCATTGTTGAAAAATCCCAAATCAATGCCCAAGTCAGTCTGTTCACTCTCCTCCCACTTCAAATTAGGATTTGCCAAACGCTGCGCCTTAGAACCAATCCACTTGATGGCATCCTTACCAAACAATACATTGTTGCCCATAGCAGTAAGCGAGGTATATCCAAATTCAGGGATATTATCGTTACCGTTCTTACCCCAACTTGCCCGTATTTTCAAGTTCGACAACCAATCGCGCGTATTCTCCATGAAAGCCTCATTGGATACATTCCATCCTACAGAAACGGAAGGGAAAGTACCATATTTGTTGTTGGCACCAAAACGGCTTGAACCGTCACGACGTACCGTAGCCTGGAACATATAGCGTTCGTCATAATTGTAATTCAGACGTACAAACATGGAAGACATCCTGTGCTCCACATTCCGACCGCCACCTACACTATGCTGCACGGTAGCAC
This sequence comes from Bacteroides sp., assembly GCF_029057325.1. Taxonomy (GTDB): domain Bacteria; phylum Bacteroidota; class Bacteroidia; order Bacteroidales; family Bacteroidaceae; genus Bacteroides. Next base: position 7,642 of record NZ_JAICZW010000026.1, on the reverse strand, counting down.
CTGTAATCACTTTTTTAGGTTCACCGGTTTCCGGGTCAATCACCTCTTCGTAAGTATATTCAATATTACCTGTAGAATAGTCGATAGAAGGTTTATCCGGATTCACCAGATTCCAACGGCTTCCATTCAGCCAATCCCCCTTATACTTCAAGGCAGACTGCCCCAATACCAAGCCAAAAGAGTGTTTGCCGATAGTCTTATCGTAAGTCAAAGTGTTTTCCAACTGCCAAGTCACACTTTGCGATTTGGAAGCACCGGCACTGGTGTGCGAAGCATTATTGTTTCCTGAAAGATAATACTTGCTCTTCGTTGCCGAATCATTTCCCCAGAATCCCATATCAGCACTATAATTGAAATGATACTTCAAATTGTCCCACAACTGCAAGTCAATAGAAAACTTGGGAACAAACTTGTGTGACCAGTACTTCGTAGGATTCAGCGTCATCATGGCAAGCGGATTGTTGATTTCCGCATAAGAACCGCCAAAACCAGGCACTGTATAAGGGTTGCCATTTGCATCGGTAGGCAACACATAGTCGCTATAATGGTCAATCATATTCTTTGCGGCGTCACCTGTCAATGTAGGTGTCAGAATAGGCGACAAATACAGCGCAGAGCCCAGAATGGAACCGAATTCAGAGTTCGTTGATACCCCTGTGGAATGAGTGCGCATATAAGCAAGGTTCACGCCTAAATCCAATTTATTAAGGAAACTGCGTTCGTTGGAAGCATCAATCAGATTGTATTGATTGTTTGAGCGAAGGGTCAAACGGTCATAATTGGAATGCCCGTAATTACCACCCACGATACCGTCTTGACTAAAATAGCCCAAAGAAAGATAGTAATTGGTCTTCTCGGTCGCTCCACTGATGGTTACATCATGATTCACTACCGGAGCATTATCATAAAACACCAAATCCTGCCAATCGGTACCGAACCCCTTAATAGCATTTCCATTAGCATCTATCAAATTATAAGGGTCGGCATAAACAGGAGCTTCCCCACCGTTCAGACGCATCTCGTTCTGCAAAATAGCATAATCCGTAGCACTGGTCACGTCACGATGCTTCCAAGCGCTCTGCCAGCCGTATGAGAAGTTATAATTGATTTGCGCCTTACCCATCTTACCTTTTTTGGTAGTCACCAAAATAACACCATTCGCAGCACGCGCACCATAGATAGCACCGGAAGCAGCATCTTTCAATACCTCGATAGACTCAATATCATTGGGATTCACGAAATCAAGACCGCCACCGATAGGCATGCCGTCCACGATGTAAAGAGGATCGCTGTTGTTGATGGTACCGATACCACGCACTCGCACGCGAGGAGCCTCACCCGGCTGACCTGATGCAGAAGTGACGTCCACACCGGCAGCCAACCCCTTCAAAGCGTTGTCCATACGAACAGGCGATTTGTTCTCCAAGTCCTCGCTGCTCACTTTCGCGATAGAAGCCGTCACCACGCTCTTCTTCTGAACGCCGTAACCCACTACCACCACTTCGTCCAATGTCTCTGTGTCTTCCATCAGTACGATTTTAAGAGAACTTTTTCCGTTCACGGCCACATCTTGCGACTTGAATCCGATATAAGTAACGGAAAGTGTTGCGTCGGCAGGAACCGACAGACTGAAATTACCGTTCAAATCGGTAATGCCACCATTGGTAGTACCTTTCACTACCACGTTTACTCCAGGCAAGGGCTCGTTGTCCGTAGCGCTTACCACCGTACCTTTTACCTGTATATTCTGAGCATATACAGAAGCCAAGGTAAAGCTTAACAAAAATAAAACTGATAATACTTTTTTCATAAGTTTTACTTAATTAAGATTAACTATTCTCGTTCTCTGTCCCCAAAAGGACGGTGCAAACGTAACGTATAACACATAGAAAAGAAACATTTCAAGCATTCTTTATTACGTCAAAGCAATATTTTGAATACGTCAAACATACGTCATTAAGACATTATCTACTGAATATCAATAGATAAGTTATACTTTAAGCAATACGCTCAATCTATGTTAGAAAACATGTATTTACTTTTTTACATTCTTTCACCACCACATCCAGCAAATTTTAGGACAGGACACATACAGGATTTAAATCAATAAAAAAACGCATCATTGAGGGAATCAATGATGCATTCGAACGAATAAAGAAACGAGACTTTTCCACAATATCTATCAATATCACAGCAAACAAGTGCAGGCATCCCGGACATTGAAGGCTTTGCTTTTCGGAACAAGAAAACAGAACAAGCGGGCAGCAGAGGCATTCGTTCCTACACACCCTAAATTGCTATTGACAAAAAAGTCACATGAGATTCTATAAGTGCGTAGGTTATTTTGTAAAACTAAAGAGTTCTTGAATCCCGAATCATCATCTGTCTAAGATCCAAACAAGACAAAACCGTTTATCTTACGAACGCCCAATAGTTTTCCGGCGTAACGACTTCATACGAAGAACCCGGATAAGCTGTCGCAAACGCTTTCGGCTGCCTGCTTGTAGCCTTGCAGTTCCACTTGAACTCAAAAGTATGCAACATTCCGTCCTGCTCCTCTATCAAATCTATCTCCCGTTGCTCATGAGTACGCCAGAAGAAGAGTTGCACATAATTGCCACCGTAAGCGTTTCGTTTCACCCGTTCGCTGACCATGAGGTTTTCCCACAACGCGCCGGTATCATTCCGCAATTCCAACGGAGCAAAGTTCGACAAGACCGCGTTTCTCACCCCGTTGTCATAGAAATAGACCTTTTTCCCCTTCTTTATCTCATTGCGCAAATTCCGGCTGAAGGAATCGAGCCTGAACACGACAAAGCATTTTTCCAACAAACCGATGTAACTTTCCACAGTACTCTTATCAACTCCTAAAAGGCTACTCAACTCATTGTAAGACACCTCGCTGCCCAGTTGCAAAGCCAATGCCCTGACCAGTTTTTGGAGGAGCTCCGGCTTTTTTATACCTCCATAGGCAAAAAGATCTTTGTACAGATAGCTGTTGGTCAGTGTCATCAAGGTACGTTTGGCATCTCCCGGTTCAGTCACGACTTCAGGATATAGGCCATAAACCATACGTCTCTCCAACAACCGACTTTCTTCCCTCTCCGAACTATTTGCCGCTAATTCCGGCAAAGAAAACGGAAAAAGACTATATTCAATCAGCCGCCCGGTAGCCGGTTCATTCATTTTGTCGGCCATATCGAGCGATAAAGAACCGGTAACCACCACCTGCGTATCAAGCTTCAAATCTCCAATCATCTTCAAGGTCAACTCAATGTTCCCAACTCTCTGAGCTTCATCATTAAACACTATTTCGTAAGATGACAGCAAGTGTTTCAACTCAGTGGAAATCTTTCCTTCCAGCGCCAACACATCATCCACATTATCGCAATTCAGAGAAAGCACCTTCTTCTTCCCTCTCTGCAACTCGGAAAGCAAGGTGGTTTTACCCACTTGCCGCGCTCCCAACAACACGATTACCTTCTTTCGCCTATAATCGGCCACAATAGAATCCTTGATTATACGCCTTATCATATCTTTCTTTTTGGTACAAAGACAGGGAAACTCTCCAAATTTTTACCGAAATTGGCGGTTAAACCCTCCAAATTCGGCCAAATTTAGCGGTTTGAACCATTTTCTACAGCCCATTGTCCAGGTAATCCGTCAAACTCTCCTCGCGCTCCAGGCCGAATTTCTTGCGGAGGCGGTAGCGGATGGTCTCCACGCCCCGCACGGAGAGGTTGAGCAAAGGGGCTATCTCCTTGGTGGAGAGATTCATCTTGAGGTAGGCGCACATCATGCGTTCGTTGTTCGACAGGTCGGGATGCTTGTCGTGCAGGCGCTGCATGAAGTTATTGTGTATCAGGTCGAATTGCTCCTCGATGCGCTTCAGCAAATCGTCGCTCTGCATGTTGGCATCTATCCTGCTGTTGATAAGCACCAGCTGCTGCCTGCCCTCGCGCGCACCTTCTCCCTTCAGGATGGGCAGCACTTTGGCTATCTCCGACTTGATTTCGGTCAGCATCTCGTTCTTGCGGGTGAAGTTTATCATCAGGTTGGCCATCTCCTGGCTCTTGTGCTTCAGGTCATACTCCAGTTTCTCCTTCTCCAGCTGCATAATCTGCTTTTCCTGGCGGGCTTTCTCTTCTTCGTATTCCTTTTCCATCGCATGCAGTTCCTTGTCCTTCTCCTTTGCCACCTGCTGCTTCTTGCGCTTCACACGGACATCGTCCCACCGATAGATACACCACAACGCCAGGAGCAACAACAGAAAGTAGCAGAAATAGGCGGTACCGCTTCGATACCACGGCGGAAGCACACAAAACGTGATGCTATCCGTAGAAGTGGTGCCGTCTGAAAAAACGGCTTTCACCTCGAACGTATATTCCCCTTCCGACAGATTGCTGTACTCCTTGGTATTCACCATCGTGAAGTCGGACCAGCTTCCCTTGTTCAGGCGATACTGAAAAGGAATGTCCTCCCCTTCGGCAAAAAAGGAGAGCGCATACTCAAAGCGGACAGAGTTCGTGGAATAGGTTATCTGAGGAACCGGTTTCTTATCCAGGAAATTGGCCGTATATACCAACGAGTCTTTGGGATAAGAGAGGTGCATATTCCTTATATAGAGGGAGCGGGTGCGGTCCTTCCGTTCTTTCATAGCCGGAACGGCGAACAAAGCAAATCCTTTCTCGTTAGGAAGCACCATCAGCGAATCGGAGAGCGGAATGATGGACTCATAATCAGGCACAAGTTCAATCAGCGATTTCCAAATAGGATGAATCAGTGTATTCGCCCCCCGCTTATACGCTTCCAAATTGGCAATACAGATTTCATGAGAGCTCAAACTAAGCAATTTGCCGTGATGCTCCAACAGACGCGAATAGTCAGAAACACCATTCAGCAGACTGTTCATTTCCGGGCACAGCTCCATAGCATCTTTACGGGAGTTGTACCTATAAATGCCCTGAGACGTCGTAAAATAGATTCTGTTTTCTATTTTTGCCACAGCTATTTCACGTTCTGCCGGAAGTCCATCTTTCGCATCATACTCTTTCAAGCCGATTGCCTTCGTCAGATTATCATCCAACTCCACACGAGTGATATGGTCCCGGTTAGCCATCCAAAGCAACTTCTCACTTTCTTGTTCAAAAAGGCGGCAAGAATCATTCATTCCCTCGATTTTGCAGACAACCTGCCACTTCCCCTCCCGCCTTTCAAGCAGATAAATGCCATTATATACTCCCACATACATCTTGTCTTCGTGCCCCTTCACCTGCTGGCAGCACCAGACACCGGTAATGTCCGCGACACGCTCCATCGAAGTCCCCTTGACAAGAAAAATACCACGGTCGTGCAGGCAGAACAGCTCGTCCCCCACCCTACAAAGATTCCACACCTGCCCGCTGGAGCGGAGTACGGGCCGGATATCGGGCAAGCTACCGTTCATTTGCACCGGATAGGCCGTATAGTATAATCCCCGGTTGGTTCCCAGATAGAGACAGCCGTCTTCCACCGCCGCCGCATACCCCGACCCATAAGAATAAGGATAAGAATAAAGGTTGGTAAAAGGCGAACTCAGGCAGACATAATCGATGCCACTATCCAAACCGGCCCATAGATTTCCGGTGTCGTCGAAGGAAACGGAAAGCACCGTATTGTTCTTCAAGCCATTGTTCTCATTGAAATACTTCAGCCTCATGGTGCCGCAATCTATCAGTACCAGCCCCTTGTGAATCGTTCCCAAAACAATCAGATTCCCTTTTTGAGCCACACAAAAAACCTCATTTTCGTGCATGAAGGCTTCGGCACCCGTGACAAACGGCTCCATCGTGCGTCCGTCGCAATAATACAAGCCACTGTATGCCGTCACCACCAATACCCCCTTCTTATAGGGTATAATGCCACGGATTCGTTTAGAGGCCAACAAATCGGCCCCTTGCAAAGGAAAGAATGTATTCCCAATCAAGAGCCACACTCCTTTGTCCGTCCCTATATAGAGAATATCATTGACCATATTGGAACAATCTATCTTGGCATTCATCTCGATAACCGTGTATTTCCCGTTCAGGTACTTGACAACCCGCTCGTCTCCCTGAAAATATAAGATGTTGTCGGTCTCATGAATCCCCCATACATTTCCAAGAAGACGGATGTTTTCGTCCAACGTATCGGACATGCAATGATAAACCAAAGAACCATTCTCGTTGGGCTCAAAATAGCCGAATTCATTGATTCCTCCCGCATAGATGCGCTTTTGGGGCGCAGACACCAAAACGGAACGCACATCCGATGCATTATCCAGAGGAAATACACTCCAGGCATTGCCATCGAATTGAACCAAACCGTTCTTATTGGCGAAATAGGCCCAATTATTCTTATAAGGAGCTATCTGCCAAGTCTGAATACCTTTTCCATAATCGCTTTTGTCGAAATTGAGAATGAAGTTGTTCCAACCTGCCACCGCCTTGCCCCAAGGAAGAAGGAGAAAAAGCAAGAAAAGAGAAAATGCCTGTATGCGATTCTTCATGTGTATCATAATTATGGTTTCATCTGACAAATGTAAGATTTATTTTCCAATAACATGAAAAAAGCGATACTGAAAAAGAACAGACTTGTTTTTTCAGTCAGAGCCGGTCGTTTGCACATCACACTTGGCACGATAGACGAATAGTTGCCTCCCTACAAAGGCTAAATTCGCGGGAAAACAATCACAAATATTTACACGATATTTCTTCCTTCCGGAAAGTCCGTCACACTTGGCGCTTCCTTTCCGTATCTTTTCAGGTCCTTTTCTGCTCCGTACTTCCTTCGGTGTTTCTTCGGACGTTCTTCGGACGTTCTTCGGTCCTAGGGAGTGGAGTTTGTCCGAAGAACGTCCGAAGCCGAATAGGCCCTGGTAGGGGTAGGATAGGAAGCAGGTAGGGAGAACAGGGAAGAAACGAGAAAAGGAGATTTTTTCGCCGGTACGTGTCAGCTTTGAAAAGGAAAAGAAAAATATATTTACATCTAAAAAACAGGATACCGACTGTCGGCATGCCAATGGGCGGCTGCACCAAGGTACAGCCCTGCAAAATGTTGAAGTACAATCGGACAAACGATTGAACGTCGTTTTCATTTTTCAGACGCGGAATTTAACGGATTGGGCAGATTATTGATGTAGTTGATAAAAATAAAATCCGCTTTATCCGATAAATCCGCGTCTGAAAATAAGTGTAAGAACTAAATGAAAAAGCCGTGCCGTGGAAACAAATACAAAAAAAATCGGCACAACCTATTGCAGATTCCAAAATAATGCCTACCTTTGCAACCGCAAAACAAAAACGGGTAAGTCCTATACGGCCAGCTCCCTTCGAATCCTCCAGGGCTTGATCGCAGCAAAGGTAGTTGGTTGTAGCGGCGCGATATAGTAAGCTTGCCCACCCGCCTCTTTAGCTCAGTTGGCCAGAGCACGTGATTTGTAATCTCGGGGTCGTTGGTTCGAATCCGACAAGAGGCTCAGAACAAGAAGAGAAAAGCCGGTGACATGAAATGTTATCGGCTTTTTTTCAAGATATAAGAATCATGAGGGCGCATGGTAATAAACCTGTGTTTATGCGTATAGATTGCAAAGGCGGAAGATAAAGAATTTAGTATCGTTGACACC
>NZ_JAICZW010000025.1 GCF_029057325.1 Bacteroides sp. | reverse complement strand
GAGTGGAGTTTGTCCGAAGAACGTCCGAAGCCGAATAGGCCCTGGTAGGGGTAGGATAGGATGTAGATAGGAAGAACCGGGGATAAAAGGAAGAAAGCCGTTTTTTCAGCGGAATCAGCCGGCAGCAAAAAGGGAACGAAAAAATATTTTACACGCAAAAAGAGATGCCGGATTCAACGCCACGCTCACAGCCGGTGGCTATCGGACAATTCGGCGACAGCCCCCCAAAAAATAATCTTCATCCCAAAAACATGCTCCATTGTCCGCAAATGAACACCTGTACTGTTCGAAAACGGACACTCATCTCCTCTTCCCGGATTTTCCGCAAATTTTCATCGCATTTCCTTTTAGACAAAATTCAGGCCGATTTCATGACTTTCTTCTTGTATTGCCCGTAAAAAACGCACATTTTTCGTTCAGAATCGGAGCATATAGTAAGCAGTGAGTGTTTTCCTTCAATCTCTTCCGACAGCCTTCGGGACACTTGGCACACTCTTTGCTCTTCTGTCGGTGACTTATTTAAAAACCGAATATGAAAAAGAATATCTTACTCGCCGCCTGTTTTTTGATGCCGTTGACCTTAACGGCGCAAAACGATATGCAAGAAAATGAGCGCAACATCACCCTGACCGAAGCCATCGCATTGGCACGTACCCAATCTGTGGATGCCGCCGTAGCGCTGAACGAACTGAAAACCGCCTACTGGGAATACCGCACTTTCCGGGCGGATTTGTTGCCGGAAGTGAACCTCACCGGTACGCTGCCCAATTACAGGAAATCGTACAGCACTTATCAGAACTCAGACGGTTCCTACAGCTTTGTCCGCAACAACACGTTGGGATTGTCCGGCCAGCTGTCCATTGACCAGAATCTATGGTTCACGGGAGGCAAGCTGTCGTTGACCTCCTCGCTCGACTATCTCAAGCAATTAGGGTCCGATGGCAACAAGCAGTTCATGTCCGTCCCCCTCAGCCTTGAACTGACACAACCCGTCTTCGGAGTCAATTCATTGAAGTGGAACCGCCGCATCGAACCCGTGCGCTATGCCGAAGCGAAAGCGAAATTCATCTCCGCCACAGAAGAGGTGACCATGAAAACCATCACTTACTTCTTCCAGTTGCTGCTGGCCAAAGAGGGACTGGCAACCGCACAACAAAACAAGACGAATGCCGACCGGCTCTATGAAGTGGCGATTGCCAAACGCAAGATGGGACAGATTTCGGAAAACGACCTGCTGCAACTCAAGCTGAACGCTTTGCAAGGCAAGGCGGACGTAACGGAGGCGGAAAGTTCTCTGAAAGCCAGGATGTTCCAGCTCCGCTCCTTCCTTGGCGTATCCGAACAGGAGACTCTGAATCCGGTGCTGCCCGCTTCCGTGCCCGATGTCAACATCGAGTACGACCATGTCCTGAACAAGGCACTGGTACGTAACTCATTCGCCCAAAACATCCGCCGCCGCCAGTTGGAAGCCGATTACGCGGTTGCCTCGGCACGGGGAAACCTGCGGAGCATCGACCTGTTTGCCAGCGTGGGATATACCGGACAAAACCAGGAGTTTTCAGCGGCATACAAAGATTTGCTCGACAACCAGATCGTACAGGTGGGAGTCAAGATTCCGATTCTCGACTGGGGCAAACGCCGCGGCAAGGTACGGGTGGCCAAGAGCAACCGGGAAGTGGTGCTGTCCAGAATCAGGCAGGAGCAGATGGACTTCAACCAAGATATCTTCCTGCTGGTCGCCAACTTCAACAACCAGGCGCAGCAGCTGGACATCGCCGAAGAAGCGGACATCATCGCCGAAAAGCGCTACCGGACAAGTGTCGAGACATTCATGATTGGCCGAATCAGCACGCTGGACCTGAACGACGCGCAGAACTCCAAAGACGAAGCACGGCAGAAGCACATCTCCGAACTCTATTACTACTGGTACTACTTCTATCAACTCCGCAGCCTGACATTGTGGGATTTTGAACGGAACACGGAATTGGAGGCGGACTTTGAAGACATTGTGAAATCTTGATGCAGAACACAGAGGCACGGAGACACGGAGTTTTTCTTTAAGAGAATAAGGAGAGAGTAAAGAGAGAATGAAGAGAGAATGAAAATACCTCCTTCCGCTCTTATCTCTGAAGAACAGACTCTTCAGTCTCCCTCGTCTCAAGACAAAAAAACTCCGTGCCTCCGTGTCTCCGTGTTTTGTTCCCATTCACAGCATTTCTTTTGATTTTCAGACCGGGAATCACAAAAAAACTCTAATTTTGCAAAAGCAAACAGCAATAACATTACCATGATACTGATAATAGATGACGATAGCACCGTACGCTCTTCACTCAGCTTCATGCTGAAACGGGCCGGATATGAAATAAAAACAGCTTCGGGGCCTTGCGAAGCGATGGAAATTGTCCGAAACGAAGCACCCGCACTGATTCTGATGGATATGAACTTCACCCTTTCCACCACCGGAGAAGAGGGGCTCACCCTGCTGAAACAGGTAAAGATTTTCCATCCCGATGTGCCCGTCATCCTGATGACAGCTTGGGGAAGCATCCAACTGGCCGTACAAGGCATGCGTGCCGGCGCCTTTGATTTCATCACCAAACCCTGGAACAATGCCGCCCTCCTGCAACGCATCAAGACAGCCCTCGAACTTTCCGCCGCCTCGGAGCAAGGAAACAAAGCGCATGAATTGACATTAGACCGCAGCAACATCATCGGCCAGTCGAAAGGGCTGACAGACGTACTGGAGACCGTGGCCCGCATCGCCCGCACCAACGCCTCCATCCTGATTACCGGCGAAAGCGGAACAGGCAAGGAGTTGATAGCCGAAGCCATCCATGCCAACAGCCAACGGGCCAAACACCCCTTTGTCAAGGTCAACCTCGGCGGCATTTCACAGAGCCTGTTCGAAAGCGAAATGTTCGGCCATAAGAAAGGAGCATTCACCGATGCCGTTTCCGACAGGACAGGGCGTTTTGAAATGGCGAACAAAGGCACCATCTTTCTTGATGAGATTGGCGAACTCGACCTTTCCTGCCAAGTGAAACTGCTGCGTGTGCTGCAAGACCAGACATTTGAGGTGTTAGGCGACAGCCGTCCGCGCAAAGTCGATGTGCGCGTGGTGGCCGCCACCAACGCCGACCTGCAGAAGATGGTTGCCGAACACACCTTCCGCGAAGACCTTTACTACCGCATCAACCTGATTACCATAAAACTGCCTGCACTGCGTGAACGCCGCGACGACATACCGCTGCTTGCCCGCCACTTTGCCACCCGTCAGGCGGAAACCAACGGATTGCCGCATACGGAGTTCTCGGCAGACGCGCTCGATTTCTTGTCGCGCCTTCCCTATCCCGGCAACATCCGCGAATTGAAGAACCTGATCGAACGCACCATCCTGGTCTGCGGGAAACCGATATTGGAAGCGGCCGATTTCGACATCCGCTACTTACAGCACAACGCATCGGGAAAAGCCGCCGAAGCCTCCCTTGCCGGCATGACCCTGGAAGAGATAGAACGGCAAACGATTCTGCAGACCATGGAGCAGCACAACGGCAATCTCAGCCAAGTAGCCTCATCGCTGGGCATCAGTCGCGCCTCGCTCTATCGCCGGTTAGAGAAATACAACATCGTGCCATAAAATCAATCATCATCAAACGTGCGCATCAAATTCTTCTTCTACATACTGGTTCTCCTGCTGATCGGACTGGGCGGAGCATTGATATACCTTCTGGATGTCAAGCAAGAGCTGCATCTGTTTCTGATGGAAGGATTCATGGCACTGATTCTGCTCTACCTGATTCTGTTCTACAAGAAGATAGTCAAGCCCATAAACAGCATAGGTAACGGCATGGAGCTGTTGCGCGAACAGGACTTCAGCAGCCGCCTCAGCTGCGTGAAACAACATGAGGCCGACCGCATTGTGAACATCTTCAACCGCATGATGGACCAGCTCAAGAACGAACGGTTGCGCCTGCGCGAACAGAACCACTTTCTGGACCTGCTGATTCAGGCATCCCCCATGGGAGTAGTCATCCTGTCGCTGCATGAAGAAGTGACGCAACTGAACCCGATGGCACTAAAGATGCTCAATATCCGGCCGGAAGAGGCCATCGGTAAACGGCTCGATCAGATAGATTCCCTATTGGCGGTCGAGCTCTCCGCCGTCCCCAAAGACAAGATTGCCATGATTCATCTGAACGATGCCAATATCTACAAATGCACACATACCTCTTTCATAGACCAAGGCTTCAAGCATCCCTTCTTTCTGATAGAACGCATGACGGAAGAGGTGATGCGGGCCGAAAAACAGGCGTATGAGAAGGTCATCCGCATGATAGCGCACGAAGTAAACAACACAACCGCAGGCATCACTTCCACCCTCGACACGGTGGAAGAGACGCTTTCCACAGAGAAAGAGATGGAAGACATCTGCGACATGATGCGCATCTGCACGGAGCGTTGCTTCTCCATGAGCCGCTTCATCACCCGCTTTGCAGACGTCGTGAAGATTCCCGATCCCACTTTAATGCCAGCACAACTGAACGAACAGGTATCTACTTGCAAGCGTTTCATGGAAGGCATGTGCAACGACCGTCGCATCAAGTTGCGTTTGGAGTGCGACCCTGAGGTAGGGATGGTCCGAATGGACACCGCCCTCTTTGAGCAAGTGTTGGTAAACATCATCAAAAATGCGGTAGAAAGCATCGCAAACGCCCCCGACAGGGCAGAAAGCGAGGGTGAGATTGTGGTCAGAACCCTCGTTCCCGCCTCCATCGAGGTCATCGACAACGGCCCCGGCATCAGCAAGGAGGTAGAAACCAAGCTCTTCAACCCCTTCTTCTCCACCAAGCCCAACGGACAGGGAATCGGACTGGTGTTTATCCGCGAGGTACTCACCCGCCACAACTGTACGTTCTCGCTACGTACCCACAGCGACGGGCTGACCCGCTTCCGCATCCAATTCCCGTAACTCCACCCAGGCTGTCCGGGAACTTCCGTTATGCTTTTTTAGGCACGGATTTCACGGTTCAAGCAAAGAAAAAATCCGTGTAATCTGTGTAAACCCGTGCCTAAAATCGTGACACAATGTAAGCAGCGACAGGCTTTTCGGACTACCTTCCCCCCGACCGTTTCCGATGCCGGACAAGAAGCGATCAGGGGCTGTCGGAACTGCAGATAGACAGCCACCGACAGCCATCGGTAGATTAAATAAATCAAATCAGGTCTCCTCGAACGTTAAATACTCCCAAAAAGAAAACTTTTTGATACTTTGCTTCATTTAACATATATATTTTTGCAAAAAATAAAAATGGGAAAAGAAGAATCAAATAGAATTCAGACTTCATTGCTGAATGCAATGGAGAAGAAAGTGTTGGTATGGCTTGCCGAAAGGCAGCCGGCGTGGATGACATCGGATATACTTACTTATACCGGAGTGTTGGGTGCCGTAATTTGTGCAGTGGGCTTTATATTGGCACATATCGACACCGGTTATTTGTGGCTCTCTTCTTTCGGGTTGTTCGTCAACTGGTATGGCGACAGCCTGGACGGAACATTGGCTCGTGTGCGCCACGCGCAACGTCCTATCTATGGCTTCTTCATCGACCATACGCTGGATGCCGTCACCATCTGCATCATGTGTATCGGTGCCGGACTCTCTCCCATGTTCAGGCTGGATGTGGCGATGCTGGTACTGGCAGGCTATCTGGTACTCTCCATTTATACTTATATATCTACGATTCTCAAAGACGAGTTCCGTCTGACGTATGGCAGCTTCGGCCCCACGGAATTCAGGCTGGCGGTGATTCTGATGAATACGATATTCATGTACACCCCGCTGTCCGAATTCTCCTGGGTGGTATGCGGACAGGCGTTAGGCGTGTTCGACATCATGGGCCTGCTGATTTCCCTCTTCCTTTTCGGAGCATGGCTCAGCCAGTTCCTGACCGACCGTCGCATGCTGTCGGAACGCGACCCTCTGAAACCGTATGTCCCTCAACATAAAAAAGCGTGACGTGAACTTACGTACTTACATTGAATTTGTCGTGAGCCGTCTGTTTGGCACCGGTGTCGATACATTGGTGCTATGGGTGTGCTCCAAGTTCCTGTTCGAAGACTATTACGGGATTTACATCCTCTCCCCCATCATCTCGTTCGAGTTTGCGGTGATGAGCAACTTCCTCTGGTCCTATTGCTGGATATGGAAAGACCGGTTGGAAGGCAGGTGCATGCGCGACTTCTGGTTTCGTTTCGTTGTCTTCAACCTGTCGTCCGTTCTGGGCTTCCTCGTGAAGATGGTTTTCCTGTTGCTCTTCGAAAGGGTATTCGGCTGGGATGTGATATGGTGCAACTTTGCCGCCTTGCTCATCTCCGGACTTTTCAACTACTTTCTGGCAGATACGGTTGTTTTCCGCAAATGCACCTTGTTCAGCCGGGTTTCCGGAAACAGCGTAATCGAAAAATCTTGAAACGGAAGAAACGACCGGCACATGAAACTTCTTTGGATAGACCTGAACAGCTCGTATGCGCACGCCTCGCTGGCGCTTCCCGCACTGCATGCGCAGGTAGCGGACGATGAGTCCGTCACGTGGGAAGTGGTCTCCGCCACCATCAACGAACAGGCGGGAATGATTGTCGATGAAGTCTGTCGGCACCGCCCCGACATCATCGCAGCGACGGCCTGGCTGTTCAACCACGAACAGCTGCTGCACATCGTCGCCAGAGTGAAGGCATTGCTCCCCCGCTGCCGCGTCGTCTTGGGAGGACCGGAGTTCTTGGGAGACAACGAAACTTACCTGCACAGAAATCCCTTCATCGACTGCGTATTCAGAGGCGAGGGCGAAGAGGCCTTCCCGCAATGGCTGGCTCACCATGACCGGCCGGAATTGTGGCACGACATCCCCGGACTCTGTTACCTCGACGCCCGACATCGATACATAGACAACGGCATCGCCCGCGTGCTCCGCTTCTCGGAACTGGTGCCGCCGGAAAAAAGCCGTTTCTTCAACTGGGACAAACCATTCGTGCAACTTGAAACGACACGGGGATGCTTCAACACTTGCGCCTTCTGCGTCAGTGGCGGCGAAAAGCCGGTACGCACGCTCTCCATCGAAAGCATCCGCGAACGCCTCCACACCATCCGGCAACATGGCATCAAGAACGTGCGTGTCCTCGACCGGACCTTCAACTATAACCCGCGCCACGCCATGGCATTGCTCCGACTCTTCCTGGAGTTCGCGCCCGACATCCGCTTCCATTTGGAGATGCACCCCGCCCTGCTGTCCGACGAGCTGAAAGAAGAACTGAAGAGGCTGCCCCAAGGATTGCTCCACCTGGAAGCAGGCATCCAGAGCCTGCGTGAACCGGTCCTCCAAACAAGCCGACGACTGGGAAGCCTGGACGATGCGCTGCAAGGCCTCCGCTTCCTGTGTTCGCTGCCCAACATGGAGACACACGCCGACCTCATCGCCGGCCTGCCCCTCTATCGGCTGTCCGAAATCTTTGAAGACGTACGCACGCTTGCCGCATACAACGCCGGAGAGATACAACTGGAATCGCTGAAACTGCTTCCGGGCACAGAGATGCGGAGAAGAGCGGAAGAACTGGGCATCCGCTACTCCCCCCTTCCCCCCTACGAAGTGCTCCAAACCAACGAAATCAGCGTCGGCGAGCTTCAGACCGCCCGCCAACTGTCGCGCCTGCTCGACGGATTCTACAACACCGCCGCCTGGCAATGCGTCACCCGCTGGCTGATAGTGGAGAACGAGACGTTCCTCCCCCTCTTCCTGAAGTACCTGATACAGCAGAACCTGATAGACCAGCCCATGAGCCTGGAAAAGCGCGGCCTGGTCTTCTATGACTTTTGCAGCATCCACTATCCCGCATACCTGACTTCGATTACCATCGCCTGGATAGAAGCCGGCATGTCCTTGAAGAAAAAGCCCGCCGAGAAGGTCAGAACCAAACGGCAGACGCCGCCCGAACAATGGAACGTAATCTACGGAGCATACAAGCAGAGCCTCCGCCTATGCTTCCTCCCGATGGACGAGGAGAAGCAGGCAGGCTACTGGTTCGGCTTTGAATCGGAGATACAGAAGGCGGAGCCGGTATTCAAGGCGGAATCATGAGCATCCCATAAAGGTACACATCTCATCGAACTGCCGATAAAAAGAAGCAAAACACAGCCAACAAAAAGATGCAAGACACAGGAAAAACTATATCTCAGCGCCTGAGATACACATCTCGTGTGCCGGGATGTACATCTCGCGTGCTGAGATATACATCTCAGGCGCTGAGATGAACTTTTTCCACTGAGTTTATCACTTTTTGCCGCACAGAAAGACTATTTTACAAAGGGAAATAAAGCGTTCAGAGACATGGATATCCTGTTTGAAAAGCATGCAGGCATTCAACCGGATCCGCAAAATGATCTTTTTGAGTACAAAAAAATACATTAGTTTCAGATATTACCACCATTGAATTATATTTGTATGCTGAAAGTAGCATAAGATGAGCAACAACAGAGATAACATAGAAAAGACGAACTTTGACGCATTTATAACTGCTGTCGGTTCGGAAATACAACAGGCGCAAGTCCGGCTGATTACCGCTGCCAATGCGCAAATGTTGTTCCATTACTGGAAAATGGGCAACTATATCCTCTATCATCAAAACTTATACGGATGGGGAAGTAAAATCATCAAGCAACTGGCAAAGGCTATCCGGCTGAATTTCCCCGAAAAGAAAGGCTATTCGGAACGCAACCTTACTTATATGTGTCAGTTTGCAAAGGCATATCCTTTAAGGACATTACAGAATTTCATTAAAACGGATGCAAAGCTGATAGCTCCAAACGTGGAAAAATTGCAGACGAAGTACGCTACTTAAACGATTTACGATTTACGCAAGAGCCTCTTGCGCAAATTCAATTCATTGATAACAAAGAAATTATAATCACGCAAGAACCTCTTGCACAAATTCATAATGTTGCTAAAACCGTATCCGACATTTACCGTATGGAAATTAAGGATATAGAAAACATATTTATGGCATCGCCTGTTGCAAGAACCAATTGGGCGAGCCATGTGATTATGCTTAACAGTTCGCTTCCATTGGGTGTAAGCTATTGGTACATGAAACAATCCGTAGAAATGGGCTGGAGTAGCAATGTCCTTAAAATACAAATTGAGACCAACCTGTACTGCAGACAAATCAGCAATAATAAGGTAAACAATTTCACAGCCACACTTCCTGCACCGCAAAGCGACCTCACCAATTACCTTCTGAAAGACCCATACATCTTTGACTTGGCTGGAACTAAGGAAAAGGCAGACGAAAGGGACATAGAAGAACAACTGGTTAAGCACGTTACCCGTTACTTGCTGGAAATGGGCAATGGCTTTGCCTTTGTTGCCCGACAGAAGCATTTCCAAGTCGGAAACAGTGATTTCTATGCAGACCTGATTCTATATTCCATTCCCCCTGCACGCATATATCGTGGTAGAATTAAAGGCTACCCCATTCAAACCGGAGTATGCAGGGCAACTGAACTTCTATATCAATGTGGTGGATGACAAACTGAGGGGAGAGAATGACAACAAGACCATCGGGTTGTTGTTGTGCAAAGGGAAAGACGAAGTTGTAGCACAATACGCATTGGCAGGCTACGACCAGCCGATAGGCATCAGCGATTACCAACTGAGCAAGGCTATACCTGAAAAATTAAAATCGGCTCTGCCAAGCATAGAAGAAGTGGAAGAGGAGCTGACTTCCTTTCTTGATAAAGATAAGAATCCATAAACCCAAGATATATGGCAGGAGAAATACAAATTATGTAACACCAGAAGAGGAACAACACGAATACTTCAACACTGAATTGCTTTCGCTCGTTCATACGACCTGCATAGGAGAACAATTCGAGAATATTTCCGAATATGATTTCTATGCTTGTATGAATCTGCGTCACTGCAAATGCAAGCTGAAGCCGAGAGAAAAAATACGTGTCTGCTACCCCTTTTTCATGATTTATATCCTATATTTACTTAATGTTTAATCCATCATTTAAATTCAGTATGAGAATTACGAATAGACTTTCATTTCTCCTTATTACCTTTTTATTAGGGTATAGTTCTGTTTATTCACAAACACAAGCAGATGTGAAAATGGGTGAAATCCTTAATAGTGGAGATTTGTTTCAGTTAAGAAAAGAATATCCGAATTTAAAAGATTCTGTAAGCGTGAAGATGCTCAATTTTATAGCAGATGCACAGTTAGGTATTGGCTTTAACAAGTTAGAAAATGCTGCTGTCGCCCTTGATAGTTTGTTGTTGTATCATCAAAATGAAATGGGAGCAGAAACCTCAATAGGAATGGCAGCTTTGCAAGGTATGAATCTTTTGAATTTAGGAATGTATGAACAAGCAGGAGAAATTGGAGAAGATTTGGTTAATGCACTCAAAGAATCCGTACCGTTTGAAAAACTTTATAGTTTTGTGTTTATTGAAAAAGTAGGTAAAGCACTTGCCAATGTGCCAAAACCTTATCTTGAACGTCCCAATCGAGATGTTATTGTACCACTAAGTGTGGAGACAATAGGAAGAGGCAAACATGTTTATATACCTGTAGAAGTAAATGGTATAACGAAAAACTATATTTTTGATACAGGTTGTTCGTTTGGTAATTTCGTTTCAGAAAAATATGCGGAAGAAGTAGGTCTGAAAATTATAACAGATTCAATCCCCGTATCAGGTATGGAGATAGGTTTTGTAAAACTTGCATCGGCAAATTCGCTAAAAATAGGAGAACTGGTATATCATAATCCTGTCTTTATGGTTGCGCCTCTCGACAATGAAGTGGATTCAGTATTTACATTTGACGGAGTGCTTGGCTATCATTTCATCAGAGATGCAAAGGAAATAATCATAGATAATGAAGCCAGCAAGTTCGTTTTTCCGCAAAAGCTGTCTGAGGGAGAACCAAATATGTATCTATCATCAAATACACCTCAAGTGCGAATCTGTTATAACGGACAACCTTTTGATTTGATTTTTGATACAGGAAATGTAAAGACTGATTTGGGGAACAAGTTTGCAATAACATTTCCCGATGCCATTGAGGGACTTGCAGAACAGACAACTTCCCGTGGAGGTTTTGGTGGAATATCGCAGACAAAAGCTGTAACATTGCCAAGATTTTGTTTCGAGGCAGCAGGTTCTACTGTAACATTGCATGATACGGAAGTCATTAAGAATACAGATTTCAACAGCCAATTGTTTTCAGGTTCATTGGGAGTGGATTTCGTATTGGCTTTCAAACGGCTGGTGATTAATTATCAGAATATGTTTATATGTGGAGAATAACAGTACTTTTATTAAATCCACGATAATGTATATTGAATGAACTAGGATGCTATATGGCTCACCCGATAATCATTGGGGGTATGCATAAATCTTAGCCAGTCTAAAGAGGAAGAATTTCTCATCCACTAC
>NZ_JAICZW010000024.1 GCF_029057325.1 Bacteroides sp. | reverse complement strand
CCGCTGTTCCTATGCTTTTTGAACCTTTTGAACGACTTTTGCACTCAAATTATAGTTTTAAGGTATTATGAAGAGGAAGTATATTGCATTTTGGATAATTGCTGCCATGGTTTCCGCATCGGCAAAGGCGCAGGATACATCGGTTGTCACCTTGAAGAATAATCAACGGAAGACGGAAGTGCAACCGGACACCCTGTCGGGAATCATGAAAGAGTATATGATTTTGAAATTAAGGCCGGAAGGAGAGGGCTTTCGGGTGGATACGGTGTCGGTGTTGTATGAGCAGAAAATCGGGGTGTTGGACTACCTTCACGACCCCACTACACCGGAGCGGTACATTGCGGTCGATCCCCACTATTACCGTCTGTTCATCCCTCTGACCTATTATAACGCGCCGATGGACAGGCTCTCCGAAGTGGATTGGAAATTCCAACAGGCGGATTCGGTTCCTGCTTTGACCCGTGAGATGCTACCGTTCAACTCCTTGTGTTTTACGGAAAAGGAGCGTGTCAACAAAAGGGTGGACCGTACTTTGCTGGACACGTATATAAAATGTCCCGATCTGGTAGTAAGAACCGAGGCAGAAATCATGAAAGGAAAAACCTACAGGGATAACATTGCAAAAGAAGTCTCTTCCAAACCATCGGTTGTGAAACTGTTTGCAAAAGAAGATGCGGTAGGCGTGAAAGAAGATGCCGATGTCGTTATCCATAAACCCAATTGGTGGGTGACGGGCGGAAGCGGTTCGTTGCAGATTACGCAGAACTATATTTCGGACAACTGGTATAAGGGAGGTGAAAGCACCAATGCGGCACTTGCCATTCTGCAGCTTTTTGCCAACTATAACGACCGGGAAAAAATACAATGGGAAAATTTGCTGGATGCCAAATTGGGAATCAGTTCAGCGCCGTCCGATAAATACCACGATTATTTGGTGAATACAGACCAGTTCCGGTTGTATAGCAAATTGGGTATTCAGGCGGCGAACCGGTGGTACTATACGGTTACAACCGAATTCAAGACACAGTTCTGCAATGGCTACAAGGCGAACAATGAGAGCCTGGTGTCTTCTTTCTTTGCGCCTGCAGACTGGTCGAGCAGTATCGGTATGGACTACAAGCTGAAGAAGAAGAAATTCAACCTTTCTGTCTTCATCGCTCCGTTGACTTACATGATGCGTTATATCGGCAACAAGGAGGTGGATGAAGTGAGCTTCGGTCTGGAGGAAGGCAAACACGTCAGACATAATTTCGGTTCGCAGATACAGCCTACGCTCTCATGGACCATTATTCCGTCTATCGTATTGGATTCTCGCATGGATTTCCAGACCAGTTACGAATGGACGCGCATAGAATGGGAGAATACATTTAACTTTGTGCTGAACCGCTATCTCTCCACAAAATTGTATGTGCACGCCCGCTTTGACGATAGTAGCGCACCGACCACAGGCAACAGCCACTTCCAGTTGAAGGAGTTGCTGAGTTTCGGTATCAACTACAAATGGTGATTGGCACAATTTCGTGTCCAAACGAAAGAGACCGACATCAGGATATAATTGTCAGGCACGGATTTCACGGAATTATGCGCTATTTTCTTTTATCAATCCGTGAAATCCGTGCCTGAAAGAAGACGGAGCGTTTGTTTTGACTTTATCTCTTTTCGGCCTTTTGCCTGGGAAGGGAAAGTGGCAAAAAGCGGCAAAAAACGGAAAAAGGGCGTTTGCGTGCACAGAAAATAGGGGCGAAAGGCTTGCAGTTCATAAATAATGTGTAAATTTGCCGCGATTTGTAATGCTCACTTTGCAAAATGGCGAATACTATAAAACATCAAGGAGTTGTGGAAGAGATAAACGGTTCTCACCTTCGTGTGAGGATCATACAGACATCGGCCTGCGCTTCGTGTAGTATCAAGGGACATTGTAGTTCTGCAGATACAAAAGAAAAACTGATTGACGTGTATGATATGCGTGCCTTGTCCTTTCAGCCCGGCGACCGCGTCTGGGTGGCAGGAGAACTCTCGATGGGGATGATGGCTGTCCTGCTGGCATTTGTACTGCCTTTCCTTCTTTTAATCATTTCTCTGTTTGCTTTTATGGCTCTCTGGAACGACGAATTGTGGTCCGCACTCGGTTCGTTGGCATTGCTTGTGCCCTATTACGGCATCTTGTGGATGAACAAATCGAGGATGAAGAAAAAGTTCTCTTTTGTCATACAACCGATGAGTTGACAGGAAAATAAACATTTAACAAACTAACAATTAATAAACAACTGATTTATGAATGTAATTCTGATTGCAGTGATTTCGTTGGGAGCCATAGCGTTGATAGCGGCTGCTATCCTTTATGTGGCTTCTAAGAAATTTGCCGTGTATGAAGATCCGCGGATTGCTCAGGTGGCCGAAGTGCTGCCTCAGGCGAATTGCGGTGGATGTGGTTACCCCGGTTGTAGCGGATTTGCCGACGCTTGCGTCAAAGCAGGTTCGCTGGAAGGCAAGCTTTGTCCGGTGGGCGGACAGCCTGTGATGACAAAGATTGCCGGAATTCTGGGATTGGATGCTGCTGCTTCCGAACCGATGGTCGCAGTGGTAAGGTGTAATGGAACGTGTGCCAACCGTCCTCGTATCAACCAGTACGACGGAGCTAAGAGTTGTGCCATTGCGGCAGCTCTTTATGGGGGCGAGACGGGTTGTAGTTTTGGCTGTTTGGGCTGTGGCGACTGTGTAAGCGCTTGTAAGTTCGATGCCATTCATATCAATGCCGAAACCGGGCTTCCCGAGGTGGACGAAGCGAAGTGTACGGCTTGCGGCGCTTGTGCCAAGGCTTGTCCGAAGAACATCATCGAGATTCGTCCGCAAGGCAAGAAGTCGCGTCGTGTTTATGTGCAGTGCGTGAACAAGGACAAGGGTGCCGTGGCTCGCAAGGCTTGTACCGTATCCTGTATCGGTTGCGGCAAGTGCGTGAAGGTTTGTCCGTTCGAGGCCATTACGTTGGAGAACAACCTTGCCTATATCGACCCGAACAAGTGTAAGTCTTGTCGCAAGTGCGAAGAGGCTTGTCCGCAGAATGCGATTGTGGCTCTGAACTTCCCGCCGCGCAAGCCGAAGGCAGAAGGGGAGGCACCGGTAGCTGACAAGAAAGTGGAAGTCGCTCCGAAAGCGGCGACTCCGGAAGCTCCGAAAGCAGAGGCATAAAGAATAAGTAAATAAACGACTAAAAATACAGAATTGTATGTTGAAGACATTTTCAATTGGTGGAGTTCATCCACACGAAAATAAACTTTCAGCGCATCAGCCCATCGTGAAGGCGGAGATACCGCAGAAGGCGGTTATCTTGCTGGGACAGCACATCGGTGCTCCGGCAAAGCCTATCGTTGCCAAGGGTGATGTTGTGAAGGTGGGTACGAAGATTGCTGAACCCGGTGGCTTTGTATCGGCAGCTATCCATTCGTCCGTCAGCGGAAAGGTTGCTAAAATTGACACGATAGTCGATGCCAGCGGCTACGCCAAGCCCGCCATTTTCATTGATGTAGAGGGTGACGAATGGGAAGAGTCCATCGACCGCAGCGAGACGTTGGTAAAAGAGTGCAACCTCACTGCCGAGGAAATCGTGAAGAAGATTGCCGATGCCGGCATTGTAGGTCTGGGCGGCGCTTGTTTCCCTACGCAGGTCAAGCTGTGTCCGCCTCCCGCCTTTAAGGCAGAGTGTGTTATTATCAATGCCGTAGAGTGCGAACCCTATCTG
>NZ_JAICZW010000023.1 GCF_029057325.1 Bacteroides sp. | reverse complement strand
ATATGAAAAAAACAATGAAAGCTGCATTTGTTGTAGCAGTAGCAGCAGTGATAGGATATGGTGTATATGAAAATCAGCAGGCAGATACAATGTCTGACATGATGCTGGCTAATGTGGAAGCGTTGGCGAGTGGGGAAGGTAGTGCAATGTGTCCCAATGGCTGTCTTAGTGATGGTAATGGGTGCCTGTGCCACTATTGGTTTCCTACTTATAGAGAGGCAGGCAACAATTAAAATTTCTAATCTAATGAATCGGTAGTATAGTAAATTGTGTATAATCTATCATTCAGAAGTGTGTAACATTGAAGAATCGCTTCTTTTGTAGATGTGAAAAGAAGTGATTCTTCACTATGTTCAGAATAGAAGAGATATGCTTATACTACGAATAATCATGGTACTTATTAAAAAGAATTATAGAATGAGAGACATAAAAAAATTATTGGTCATATTATTATCTTGTATGATAGGAAGTTGTAACAGCGACTCTGATACAGAGAAATATCAACAGAAGCGTGATAATATTGTTGATGTACACACCTTGATAAAAGAAGTTCCTATAGATGATGTTCTGATAGGTTCGATAGCTCGTCCTTTTTTGTTGAATAATTATTTGATTATTGGTGATTATAAGTCTTCTGATAAGCTGATACATATATTTGATAAGAATGATTTTAGCTATTTGGGTAGTACAGCTGATGTAGGCCAGGGGCCGAACGAGATAACAGTGATGGGACATATTGGCATAAATGAAAAGGAACGTTGCTTTTATGTGTCTGATCATGGTAAACTAAAAATATATAACTATGACATTGATAGTGTTTTAGTCAATTCGGATTATGTTCCGACAGTAAAAGCAGAAATGAATATGACTCGATTCCCGGATAGGTATCAATACATAAATGATACATTGTCTGTCGCATTGATGATTGAACCGACCAGTGCTTCTACATTCAATCAGGCTGTTGCAAAATGGAATATACAGTCCGGAGAGTTTACCCCTATGGAATACCGTCATCCGGATATAACGAAAAAAAGAATAAGTTTTGCTATATCACCGGAAGATAGTGTATATGTGGAATGCTATACATACCATGATTTGATATCTATATGTAAGTTGGATGGTAATTTGAAATGCAATGTTTATGGTCCGGCATGGGATAAGGAAGAGTCTAAAAAAATTCATCATTATGGAAATGTTGTATTTTGTGGCGATAAGATTGTAGCTTCATATTCAGGGGGAGATAATATGTCGGATGCGTATCATCCTACTCGTTTTTTTGTATTTGATTTAGATGGTGATTATTTGAAAACATTAGATGTTGGTTACCATATTGTGGATTTTTGTTATGACAAGGATAATAATAGGATTATTATGAATTTGAATGATGAAATTCAGTTTGGGTATTTGGATTTGAAAGGAATTATCTAATTTTTTAAATTTGTTTACAATGAAAAATATGTTTTTTTTAGTTGCAGTTATTTTAGTTGCAGGCTATAACTTGTTGTGTAGCAAAGAAAATAAAATGTCGGATTTGGTATTGGCTAATGTGGAAGCATTGGCGGAGGATGAAACTGCAACGCCGCCTTGTGTGGATTATGGAACTGGTTGTTTGGATGGTGAGTATTGGTTCCCGTATATGCGTGAAAATTGGTGGATATAATTAGCGTTTTAAGCTTATGAACATTAGGTGTTGGGTAAGTATGTTTATTTTCTTTTTTCTGATTTCTTGTGGAAATCAGAAAAAAGAAAGTCTTGAGTTTTTGTTGCAGACATGGAACGGAAAAGAAGTCCTGTTTCCAGAAGACTTGACATTTACAATGAAGGGTAAAGACACTGTAGATTTTTCGTTATCAGGAAAATATAAAATCCTTACTTATGTTGATTCTATAGGTTGTATAAGTTGTAAGTTGCAATTGGGGAAATGGAAAACCTTGATGAAAGAAATGGATGTGGCAGGAAAAAATTCAGTGAAATTTTTGTTTTTCTTCTCTCCTGAAAAAAGAAGGGATTTTTTGGGAACATTAAAATCGGAGGATTTTGACTACCCTGTTTGTCTTGATGACGAGAATAGGTTGAACAAGTTAAATCATTTTCCCTCAGAAATGGCTTTCCAAACTTTTTTGCTTGATAAAGACAATAAAGTTCTTGCCATCGGCAACCCCATTCACAACCCAAAAGTAAAAGAACTCTACCTGAAGATTATCCGAGGTGAACAGATAGAACAAGAGAATGCGAGCAAGCAGATAATAACCAAAGTTGGTATAGACAGGACCTCTGTTTCGTTGGGTAATTTTAACTGGCAGGAAGAGCAAAAGGCGACTTTCACCTTGAAGAATACAGGCGACAAGCTATTGGTGATACAAGATGTTGCTACCTCTTGTGGCTGCACCACCGTATCTTATTCTAAAGAACCGATACAGCCGGGCAAGGAAACCACCTTGGAAGTGGCTTATAAAGCCGATCGCCCCGAACATTTTGCCAAGACAATCACCGTATATTGCAATGTGGAGCATTCTCCGTTGACCTTGAAGATTAGCGGGGATGCGGAATGATAGAAAAAGAATAGCCATGCGAATACCTGAAAACAGAATATTCCGATGTTTCCCGGTGTGGGGATGCCTGCTGGCATTGTGCTTCCTGTCGTGCCGCCGGGATGCCGCGCTGGAGCGTGCCTTGACCTTTGCCGGCGACAACCGGCAGGAGCTGGAACATGTGTTGCTGCACTACAAGGATGACAGCCTGAAACTGGCCGCCGCCCGCTTCCTGATAGAGAACATGCCCTACCACTTCTATGAGGAGGAATTTTATACGCTGCCCGGCGGGAAGAGATACCGCCCGCAGCTGACGGACTTCCCCACGGAAGAGGCGTGCAAGGCGCATCTCGACTCGCTGGCAAGGGCGGGACGCATGCCGCAACGTCACCGCTACAAAGACATCCGGACGCTGGACAGCGCATTCTTGGTAAGGAACATCGACCTTGCCTTCGAAGCGTGGCGGAAGCCTTGGGCGAAGCAGGTGCCGTTTCCTGTTTTCTGCCGCTACATACTGCCGTACCGCATCAGCCGGGAATACCCTTCGGGACTTCGGGAGGAGATGATGGAAACGTTTATCCCTATGCTTGATTCTGCCGGCGTCACCACTCCGCTGGAGGCATGTTCGCTGCTGAATGCGAGGCTGGGAACCGTGATGAAGTATAAAAAGAATCTCTTGCCTTTCTATCCCACCATAGAGGAGACGTATGTCTGGGGAGGTGGCTTGTGTGAAGGTATGTGCGACTTAGGCTTGTTCATCATGCGCGCCGCTGGCATACCGGTGGCGATGGAAAAGACGCTCTGGACCCGGATGGATCGGGGACACCATTGGGGAGCCGTGTGGCAGGACGGACGTTTCCACTGCTTTGGTCCCGGGGAACAGCTGCCGGGTGAGCATCTGTCGGTATTGAACCGCAGGGGGCATTTGAGACCCGCCAAAGTGTATCGCTCCCATTTCGACCTTCATTCCGTGCCCGGCGGAGAGGAAAGTGCGGATGACGGCTATGCCACCTGGCTGAAAAGCCCCTTGCTGGAGGATGTCAGCTTGGAGTATATCAAGGATCCTGTCGAGGTGCGTGTGGCGACCGACCGCGTCCGGGAGTTCGCGGATGCGACGGGGCAGGTCTATCTCTGTGCCTACAATTACTATAAGTGGGAACCCGTCGCGTTGGGCTGCCGCACCGATACGGTCTGCCTGTTCCGCGGGGTGGGAGGCGACAATATCTTTCTGGTAGCCGATGCTCCCACGGGAGGGCGACTCCGCTTCCTGACCGCCCCGTTCTATATGGATGCGCACGGGCGCATACGCAAGTTCGTTCCCCGCCCGGAACGGGTGCAGGCGTTCACGTTCCCGAAACGGAAGAAACTGCTCAATCGTCCATATACACTGTATTATTGGAATGTGGAGACGGATTCGTTCTCGCCGCTGGAATACAGCAGTACCGCCGATTCTACCCAAAGCTATACGAATATCCCGGAGAATGCGCTGTTGTGGTTCACCGTGCCCGATCGTATTGTGAACCAGCGGGTGTTCTATCTGGAAAACGACAGCGTGATAACCATGAACCTGATAAGATGAGAGGAGAATGGACAGGATGGAAACGAAGTGGAAAGCAACCGTGAAAAAATGGTTCGGCCGGTTGACGAACGCCGCCTTTTACCTTTGCATGCTTGTCGTGGCCTATACCCTCTTGCAGGTGTTCGTGGTGACCTCTTTCAGAATACCCAGCGATTCGATGGCGCCTACCTTGTTGCCGGGCGACTATATTCTGGTGGACAAGTGTTCGGGCGGCGCGCGCCTGTTCGACCTCTCCGATGCCCTGGACGGGAAGGAGGTGGAGATACGCCGCGTGCCGGGCTGGAGGAGGTATCGGAGGAACGACGTGCTGGTGTTCAACTTCCCCTACCGGCCGGGGCGCTGGGACAGCATCGCCTTCGACGTGATGCGCTACTACGTGAAGCGTTGCGTGGCGGTGCCGGGCGACACGCTGGAAATCAGGAGCGGACACTACCGGATAGCAGGGCATGCCGGAGATGTCGGCTACCTGCCCGCCCAGGAGGCGATAGCCTTGCTGCCCGACAGCGGGGCCACGGGCGTGCAGATGACCACCTTCCCCTGGAACAAGGATTGGGGCTGGACGGTGAAGGAGTTCGGCCCGTTGCCGGTGCCCGCCGGGGGGCAGGTGGTGGAGATGGACTCCGCCTCGTGGCTGCTCTACAGGCAGCTGATAGAGTGGGAGCAGAAAAAGAGATTGCGCATGGAGGCGGACGGCCGCACCTATCTGGGCGACAGCCTGATACGCGAATACCGCTTCCGGGAGAACTATTACTTCGTGGCGGGCGACAAGGCGGACAATTCGCAGGACTCCCGCTACTGGGGATTACTGCCCGAACCGTTTGTGGTGGGTAGGGTCTGGCGGATATGGAAGTCGGAAGAGAGAAGTACCGGAGCCGTCAGGTGGAACAGGGTAGGAAAGAGAGTGGAATAGGGTTTTATGAAGAAGTTATCGGGAGTTTGATATAAGGAATCTATCATGCCGCATGGTAATTGAAGATGTGTCAAAACAAGAAAAGGATCATGAAATGATAGATATTAGGCACGGATTACACGGATTTACACGGTTTTCTTCTTAATTAATTCTGTGAAATCCGTGCCTAAAAGAAAGTGAGATGCCTGTTTTGACACACCTACAGCCCAACGGGCGGGGTGGTGGAGAACACAAAGCAAGAGTATTGGCTTCTAACTCCTTCTAACTCCCGATAACTCCTTCTAACTCCTTAAATAAAAAAAAGTATGGACAAATTAAAATACATTTTGAGTGCCGTGTTGCAAGGCATGGGCATTGCGGCGATGCTTGCCCTGCCTCTGGTGTCGGATCCGACGCTTCCCGCCGGCGAGACGGCGGGGCAGTGGGTGGGATTCGACCGGGGGGCCATTGTGGCGGCGGCAGGTATCTTGTTGGGATTGTTGGTCTCGTTCCGGTTGGCTGTCGGGAAAAGGGCTTTGTCCGTTGCCGGTGCCGTCGGCGGTTCGTTGATGCTTTTGGGGGGCGTTCAGGCGGCTTTGGGGCTGCTTCAGCTCTACGGCTATGCCGCTTCGCGCCACTCGCTGTATGCGATGACGGGGAGCTTCTTCAACCCCGGACCCTATTCCGGCTATCTGGCGATGGTGCTTCCCATCTGCCTGCACCGATGGCTGGCGGACGAGGGACTGAAGAAGAGGGTTTCCGGCGCAGTGGCATTGCTGATTCTTTGTGTGCTTCCGGCGGGCATGAGCCGTTCGGCATGGGTGGCGGCGGCCGTCTCCTGCCTGTGGGTGTATGGCTGCCGGGCCGGTTGGCAGGAAAAAATCCGGTGCTGGTGGCAGGCCCACAGGCGGCAGGTGCCGGTGCTGGTAGCCGGCGGCGGATGCCTGCTGGTGCTGGCGGGCTTCCTGCTGTTCACGTTGAAGCCCGACTCGGCGCGGGGGCGCCTGTTTATGTGGAGGATGTCCTGCCTTGCCATTGCGGAGAAGCCCTTGACGGGTCACGGCGCAGGAAGCTTTGCGGCGGCCTACGGCGATGCGCAGGAGGCCTATTTTGCGGCGGGCGGTTTTGAACCGTGGGAGGAGCGGGTGGCGGGCAGTCCCGAATACGCCTTCAACGAATACCTGCAAGCGGCGGTGGAGCTGGGCATTCCCCTGGCGCTCTGCCTGACGGGCATTGTCGTCGGCTGCCTCTATGCGGGGATGCGGAAAGGACGTTACGGCATCTGCGGGGCTCTCCTTTCGCTGATGATCTTCTCCCTCTCCTCTTATCCGCTGCAACTTCCGGCGTTCATAGTGACGCTGGCGGGGCTGCTGGCGGCGTGCGTGTCGGGCAACGGCCGGCGGGAGTGGCTGGTGGCCGCCCTGTTGGCGGGCTGCATCGGCGGCTTCCGGCTGAGGTCCGACGTGCGGACGGAGCAGTCTTGCTGCGAATGGACGAATGCGCGCGTGCTGTATCATGCCGGCGCTTACCAGTCGGCGGAGAAGGAGTACGAACGGCTCCATTCCCGGCTGGGCGGCCGGGCGGCCTTCCTGTTTGAATATGGGCACGGGCTGCACAAGCAGCAGAAGTATGCTGCCTCCAACCGCATCCTGAAGGAAGCCCTGAAGCACAGCAGCGACCCCATGATACTGAACATCATAGGCAAGAACCACCAAGCCATGGGCGACTACCGGGCCGCGGAAGCGTGGTTCCTCCGTTCCACCCACCGGCTGCCGGGACGCATCTATCCCTACTATCTGCTGGCCAAGCTTTATTGGGAGCCCGGTTTCTATCAGCCGGACCGGCTGGAGGAGATGAAGCGGATGGTGCTGACGAAAGAGCCGAAAGTGCACTCCACGGCTATCCGCCAGATGAGGGAAGAGGTGGAGAAAATGAAATGATTACGTTTTTTTAGTATTTTAACGGTTTGAAATAGTTTTGAGACGAAATAATTCAGTTTATTTGTAGAGAGATTAGTATTAATAGGAAGAGAAAGGAGTTACCGGGAGTTAGAAGGGGTTATCAGGAGTTAGAGGCCGATACTCTTGTTTTTGTGTTAGCAGAGCTATTGACTTCTAACTCCTGATAACTCCCGATAACTCCTGATAACTCCTGTTAACTTCTTAACCACAAAAAACAGCTTATGAAGAAAAACTGGTTGTATGCGGCTTGTTTGGCCGGTATGGTGGCTGCTTGTTCGGGCACTCCACAACGTGGAAATGAGGATTTATGCTCCGTCGATGTGGCGGGTGCCATGGAGAACCTGACGGAATTGAAACTTTCCGAACTGGGTAAGGATGTGCGTTATGTGGCTTTGGAAACTACAGATTCGTGCCTGATTGGGGCGAATCCGACTATCTTGCTGCTGGATAAATACATAGTTGTCTCGTCGCGGAAGGATTGCTTTGTCTTTGACAAAGCGGACGGACGGTTCATCAGCAAGGTGGGACATGCCGGAGAGGATCCGGAAGCTTATTCCGGTGCGGTACCTACTTATAATGAGGTGGACGGGCTTTTCTATTTTCTGCGTCGCCCGAATACCTTGCAGAAGTATGATGTGCAAGGCAATTATCGGGGAAAGGTGACGATACCTACGCCTCCGGTGGCGCCGGGGGATTTTGCCTTTACGGATTCGCTGATTATCGGGCACTACAACAGCATCGGCCAGGGCTATAATGAACGGGCGTTGCTGTTCTTTAATGAGGCGGGCGAGCAGGTGGATACGGTTCCCAGTCTGTTCCCTGTCTTGCCGGAGAAGCAGATAGGGGATATACAACAGATTTCGGTCAGGAAACAGGGCGTTTCGGCGGTGGTGCTTACCGTGTTCAAGGACGGTGCCCGGTCGGCGGCCATCAGCGGGCATCCCTTCTTGTGGAAGTTGAATGGCGAAGTGCGGTTCAAGGAGAGTTTCAATGATACGGTTTATACGGTGAAGCGCGACGCGCTGGAGCCCTCTGTGGTATTCAGTACCGGCAAGTGGCATTGGGGAGCGGAGGCGAGGACCGATGCGAAAGACAATGAATCGCGTCTGCTGGTGGGAGCTGTCTTTGAGACGGAGAACAATATCTTCTTCCAATGTACGCGCGGACTGTATGCTGAAGACCCGGTGACCTACAACGGCATTTACGACCGCAAGTCCGGCACTACCCGCATGTATGCCGAAGAGGAAGGCTTCACAGACGATTTGAGCGGATTCATGCCCTTCCGTCCTGTGGTGTGCAGCATGCAGGGAGAATATGCGATGCTGGTCGGTATGGACAAAGTGATGGAATGGCTGGAAGAGCATCCGCAAGAAGCTGGAAACGAGAAACTGGCTGTGCTGAAAACATTGACGGAGGATTCCAATCCGGTAGTGGTGGTGACAGTACCCTGAGGGAATGCTGTGACGAAATGGAAGGAGTTGGTATAAGGATATAAATAGGCACGGATTTCACGGATTACACCGTTTTTCTTCTTGGGTTAATTCGTGTATTCCGTGTAATCCGTGCCTGAAAGAAAACAGTAGGAGATTTGTTTTGATGCCACTCCTTACTGATGAAATGAAGTAGAATTTATTTTTGATAATTGATTGAATATGAAAACACAGAATTATCGATGCCTGCTTTGCCTGGCCGCTGCCTTGCTTGCCGGTTGCTCCGATGCCGGAAAGGACAAGGAGGCGGAAGAGGGGGTGGCTACGGTGCTGCCGAGTGAAAACAACGAGGTGACTGTGACCGTGCT
This sequence comes from Bacteroides sp., assembly GCF_029057325.1. Classification (GTDB taxonomy): domain Bacteria; phylum Bacteroidota; class Bacteroidia; order Bacteroidales; family Bacteroidaceae; genus Bacteroides. The sequence goes on along the minus strand of NZ_JAICZW010000023.1, from coordinate 18,132 downwards.
GAAACGGGGCGTTTTTGAACACGAACTGGTGAGCAACGGAAAGGTGACCGCCGGAGCCATGGCGGACCTGCGCTTTGAGACGGCAGGCGTGGTGGCGCAAATCTATGTGAAGAACGGCGACTTCGTGCGCAAGGGACAGAAGCTGGCTGAACTGGACAAATTCCGCCTGAAGAACAAGACGGCACAGGCCAAGGATGCTCTGGAGAAGGCGGAGCTGGAGTTGCAGGACGTATTGATCGGGCAGGGCTATCCGGTGGGGGATGTCTCCAAGGTGCCTGCCGACATCATGAGGCTGGCACGCGTGAAGAGCGGTTACGACCAAAGCCGTTCACAGTATGAGCTTGCCGAGTATGAGGAAGAGCATGCGACGCTGGTGGCGCCCTTTGACGGCGTGGTGGCGAACCTGTTCTCCAAACCGTTCAACGAGGCAAGCACTTCGGAGGCTTTCTGCACCGTTGTCGGCACGCAGGGCATGGAGGTGGACTTCACGGTGCTGGAGAGCGAACTGCCGCTGATAAAGAACGGCGACCGGGTGATTGTGACCCCTTATTCGGATGCCGGTGCCAAGCAGGAAGGACGCATCACCCAAATCAATCCGCTGGTGGATGAAAAAGGAATGGTGAAAGTGAAGGCGGCCGTCGGCGGCAAAGGAAAGCTGTTCAGCGGCATGAATGTGCGGGTGAACGTGCACCGCTCGCTGGAGGGACAGCTGGTCATCCCGAAGAGCGCCGTGGTGCTGCGATCGGGCAAGCAGGTGGTCTTCACCCTGAAAGACGGAAAAGCGCAGTGGAACTACGTGCAGACCGGACTGGAAAATGCCGACTCTTACAGCATGGCCGACGATGCCCTGAAAGAGGGAGATACGGTCATCGTGACAGGCAATGTGAACCTGGCACACGAGGCACCGGTGAAGACAATTGAAAATTGACAGTCGAGAGTTGACAATTGAAAGTTGATAATTCATAATTCAAAATTAATTTTGGTAAAGTTCTTGATACAACGGCCTATTGCCGTACTGATGGCATTTACAGCATGCTTTATTGTGGGGATGGTGACTTATTTCACCTTGCCGGTATCTCTGTTGCCTGATATTGCCATTCCGGAAATCACGGTGCAGGTGTCGGCACAGAACACATCGGCACGCGAATTGGAGAATACGGTGGTGAAACCGCTGCGCCAGCAGTTGATTCAGGTGGCGAAGCTGAAGGATATGGACAGCGAGACGCGCGACGGGGCAGGTATCATCCGTCTGAGCTTTGATTATGGCACGAATACCGACCTTGCCTTCATCGAAGTGAACGAGAAGATTGACGCCGCCATGAACAACCTGCCCAAGGACACCGAACGCCCCAAAGTGATAAAGGCAAGCGCGACGGATATTCCTGTCTTCTATCTGAACCTGACATTGAAGAACGACAGCGCGTATGGAAAGACGGACGAACGCGCCTTTCTGGATTTGTGCGAGTTTGCGGAGAATGTGATCAAGCGCCGCATCGAACAGCTTACCGAGGTGGCGATGGTGGATGTCACCGGACTGCTGGAACGGCAGTTGCAGATTGTACCCGACCCGGACAAGCTGGCCGTGCTGGGACTGACCGTGGAAGACATCGAAAAAGTGCTGTTACAGAACAATGTGGAGCCGGGAAGCATGATTGTGCGCGACGGTTACTACGAATACAACATCAAGTTCTCTACCCTGTTGCGCACCGAGGAGGACGTAAGGAACATCCTGCTGCGCAAGGGGGGACGCATTGTCCGCTTGGGAGATTTCTGCCGGGTGGAGGTGGTTCCGGTGGTGGAGAAAGGAGTCTCCATAAGCAACGGTAAGCGTGCCGTCACCCTCGCCGTCATCAAGCAGGCGGATGAGAACATGGATGACATGAAGCAGGCCGTGAACCAAACGATGGATTATTTCAGGAAGGTATATCCGGACATCGATTTCAGCGTCAGCCGCAACCAGACGGAATTGCTGGATTATACCATCTCCAATTTGCAGCAGAACCTGTCGTTGGGATTCCTGTTCATCTGCATCGTGGCGGTGCTCTTCTTAGGAGACATCAAGTCGCCGTTTATCATCGGCTTGAGCATGGTGGTGTCTATTGTCATCTGTTTCTTGTTCTTCTACTTCTTCAATATGTCGCTCAATATCATCTCGCTCTCCGGACTGATTCTGGCACTGGGTATGATGATTGACAGCAGCATCGTCGTGACGGAGAACATCTCGCAATATCGGGAACGGGGCTATTCGCTGAAGCGGGCATGCGTGGCGGGCACCAGTGAGGTGATTACGCCGATGCTGAGTTCGTCGCTCACTACTATTGCCGTCTTTGTGCCGCTGATATTCATGAGTGGCATTGCAGGGGCACTCTTCTACGACCAGGCATTTGCCGTGACGGTGGGATTGCTGGTCTCTTATTTCACGGGCATCATGCTGCTGCCGGTGCTCTATATACTGGTCTATCGGATGGGATTGCGCGGCAAGTCGTGGTTCTCACGCGTCCGCATCAACAATCCGCTGAAGGAGCATACACTGGATCGTTTTTATGATGCCGGAGTGGATTGGGTATTCTCTCATAAGCTGATAAGCACCTTGTTCTGTGTGGTCTCCATTCCGCTGTGTGTCTTTCTGTTTTTCTTCATCGGCAAGGAGCGTATGCCCGAGATAGACCAGAATGAACTGATAGCCCGTGTGGAGTGGAACGAAAACATCCATGTGGACGAGAACCGCTACCGGGTGGACCGGCTGTTCAAACTGCTGCTGGATGAGACGGTGGAACAGACCGCTGCTGTCGGGCAGCAAGACTATCTGCTGAATCGGGAGCAGGCCCTCTCTTCTTCGGAAGCGGAGTTGTACTTCAAGACAGCCTCTCCGGCAGAGATAGTCCCCCTGCAAGAGAAGGTCTATCGCTGGGTGAAGCGGGAATATCCGCTGGCCGTGGTCTCCTTCACTCCCCCCGAGACGGTGTTTGAGAAACTTTTTGTGACCGGTGAGGCCGATGTGGTGGCAGAACTTTATGCCCGCAATAAGGAGAAAGCGCCTGTGGCGGGCGAGTTGAGCGAGCTGGAACAGCGTTTTACTGCATCGACGGGGGTGGCTCCTACCGGCATCGCCTTCGAAAATCAGTTGAACATAAGTATCTTGCAGGAGAAACTGCTGCTTTACGATGTGGCGTATGAAGAGCTCTATCGCACGTTGAAAACTGCTTTCAAGGAGAACAGTGTGGCGATGCTTCATTCTTATCAGCAATATCTGCCCATCAGCATTGTGGGAGAAGAGCGGACGGTGAACGAGGTGCTGCAACAGACCCTGATACAGACCCGGCCGGATGATAAGGGCAAGGTGGAATATATACCGTTGCGGGAGTTGGTAAGGGTACGCCCCGCCGAAGACCTGAAGACGATTACGGCAGGGCGAAACGGCGAATATATACCGTTCCGCTTCTATGAAGTGGCCGATGTTCCGGCACTGATGGAGCAGGTGAAGCGGGAGGCGGATGCTACGGAAGACTGGGACACGGCTTTCTCCGGCAGTTTCTTTTCCAACCGGAAGATGCTGAACGAACTGGTTGTGATTCTGTTTGTCTCCATTCTGCTGATGTACTTCATCCTGGCCGCTCAGTTCGAGAGCTTTGTGCAACCGTTCATCGTGTTGCTGGAAATTCCGATAGACGTGGCGTTTGCCTTGCTGCTGTTGTGGGTATGCGGGCATACGCTGAATCTGATGTCGGCCATCGGACTGATTGTGACGTGCGGCATCATCATCAACGACTCCATCCTGAAGCTGGATGCCATCAACGAACTGCGGAAGGGGGGGATGCCGTTGCTCGAAGCTATTCACGAGGCGGGGAGGAGGAGGCTTCGGCCTATCATCATGACGTCGCTCACCACGATATTTGCCATGGTGCCGCTGCTGTTCTCGTTCGATATGGGTTCGGAGTTGCAGAAGCCGCTTTCCATAGCCATGATTGGGGCGATGTTTGTGGGGACGCTGGTCAGCCTGTTCATCATCCCGTTGATATATTGGTTTATTAATAGAAAAAAGATATGAAAAATAATAGATTGATTTTTGCACTGGCTTTTATCATAGGAGTGTCTTCGCTGCAAGCGCAACAGCGGATAACGCTGGATTTGCAGCAGACCATCGCATTGGCGAACGACAGCTCGCTGGAAGCCTTCCGTACCAAGAACATGTATTTGGCCGGTTATTGGGAATTCCGTACTTATAAGGCGAACCGGCTTCCCAGTCTGACCCTGAACATGACTCCGGCACAGTATAACCGCGACATCACCAAGCGATATGATTCCGAGCAGGACCTTGACATTTATCGTAGCCAGCAATCTTTCTACGCATACGGGAACCTGGCCATCCGGCAGAATTTTGACCTGACGGGAGGTACCTTCTATCTGGATACCGAATTGGGCTACATGCGGAGCTTCGGCGGCAATAAATATACCCAGTTTACCAGTGTGCCGGTGCGTCTGGGGTATTCACAGAGTTTGATCGGATACAACCCTTTCCGCTGGGAACGCAAGATTGAACCGCTGAAGTATGAGAAGGTGAAGAAAGAGTATATCTACAATGCCGAGCAGGTATCCGAAAAGGCCACCAGCTACTTCTTTGCGCTTGCCATGGCGCAGGCGGAGTATGATTTGGCAAAGGAGAACGCCATCTCTACCGACACCCTCTACCGCATCGGCATGCAGCGCCTGAAGATAGCTGCCATCAGCCGTGCCGACCTGCTGACACTGAAACTTGACGTGGTGAATGCCCGCAATACTTTGCAGAATGCCACCAGCGCCTTGAAGCGTGCCATGTTCTCGCTTGCCTCTTTTCTGAATATGGAGAAGAATACGGACATCCGGGTGGAGCTGCCGGGGCGTCCGCGGAGGCTGGACATACCGGTGGACGAGGCTTTGCTGGCGGCGCAAACCAATAATCCCGAGTTCCTGGAACTTCGTCAAGGGGTATTGGAAGCCGAACAGAATGTGGACAAGACAAAGAAGGAATCCCGCTTCAATGCCAGCATCAATGCCAGTGTGGGTTTCAACCAGGTGGCGGAGAAGTTCGGCGAGGCCTACCGGAATCCCATGCAGCAGGAGATGGTATCGGTCAGTGTATCCATCCCATTGGTGGATTGGGGCGTGCGGAAAGGCAAATACAATATGGCAAAAAACACGTTGAATGTGGTGAGAACTTCTGCCCGGCAGAGTGAAATCAACATCGAAGAGGAAGTCATCATGACCGTGAGCGACTTCAACGTGCAGCAGGACCTGGTGGCGAGTGCCGAAGAAGCACTTGACCTTGCCATACTTGCCTATAACGAAACCCGGCAACGCTTCATCATAGGCAAGGCCGACATCAGCAGCCTGACCCTTTCGCTGAACCGTCAGCAGGAGGCGCAGCGGAACTACATTTCCGCCTTGCAGGATTATTGGTTGAATTATTATAAAATCCGCAAGCTCACCTTGCACGATTTTGCTTCCGGTTTCTCCCTTTCCGAGAAGTTCGACTACGACCAGTAATTAGAAGTCCCCCCATAACTCCAAAATCATAACTCATAACTCTGAAATCATAAATCATGAAGTCCGCTTCTTCTTTTACCGTCATTGTGACGTTTGTTTGCCTTGCTTTGGTAGGTGTGGCGCTGATACCGCTGCTTCCCGTCAAGTTGAATCCATCGCGTAGCCTTCCCGGTTTTACGGTGAGCTTCAATATGCCGGGCACTTCGTCGCGGGTGGTAGAGATGGAAGTGACCAGCAAGCTGGAGTCCATGCTGGCCCGCATACGGGGGGTGAAGAAGTTGAATTCCACCTCAGGCAACGGGTTCGGCAATGTCACCGTGGAACTTGACAAACATGCTGACGTGGATGCCGTTCGTTTTGAGGCTTCCACCGTCATCCGGCAGACGTGGCCGCAACTGCCCGATGGGGTCAGCTATCCCACCATCCGGATGAAGGTGCCCGATGAGAAAGCTTCGCGTCCGTTCATGTCTTTTACGTTGAATGCCCCTTCCACTCCGATTTTGATTCAACAATATGCCGATGAACACATCAAACCGCGGTTGGCGACGATTCCGGGTATCTATAAGGTGGAACTCAGCGGTGCTACCCCCATGGAGTGGCGATTGGAATATGACAGCGAACAACTGCGGCAGTTGGGAGTGACGTTGTCGGATATCAGTGCGGCTGTGCAACGGCATTACCGGAAGGAGTTTTTGGGAACGCACAACGTTGATACCGGTAACGGAAGCCGTGAATGGATACGCCTTGCCATGGTGCCGGAGGGCAATTCCACCGGATTCAATCCTGCTGCCATAACCGTGACGACTGCCGACGGTAAACTGCTGCACTTGGACGAATTGGTGTCGGTTGCCCGTATGGAGGAGGAGCCGCAGGGGTATTACCGCATCAACGGCTTGAACTCTATTTACCTCTCCATTACAGCGGAAGAGTCGGCAAACCAGTTGCAACTGAGCCGTTCCGTGATGAATGCGATGGAGGAGATCAGAGAGGGGCTTCCTGCCGGTTATGAAGTGCATACCAGCTATGACGCTACCGAATATATACGCGAGGAGCTGGACAAGATTTATTTCCGTACCGGCCTGACGGTGCTCATTTTGCTTGTATTCGTGTGGCTCATTACGCGCAAGCTGAAATACCTCTTTCTGATAGTCACCAGTCTGGCGGTGAATATAGCGGTAGCACTCATTTTCTACTATCTCTTCGGGTTGGAAATGCAACTCTATTCACTGGCAGGTATCACCGTTTCGCTGAACTTGGTGATAGACAGCACCATCGTTATGACCGATCACATTTTGCACCGTCGCAACCTGAAGGCCTTCATGTCGGTGTTGGCAGCAACGCTTACTACGATGGGAGCATTGGTCATCATCTTCTTCTTAGACGAGAAGATACGACTCAACTTGCAGGATTTTGCGGCAGTAGTGATTATCAATCTGGCCGTTTCTCTGCTGGTGGCATTGTTCTTTGTGCCGTCTATGATAGAGAAGCTGAAGCTGACGAGAGGACAAGTTGATGAGTTGACGAAGGGACAGGGACATAAGGGAACAAGTGGACAAGAGAGGGTACAAGCGGATACTTCCTTCCTCGTCCCCTCGTCTCTTCGTCCCCTTATCTCTTCGCTCACTCATTTTCTGAAGCGTTTTCCGGTTTATTTTTCCCGTTGTTATGCCGGGATCATTCGTTTATTGTGTCGTTGGCGTTGGGCGGTTTGCCTGTTGTTGCTGTTAGGTTTTGGGCTGCCTGTCTTTCTGTTGCCTGAGAAGGTGGAAGGAGAGGGAAAGTGGGAGAGTGCCTATAATAAGGTGTTCGGTTCGCAGACTTATAAAGAGTCTGTGAAACCCATCGTGGATAAGGCATTGGGAGGCAGCTTGCGGCTTTTCATACAGAAGGTGTACGAGGGAAGCTACTTCACCCGCAATGAGGAAACTGTGCTTTATGCCAATGCCAACCTGCCTAACGGAAGTACGCTTGAGCAGATGAACACGTTGATAAAGCGTATGGAGACTTATCTCAGTCAGTTCAAGGAAATCAAACAGTTTCATTCTTCCATTTATAGTCCGCGGCGTGCCAGCATACAGGTCTATTTCAAGAAAGAAGCCCAAAACAGCGGTTTCCCCTATACGTTGAAGTCCAATATGATTAGCAAGGCGTTGCAGCTGGGAGGCGGTAGCTGGGGCATTTACGGGTTGCAGGACCAGGGATTCAGCAACGATGTTCGTGAGAGTGCCGGTTCCTATCGCATCAAGATGTACGGCTACAACTACGACGAGCTTTACGAGTGGGCGGAGGAGTTGAAGGCGAAACTCTTGACACATAGGCGCATCAAGGAGGTGCTCATCAACTCGGAGTTTTCATGGTGGAAAGACGATTATCAGGAGTTCTACTTCAACCTGAACAAGGAGCGCATGGCGCAGGAGGATATTAACGCGCAAGTGCTTTTTGATGCCGTACGCCCCATCTTCAGGAAGAACATGGAGATAGGGACGGTGGTGACAGAACAGGGGACGGAAAAAATCAAGCTCTCCTCCCGACAGTCGTCGGAGTATGACATCTGGGCAATGCAATTTTTCCCATACGGTGTGGGCGGCGATAAGCACTACAAACTTTCCGAACTGGCCGTGGTGGAAAAAGGGCAGATGCCGCAGGAGATTGCCAAGGAAAATCAGCAGTATCGCCTTTGCCTCCAATACGAATACATTGGTTCCGGTGAGATGGGGCGCAAGATACAGAACCGCGACTTGGAGGAGTTCAATAAACTCTTGCCAATGGGCTATACCGCAGAATCGGACAGCAACAGTTGGGCGTGGGGCAAGAAGGACAACCAGCAGTACCTGTTGCTGTTGGTGGTGATAGCTATCATCTTCTTTACGACCAGCGTCTTGTTCAACTCGCTGAAACAGCCGCTCGCCATCATCTTTGTGATTCCCGTTTCCTACATCGGGGTGTTCCTCACCTTCTATTGGTTCCGGCTGAACTTCGATCAGGGAGGTTTCGCCTCATTTGTGTTGTTGTGTGGCATCACGGTGAATGCCAGCATCTATATCCTGAACGAGTACAACAGCATCCGCCGCCGTTTTCCCCGCCTGTCTGCCCTTCGTGCTTATGTCAAGGCATGGAATGCGAAAATCATTCCTATTTTTCTTACGGTGGTTTCTACTATTCTGGGTTTTATCCCTTTTATGGTTGGCACGGATAAGGAAGCTTTTTGGTTTCCGTTGGCGGCGGGTACCATTGGTGGATTGGTGATGTCTGTCATCGGCATTTTCTTTTTCCTTCCGGTGTTTGTGTTGAGGCGCCGCGACCTGCTGCGGGATAAGGCGTAAGCTCCGGATAAAAAGCTTGTACCTGTCAAGTAGGGAAATAATAGGGCAGAATTTCTCCTTTTTTCAACCGCATCCGCCGGAAATACTCTATATTTGCCTATCATAAATGCGATGTATGGAGACAAGACCTGTTTTATATAATGAGTTCCCACTCTTTCTGAAGCGTTATTTCCCCTACAAGGTGCAGAAAATATCGCTGAATGCTGGCTTTACGTGTCCCAACCGTGACGGGAGCAAAGGTTATGGAGGATGTACCTATTGCAACAACCAGACCTTCAATCCGGATTATTGCCGTACCGAAAAATCCATTGCGCAGCAACTGGAAGAAGGAAAGTCGTTCTTTGCCCACAAATATCCGGAAATGAAGTACCTGGCTTATTTTCAGGCATACACCAATACGTATGGCGAACTAGAGGAGTTGAAGCGGAAGTATGAGGAGGCATTGGCGGTGAACGAGGTGGTGGGGCTGGTCATCGGCACCCGTCCCGATTGTATGCCCGACGATTTGCTGCGCTATCTGGAAGGGGTGAACAAACATACTTTCCTGTTGGTGGAATATGGCATCGAAAGCACGGATGATGAAACCCTCCGCCGCATCCATCGCGGACATACTTTTCAGGCTACCGTCGATGCGGTGGAACGGACAGCGGCTTGTGGCATCCTGACCGGCGGGCACGTCATTTTGGGACTGCCGGGCGAGACTCCTGAAAGCATCGTGGAGCAGGCCGACATATTGTCCCGTTTGCCCCTCACCACCTTGAAGATGCATCAGTTGCAATTGATACGGGGCACCCGTATGGCTTCGGAGTATCAGCAACATCCGGAGGACTTCCATCTGTTTGATGTGGAGGAATATATCGCCCTTGTGATAGACTATATCGAACACTTGCGTCCCGATTTGGTACTGGAGCGCTTCGTTTCCCAGTCTCCCAAAGAGCTCCTTATTGCGCCCGATTGGGGATTGAAGAACTATGAATTTAATCATCGGGTTCAAAAAAGAATGAAAGAACTTGGCGCATATCAAGGCCGGAAGTATGAAATGTGAGAAAAAAGAGCTATTTTTGCCGAAACTTATAATAGTATGTCTGAACTAAATAGAGAATGACAATGAATCCGAAGAGTTTGATAAAAGGAAAAATCCATTATGTGGGAGTGAACGACCGGAACAAACATCTGTTTGAAGGCATGTGGCCGCTTCCATACGGAGTCTCCTATAATTCTTATCTGATAGACGATGAAATAGTAGCGTTGGTCGATACGGTGGATGCTTGTTTCTTCGAAGTGTATTTGCGCAAGATAAAAAACATCATTGGCGACCGTCCCATTCAATACCTTATCATCAATCACATGGAGCCGGATCATTCAGGTTCTATCCGCTTGATAAAGCAGCACTATCCCGATATCGTGATTGTGGGCAACAAGCAGACTTTCGGCATGATAGAAGGGTTCTATGGCGTGACGGGTGAGCAATATATGGTGAAGGATGAAGATTTCCTTGCGTTGGGTCATCATAAACTTCGCTTCTACATGACTCCGATGGTGCACTGGCCCGAAACGATGATGACTTTTGACGAAACGGACGGTGTATTGTTCGCAGGTGACGGATTCGGCTGTTTCGGTACTGTGGACGGCGGTTTCCTCGATACACGCATCAATTTGGATAAATACTGGAACGAGATGGTGCGTTACTATTCCAATATCGTAGGCAAATATGGCTCTCCGGTGCAGAAAGCATTGGCAAAGCTGGGCAATCTGCCCATTTCTACCATCTGTTCCACGCACGGACCGGTGTGGACGGAAAATATCGCGAAAGTTGTCGGCATCTATGACAAACTGAGCCGTTATGCGGCCGACGAAGGGGTGGTCATTGTTTACGGTTCCATGTATGGCAATACGGAGCAGATGGCCGAAACCATCGCGGCGGAACTTTCTGCACAAGGTATCAAGAATATCGTGATGCACAATGTGAGCAAGAGCAATCCTTCCTATATCCTTGCCGATATCTTCAAGTATCGCGGGCTTATTGTGGGCAGTCCCACTTATAGTAACCAGATTTATCCCGAAGTGGAGGCATTGCTCTCCAAGATATTAGTACGTGAAGTGAAAGGGCGTTATCTGGGCTACTTCGGCTCCTTCTGTTGGGCGGGAGCCGCTGTGAAGCGCATGGCTGAGTTTGCCGAAAAGAGCAAGTTTGAAATCGTGGGTGACCCTGTGGAGATGAAGCAGGCAATGAAAGACATCACTTACGAGCAATGCGAGAATCTGGCACGTGCCATGGCAGACCGTTTAAAGAAAGACAGGGAATAGTGATAAGCAATGAGTGATTGGTGATAAGTGCTGAAACTCACAGATTGCTTATCACTAATCATTCTCCCTAATCATTAAATCCATTTATTAACCTAATAAAATTTATTGCAATGAGACTAATCATTCAACCGAATTATCAATCCGTATCGAAGTGGGCGGCACATTACGTGGCTGCCAAAATCAAAGCTGCCAATCCGACACCTGAGAAACCGTTCGTATTGGGATGTCCCACCGGCTCTTCTCCTCTGGGCATGTACAAGGAACTGATTGATTTGAATAAGAAAGGCATTGTATCTTTCGCTAATGTAGTTACTTTCAATATGGATGAGTATGTTGGCCTACCTAAGGAACATCCGGAAAGCTACTACTCTTTTATGTGGAACAACTTCTTCAGCCATATCGACATCAAGCCGGAGAATACCAACATCTTGAACGGCAATGCCGCTGACCTTGAAGCTGAATGTGCACGTTACGAGGAGAAAATCAAATCGTATGGTGGCATCGACCTTTTTATGGGCGGTATTGGTCCTGACGGACACATCGCTTTCAACGAGCCGGGTTCATCATTGACTTCACGTACCCGTCAAAAGACGTTGACTACCGATACCATCATCGCCAATTCCCGTTTCTTCGACAATGACGTGAACAAGGTGCCCAAGACGGCTCTGACTGTGGGTGTAGGTACTGTACTCAGTGCAAAAGAAGTGATGATTATTGTAAACGGACATAACAAGTCCCGTGCTCTTTATCATGCAGTAGAGGGTCCTGTGATGCAGATGTGGACTATCAGTGCCTTGCAGATGCACGAAAAGGGTATCATCGTTTGCGACGATGCGGCTACAGAAGAACTGAAAGTGGGCACTTATCGCTACTTCAAGGATATCGAGGCCGATCATCTGGATCCGGAAAGCTTGCTGAAATAAGCGGATAGAACGATAACTAAAATAAGCGCATTGACACAACAAGGCTCTTTAAGCCGGTAGTCAATGCGCTTCTTTTGTAATTTAGCAATTGGCTATTTCCTCAGATGACAGGCCGGTTGCATGGGCTATCAGGTCATCATCCATGCCCAACTCTTTCATTCTGCGGGCGGTGTCTATAAGCTGCCGGTGTTTTCCTTCTTCTATTCCTTGCTTCATCCCTTCTTCCATCCCTTTCTCCATCCCTTTTTTCATCCCTCTTTCCATCCCTCGTATTTCAGCCGTTTCCATGACGCTGAACCAGTCGCGATAGGCTTTCAGGCTATCTTCGTACTCATACCGTTCTTTTCTGTCGAATTTGGCGATTTCCGCCACGTCGAACAGGCGTTGGAAGATTTTCTCGCGCAAGATGTCCGGTCGTTTCTCCAGTGCGCCCAGATGGCGGATGGCATACATCCATTTGTCGAACATGGATTCCAGTTCATCCTCTTTCTTGATAAAGTTGGGCATTTCCAGGTAGATGAAGGTCAGCTTGTCGTAGAACAGCTCCTTGGTGCGGGTATCCAGCAGTTTCACTTCGTGGTAATACTCCTTGTTGCGGCTGTCCGTGAAGCAGAAGTTCAGGATGCCGATGGTGTACACGCCTTTCAGCTCGTAGTTCCATACTCCCTTGGGGGCTTGTTCGCGGATGGCGAAAGAGGAATAGTAGATACTGCGGTCTTTGAAGAACTGCTGTTCGCCCTTTTGCATTTCTACCACAAACATCTCGCCGTTGTTGTTCTTGCAATAGACATCGAATACGGCTCGGCGGTCGTATTCTTGGGTGCCGATGTGCTCGGTGTTCAGGTAAGTGATATCCTCTATCTCCTCGCGTCCGTGGAGCAGGGCGTTGAGAAAGCTGATGAGCAGGTCTTTGTTCATCTCGGTGCCGAACAGCTTCTTGAAGGCGAAGTCGGTATAGAAATTGACGTATCTGTCGATGATTCCTTCTGTACACATAGGCATTTGGTTCTTTGGGTTTGATAAAATAGATTGTGCAAAGGTAATGTTTTGCAAGGAAAAGAGGTGTAATAGTCTGTTAAACTTTTATTTGAGTGGTGTCTTCCCGGGGCGATTTATAGAAAAGAACAGAGATAGAAGATACTGTGCACAAGTTTTTTATTTATTCCTTTCCTATTTTATAATATAACCAATCCGATAGTCGTCATTGCCACCTTGAAGAGTAATGATTAGAAACTGCATAGGCCATCTTTCGATATCTTATAGTTTAAGTCACGGAACTATTCTGCTTGACTTCCTTTGGGAAAAGGATAAAGCTATGTGGTAAAACTGCTCTTCTTGCATCTTAAACTTTATCTCAGCAGCTGAGATATACATCTCAGCAGGCGAGATGTACATCCCGGCGGCTGAGATGTATATCTCGCGCCGCGAGATGAAGTTTTCCTTTAGTGTGAATCGTTTTTATTAACCGGGAAAGAGACTTTTCTAACCGGATTGTGGGTGTTTGATGTATAGTGTCTCGTTCGCATGACATTCATTATTGCCTGCTGATTTCCCCCTTCTCCAGATATCCCTTCTTGAACATGTCCACAAACAGGAAGAACAGCGAGAGGAGCAACGGGCCGAAGATGATGCCCATGAACCCGAAGAGGGAAAGTCCGATGACCACCCCGAAGACGGTGATGAGCGGATGGATGTCGGCCATTTTCTTTTGGATGATGAAGCGTATCAGGTTGTCAAGCTGCGAGATGACCGCACCGCCATAGATGGCAAGGCCGATGGCCTGAAACCAGTGTCCCATTAGTGCCATGTAGGCGGCTGTGGGGAGCCAGACCAGTGCCGTCCCTACCATCGGAATCATGCTGGCGAAGCAGGTCAGGAAGCCGGCAAACAGAATGTTGGGAGCGCCGAAAATCCAGTAGCCTATCATGGATACCCCTCCCTGTATGACGGCCAGCAGGGGGATGCCGATGGCGTTGGAGCGGACAATCTGGTTGATTTCGTTGATGACGTTTTGCCTGTTGGCGGCGTTGAAGGGCAGCAGGTCGTTGACGTAGCGTTCCATCTTCTTGCCGCCTATCAGCATGAAGTAGAGCACGAACGCCAGCACGAAGATATTCACGGCAAAGCTGCTGATGCCTCCCATGACGGCTTGCCCGATGCGGGGAAGGATGGAGATGAGGTACGAGATCGTGTCTTCCCCCAGGATGTAGTAGCCGGTTTTGGCTTGGATGATGCTGGCTGTTTCTTCAAGGGGCGTTATGATGGCTTGCGGGTCTAGCTTGATATTTTGTAGGTTGACCACCGCCAGCCACACTACCAGGGCTAGCGGTACCAGAAAGCAGAGAATGGCTTCTGCCGTGATGAGGGTGGCGGCTATGCTACGTCTCATCTTCCGTCGGTCGGAAAGGTATATCATCTGTTTTCTTACCAGGATGTAGATGGTCAAGGCTCCCAGCAGACCGCCGATGAACGGTGCGATATGCCGAAAAAGGACGATGCCCAGTCCGATAATGATGGCTATCAGCGAATACTTCCAGTATATTTCCTTTGTTCTCATAGGGCTTTTATGTTTCTTCTTCTTGATTAAAGAAACATAAAAGAGGGGAGAAAGGTTTGGAAAATAACCGGTTTTATCCCTCGTCCAGCCAGCCTACTCCTTGGCGAACGATTTCCGCCTCCCCGTGGGTGCAGTCCACTATAGTGGAACCTTCCATGCCGCCAATGCCGCCGTCGATAATCAGGTTAACGGTGTTGCCGAACTTCTCGTCTATCAGTTCCGGGTCTGTGCAGTATTCCATCTCTTCGTCCTCCTCGTGTGGCAGTGTCGTGGTCATGATGGGGGCGTCCAGCAGGCGAGCTATCTCGCGGATGATGGGGTGGTCGGGCATGCGGATGCCCACTTCCTTGCGGTTGCGGAATATCTTGGGCAGACGGGTGGTGCCGTTCAGGATGAAGGTGAAGGCTCCGGGCAGGTTGCGCTTCATCAGTTTGAAGGTGGCGTTATCGACTTTGGCATATTCGCTCACCTTGCTCAGGTCGTAGCAGATGATGGAGAGGTTGTTCTTTTGGGGGTCGATGCCTTTCAGGCGGCAGATGCGCTCGATGGCGCGTTCCTTCAGCCCGTGGCAGCCGATGGCATACATGGTGTCGGTGGGGTAGATGAGGATGCCCCCGTCGTTCAGCAGGTCGACGATGCGTTGCAGGTCGGCAGGGCTGTTGTTCTTCTCGTATAGTTTCAGCAGCATGGCGGATGTGGGGTTAGGGTTCTGTATTGCAGACAAAAGTAAGCAATAATCGGCTTATTGCCAAGCGAATTATGAAGAGAAGGGGGCGTCCTATGAAATATGTGGCATCAGTGATAATCGGTTTCAAGAAGGTCAAATTTTCTTCTCTGGACTTATTCATCAGTTCTCCTATCATAATCAATGCCTGCTGGTTATGCCATTGTTCGCCATCTTTCGTGCAGCGGATTGAGTCAAGCCACTGGGAATGGCTGTTATAGAATTTTGAGCAGTTCTGTCCGGCAAGAAGAATGAAATCATGGTTCTTTTCTATACCTCGTGGGTCAAAATAGTGATAGTTATAGCCTGCCTTTATCTGTGCCTTCTGTGCGAATAAAAAAGGTGAGCAAGATAAAAGTACAATGAAAAAGCCTATGATTTCTTCTTTGGCAGTCAGTCTTTTCATAATCTTTCTTTTGTTTTCCGCAAAGAACTAATTATTTTAGTTTGCAAACTAATATTCCTCGTTAAATTAAACTAAAGGACTTAGTTTGTCCGGGAACTGACGCATTTATCTGTTGTCATCACGTAGAATACCCATATAAGTAAGGAATATCTACGTATAGCATACTTTACCTTTTCAGCATCTCCTTCTCCAGCTTCTTTATCTTCTTCCACGCCTCCTTGAACTTGGGGCAGAGGGTGACGGCCTTCTCGTAGTTCTTCATCGCTGCCTCCTTCATGCCGTGCTTCAGACACTCGTCACCCATGATGATGTATTCGCGTGCATACTTCACAAGTGCCTTCTCCTTCTCTATGGCGGCTTGTTTCAGGGTGCGGTTCTCTTCCTTCAGGCGGTTGATGACGTTCAGTTTGCGACGGATGAGGCGCTGTACGTTGGGTTTTTCGATGTCGTAACGGGAGTGGATGGCTTTGAAGAACTCGTTTAGGAAGGTATCGAAGTCCCCCTTGTCGAAGGCTTTGGCGGCGGCAGCGTATTGCACATCAGCCTGTGCCTGCTTCAAGGCGCGGTCGATGGCGGCGCGGTTGTTGAAGCGTTCGGAGAAGCTGACTATCTCCGGACGGACAAAAACATCGGCACGGCTGATGGGCTTTTTCAGCTGGATGCCCTCCAACGAGGTGCAGCGGCTGAGCGCCACGTAGGTCTGTCCGCCGGCAAACACGCCGCCGGTGAAGTCGATGACCACCCGGCTAAATGTCAGTCCCTGGCTCTTGTGGACGGTAATCGCCCAGGCAAGGCGTATCGGATATTGCTTGAAGGTGCCCAATACCTCCTCTTCAATCTCTTTCTTCTCTTCGTTGTATTTGTAGCGGATGTTGTTCCATAATTCCTGTTTCACGTCACACTCCTTGCCGTCATCGGTGATGACGTAGAGGGTCTCTTCGATGGGGTCGAAGCCGCTGACCGTGCCGATGGTGCCGTTCACCCAGCGGCGGTCGAAGTCGTTCTTAATGAAGATGATTTGCGCGCCCGGTTTCAGCACCAGTTCCTGCGAGGTGGGGAGGCTGCTCTCAGGAAAGTCGCCCGTGATTTCTCCATGGAAGGTGACCGGGTCGCCGGGAAGTGCCGCCAGCTTCCGTTCGTTGATGTAGTCCACCTGGTCGCGGCGGGTGGCGAGGGTGATGTACATGTCGGCTTCTGATTGCTCTATTTGGGTGCCGTAGCGGGTGTTGAGCAGTTGCAGGTCGGTGGCGCCGACGGTGTTGTTGCGGATGTGGTCCAGCATTTGGATGAACCTGCTGTCCGTCTGCCGATAGACTTTCTGTAGCTCGATGGAGACTAAATCTATCTGTCCGAACACCCTTGCCGAGAAGAAGTAGGGGGTAGGGTAGAAGCGATTCAGTATCTCGCGCTCGTCCCCTTTGACGACCGGTTCCAGCTGGAACACGTCGCCCACCAACAGGAGTTGTTTGCCGCCGAAAGGCTCGCGCAGGTTTCGGGAATAGACGCGTAGGATGCGGTCCACGGCATCAATGATGTCGGCACGCACCATGGAAATCTCGTCGATGATGACAAGCTCCAGCTCTTCCAGCAGTTTGCGGTGGGGTTTGGTGTATTTGAAGAACTCGTGGATGCGTCCCCGTTGCAGGCTGAAGTTGGGGTCGTTGGGTAACAGGGGGTAGAAGGGCAGTTTGAAGAAGCTGTGCATCGTGCTGCCTCCGGCGTTGATGGCGGCGATGCCCGTAGGGGCAAGGACGACATGTTTCTTCTTGGTGTTCTCGCAGATGTAACGCAGGAACGTCGATTTGCCCGTACCTGCCTTCCCCGTCAGGAAAACAGACTGGCGGGTGTACTTGATGAGGTTCAAGGCATCTTGAAACTCTTTGTTCTGGGTGTCGGGGACGAAGTTCAATTCAAAATTAGAGAATTAAAAATAAAGAAGGAGTTGTCAATTGTCAATTATTCCAAACCGTTTCAGTGCATTCGCTATGCCGTCCTCATCCACGCTGGTGGTCACGTAGTCGGCAGCGGCTTTCACATCCTCTTTGGCATTGCCCATTGCCACACCGATGCCGGCGTGTTGAAGCATGCTGATGTCGTTTCCTCCGTCACCGAAAGCCATGGTTTCTTCCAGATGGATGCCGAAGTGGCGGATGATTTGGTCGATGCCCTTCTGCTTGGTGTTCCCTGTGGCGGTCATATCGACAAAGGCGGGATGCCAGCGGCCCATTTCGCAGTTGGGCACGTCGGGCAGTACTTCCTTTTCTTCTTCGGCATTGATGAAAGGGGTCATTTGGTAGATGGCCTTTCCGGCAAGAGCTTCGGCGTAAGGGTTCGCCTCAATGGGAACTACCTTTAACTGGCGGTGGAAG
>NZ_JAICZW010000022.1 GCF_029057325.1 Bacteroides sp. | reverse complement strand
GAGATGCACCCTTGCTTTGAGGAAGGCATGTCGGACAACTCATATATGCGCTGGCAAGGATGGTACACCGACATCAAATTGATTGGCAACGGCACATATACCGCCACAACTTCCGTGATAAACAACAACTGGGCGTACGCCTATACCAACATACGCATGGCATGGCAGTTTTTGGAAAACATAGACCAGTGCGTGGCCTTGTCTGCCGACGAGAAAGAATCGCTGACCGGGCAGATTCGCTTCTTCCTGGCTTACAATTACATCCGCCTGGTGGCCCTGTATGGGGATGTGCCTCTTATCGAGAAGGTGCTGACCGTAGAAGAATCCAAAGAACAAGTCAGGACCCCCAAAGCGCAAGTGCTGGAATTTGCCCACAACCAACTCGATATGGCCGTCAAAGAGTTGTCCGGCAAGAGCCTTGAAAGAGGACGCGTCACCGAAGGGGCGTGTCATGCGCTGAAAGCCCGTGCTTATCTGTGGGAAAACGACTTCGACAACGTGCTCAAAGAGACCCTGCAGTTGTTAGGCAAATATTCGTTGAATACGGCAGGCGATACTCCGTATGCCGATTTGTTCAATGGAAATGCCGAAGAGTGCGATGAAATCATCCTGTCCCGCCAGTTTGCCCATACGGCAGGAAGCGTGTCAACGGGACATACACTGAACCAGGCCTTTTTCCTCAAAGGCATGTCGGGCGGTGATGCGTTCGGCGCATTGACTCCTACCGGAAGCATGGTGGACGCCTATCCGATGGCCGACGGAAGATTGATTCACGAAGCCGGTTCTACCTACAATCCCGGAGACCCGTACAAAGACAGGGACCCGCGTTTGGCACAATCCATTATCTATCCGACCTCTACCATCCGCAATTCCACTACGATGGAGTGGGTGCTTTATGACCCGGAAGACGAACGGACATTGCCCGGACAACGCTACGACGACAAAGAACCGTCGGCCACCGGATATATGTGGAAAAAGTATTGCGACTGGACCGACCATGCCATGGTACAGATTCTGGACTGCGGCGTAGATGTCATCTATTTCAGATATGCCGATGTGCTGTTGATGCACGCCGAAGCACTGATGGAAACCACGGGCATGGCTGCCGCATCCGAAGTATTCGGCCTTATCAACCAGCTGCGTGACCGTTGTGGCGGCGGACGTGTGATAGAGGCGAACTATACAACCACAGAATCTCTGCGCCGGTTGGTTCGCAACGAACGCAGGGTGGAGCTTGCCAACGAGGGCTTGCGTTTCTTCGACATCCGCCGTTGGAGGGTGGCCGAAAAAACGACAACAGTTTCCGGCGAAGGCATGAACGGTGAGCTTTATGGTGCATTCATGCGCAAGGACGGCATCGGCGCCAGCGACAGAACCGTGGAGGTGGAGGGAGTTCCCCGCCGTTACGTAGAAATACGCATGTTCGACCCTTCGAAGCACTACCTCTTCCCCGTACCTGCCAAAAACATCGACCTTTCCAATGGAACATTGACTCAGAATCCGGGATGGGATTGATGAATTTGAATGTGTGTGGAGCCGGTGCTTCATGAACAGGCATTTGCCACCTTCAAAGAGCATCGGCTTGCTTGATTTTACCAACATCAACCCGTTGGCGGAATTAATTCGCAAACCTGCTTCCAGGCGTTTTCTAACATATTGATTATCAGATACTGAAAAATGAGTTGACAGACACTTGTGTTCAACGTGACAGACACTTGTGTTCAAGACGACAGACACAAGTGTTTGAGACGACAGACGCAAGTGTCTGTCAAACCAGGAAATATAGGGGAAATCGAAGCAGTTATTTCCTTGCCGATTTAATTCCGCCAACAGGCCAATATCATTATTATTCTATGAAACCAACATTATTTTTAAGTATCATCGCCCTGTTTTCAGCAATGCGGTCAGAGGCGCAGACACCGGTCTATATGGATGCTTCGCGCCCGGTGGAAGAACGGGTCAAAAGCCTGATGGATGAAATGACCTTAGAAGAGAAAGTGGCACAGATGGACCAGTTCAGCGATTGGGATTTGGACGAATATAAAAAGAATCCTACGCTGCTGAACAATCTCGGCGTCGGTTCGATAATCGCCACCCCCGCTACCCCTGAAGCATACAACGAACTGCAAGCCTTGTCGGAGAAAAGCCGGTTGAAAATCCCGTTCCTGATAGGCACAGACGCGGCCCACGGAATGGCGGTGCTGCCGGGCTACACCGTGTTCCCCACTTCCATATCGCAAGCGGCGACGTTCAACCCGGAACTGGTAAACCGCATCGCGACCGCCGCATCGGAAGAAATCAGAGCGGCGGGCATACACTGGACATTCGCCCCCTGCATCGACATCACACAAGATGCCCGGTGGGGACGTACCGGCGAGACTTACGGCGAATGCCCCTTCCTCACATCGGCATTGGTGCGCCAAGCCATCCGCGGCTATCAGAACCATCCGAATCCACAAAACAGAGTGGCGGCATGCGTAAAGCATCTGGTGGGCGGAGGGCGCTCCATAGGTGGCGTCAACCATGGGACTGCCGAAATATCGGAACGCATGCTGCGCAGCTTCTTCCTGCCTCCGTTCGATGCGGCCATTCAGGAGAACGTGATGACCATCATGCCCGGACACAACGACATAAACGGAATCCCCGCCCACAGCAACAAATGGCTGCTGACAGACATCATGCGCAAGGAATTCGGCTTTAAAGGCTTCTATATCACCGACATGAAGGACATCGAGAACCTGATAAGCCTGCACCGCACGGCAACGAACCAGAAAGATGCCGTGCACCAGGGAATAGCCGCCGGACTGGATATGCACATGTATTCAACCAATATGGACCAGTTCATCAACCCGATGCTGGAGCTGATTAAGGAAGGAGCGATTTCGCAGGAACAGATTGACGAATCAGTGGCAAGGATACTGCGGGTCAAGTTTGAATTGGGGCTCTTCGAGAACCGCTACGTGAAGCCCACCCTCCCGTATGCCACTCCCAAAGCCCATCAGCTGGCGTTGGATGCCGCCCGCGAATCCATCATCCTGCTGAAAAACGAAGAAGACCTGTTGCCGCTCGACAAGAAGAAGTACAAGCGGATATTGATTACCGGACCCAACGCAAACAATCACTCCATCCTTGGAGACTGGTCAAGAGAACAGCCGGAAGAGAACGTAACGACCATCTACGAAGGCATCCGGGACTATCTGGGAAAAGACGTAGAAGTGATATACACCCATAGCGGAAGGCTGAAGGGAAAGAAGTCGGACGTTGAGGTCAACACCACCGACCCCGCCACACAACAGAAAGTATTGGAGGAGGGTGGCGAAATGAACGACTTCTCCATTGCCGACGCCACCGAGAAGGCGAAGTCGTGCGAACTGGCGATTGTCGCTGTAGGCGGATACGGGCTACGCTACGACTGGGGATTGCGCACCTACGGCGAGTCGGCCGACCGCCCTTCCATCGACCTGTATGGCAGACAGGAGGAACTGGTACGCAGCATCGCCGCCACGGGCACACCCGTCATCGTGGTCATCGTGAACGGAAAGCCACTGAACAACGAGTGGATAACGAAAAACATCCCTACCATCGTGGACGCATGGGAACCGGGTATGTATGGCGGCCGGGCTTTGGCGGAAATCCTCTTCGGAGAGGTGAATCCTTCAGGCAGACTGCCCATCACCATTCCCCAGTCAGCAGGACACATCCCCCAGTATTACTATCAGACCAAGTCGCGCACCTATACCGGCTACGGGCTGGGGTCTTCAAGAAAAGACGACAAGCCGGCGTTCCCGTTCGGCCATGGCTTGAGCTATACGACGTTTGAATACGACACACCCCAACTGAACGATACCCTTCTGCATGAAGGACGTCCCTTGGAATTGTCGATAGCAATCACCAACCGAGGAAAGCGGATGGGTGCAGAGACCGTACAATGCTACATACAGGACGAAGTGTCAAGTGTAGTCACTCCTCTCATGTTGCTGAAAGGTTTCCAGAAGATTTGGCTCAATCCGGGCGAGACGAAGACAGTAAAGATAACCATCCCGTTTGAAGAATTCGGCTTGTGGAATCAAGCGATGAAACATGTCGTGGAACCCGGTGGATTCACGGTGATGGTCGGCAGCTCTTCTGCCGACATCAAGCACCGTAAGCATATCGAATACAAAGGTTCGCCGGTAGAGGTGCGAACTCCTACCCTAACGCAGTGACAAAAAGGCTGATTATTAGCATAGGTTGAGGGATTTTGGTGGCAAACAGAAGGCTATGTTCAACAATTCAGGCGACAAAGTGAAGAAAATTAGTATTTATTCTTATCTTTGAGACCTGTTTTACATCTATTAATTAGAAACATACAACTATGGGAACTACTAAGAACTCAACCTTGAAGGTAGGGGCGGCAGGTGTTGTCGTCATCGGAATTGCAGTATTGTTTATGGTCATGTTTGCCATCGAGCGCATCGACTCCGGCCAGACCGGCATCATCGTCAACCTGGCAGGTAGCGAACGCGGCGTGGACGACGCCAAGGTAGAGACGGGATGGGTCATCTACAACCGTTTCGCCAAACAGCTGTTCGAATACCCCGCCTTCGCTCAGATAGTGGACTACGAGCCGTTCGACATACAGGACAAGAAGGGAACCATCTTCAAGACCGACCCCACCATCGAATACTACATCGAGCGCGACAACGCCAAAGTGGTCTTCCTGCGCTACCGCAAGACCACCGCGGAGCTGGAACAGTCGGTCATCCTCACCGAAGTGAAGAACGCCTATAAGGACGTGGCGGGACTTTACGAGACCGATTCGCTCATCAACAACCGTCCCGCCTTCGAGAAAGAAGTGGAAGCCCTGCTGAAGGAACGGCTGAGCACCCGCGGCTTCACCTTCACCAACATCCAGTCGTCCGTGAAGCCGAACGACGTGCTGCAAGCCGCCATCGACGAGAAAAACACCGCCGTGCAGAACGCCCTGAAGGTGGAGAACGAGAAGAAAGCCGCCATTGCCGAAGCCGAGAAGGTGGTTGCCGCCGCCAAAGGAAAGGCGGACGCCAACCGCATCCTGCAACAAAGCATCACCCCCGAACTGATTCAACTGAAAGCCGTGGAGAAATGGGATGGCAAACTGCCGCTATCCACCAGCGGAAACACACTGCCGTTCTTGAAGATTCAGTAAGATTCACTCCATGATGCCTTTCTTTCATGTGCAAAAATCCCCACTTTTTGCACATGAGAAAAAGAACATGTGCAAAAAAGGGCTATTTTTGCACATGTTCTTTTATGAGAAACCAACAATAAACCGGATGTTATGTATAAAATTCCTTCTCTTCCATTAGAGCAAAACCTCGATACGGTTGCCATCCTAAAGCAATTGAACAAGGCGAACCGCAAATTGGCGGAATTGAAAGGTGTCGCCTTGACTATTCCCAACGAAAACATCTTGATAGACACCTTAGTGCTGCAAGAGGCAAAGGAGAGTTCGGAAGTAGAAAACATCGTGACTACACACGATGAGCTTTATCAGGCGGACATCAATGCCGAGAATCTGGTCATAAGCCTTCAGACGAAAGAAGTGTTACACTATTGCGAAGCCATGAAATATGGATTCTCATTGGTGCGCAAGAACAAACTGTTGTCCATCTCGATGATAAAGGAGATACAAGCCCGTCTGGAACAGAACAATGCCGGATTCAGAGCCGTGCCGGGCACGTCGTTGAAGAATCAGCGTGGCGAAGTGGTCTATGAACCGCCGCAGGATAAACGCACGATAGAGCAACTGATGGGAAATCTGGAAGTTTTTCTGAACGATGACACCATGAGCGATCTGGACCCTTTGATAAAGATGGCAATCATCCATCATCAGTTCGAGAGCATCCATCCCTTTTATGATGGCAACGGCAGAACCGGCCGCATCATCAATATCCTTTTTCTGGTAGTGAAAGACTTGCTCGATTTACCCATTCTCTACCTGAGCCGTTATATCATTGAGAATAAGGGGGAGTATTACAAGCAGATACAGTCTGTCCGCGAAAGCGGTGATTGGGAGCCGTGGATTCTGTTCATGCTGAAGGGAGTGGAAGTGACCGCTGCCGATACCATCCAACTGGTGAACGAGATTTCGGTTTTGATGAAAGACTTCAAGTTACGCCTCAAGGCCGTATTGGGGAAGAGCTATCGGCACGAATTGCTGAATAATCTCTTCCGACATCCTTACACCAAAATTGAATTCATAGAAAAAGAGTTGGAAGTAAGCCGCTTCACTGCCTCCCGCATTCTAGACAAGATAGTAAAGGAAGGACTGCTTGAGAAAACCAAGAAAGGCAAGCACAACTACTTCTTGAACAATGCGCTCATTGCCTTGCTTGCTCAGAACCAAGAACGTATAGGATTGTCCCCGGAAGAAATCATAGAGTCTGTCACTCTATAAGGACATGTGCAAAAATCCCCACTTTTTGCACATGAGAAAAAGAACATGTGCAAAAAAAGGCTATTTCTGCACATGTTCTTGCTGTAGCATGAAGAAGTCTTTTGCAGCTTTATGCGCGCGTACATAAAGTTTATTTTTCCATTTTATCTGCCATTTGCAAGGATTTTACACTTATTCCCCTATTATGCAAAACATTACAGGCTTGCAAATATCCCTTGCAGATAGTTTGGAAAGGAAGTATCTGCAAGGGAGGGTAATGAAAGAAGGGAGGAGGATTAATCTATTGATTATACGACAAATATAACAAAGCAACCCAAATTCCCCGAAATTCAAGACCTGCTTTCAGCTAAATCCCCCGAGGTTTAGAGCAACTCAATGCTTATGCTCCCCCAGCACCCTGTGTGGCAACGTCCCGTGTCCCAACAACTCTATCGGGCAGTTGAAGTTCCGCTCCAGCCACTCTCCGCTGATGCCGGTGTCGGGGTGGTAGTCCAGCGTCTCGTTGACGCAGGCGATGGACTTGACCTGCTGCAACACCGTGCCGATGTCGTGGCTGACAAGGATGATGGCGCACTCCCGGTTGATGTCGGCAAGCAGTTCGTAGAGGCGGGCTTCAAAGTGACGGTCAAGGTAAGTGCCCGGTTCGTCGAGAACTACTACTTGCGGGTCGGAGATGATGGCGCGTCCCAGCAGGGCACGCTGCAACTGCCCGCCGCTCAGGGCACCGATGGCACGCTGCTCCAGTCCGTCCAGTCCCATGCGGGCAATCACCTGGCGGGCTTTCTCGCGATGCTGTGCGGTGAACCGCGAGATGAGCGGCTTCTTGCCGCTAAGTCCCGAAAGGACAACCTCTTCTACGGTGATGGGAAACTTGCGGTCGATGCTGCTGTATTGGGGCAGATAACCCATTCTCAATGAAGAGGCCTCTCCTCTGACCCCTCCCCCGCAGGGAGGGGAACAATGATAGACTATCTCTCCGGAAGTGGGTTTCAACAGGCCTAAGATGCACTTGATGAGGGTGGTCTTGCCACCGCCGTTGGGACCGATGACGCCCAGGAAGTCCCGTTCGTAAACGGTCAGGTTGACATCGCGCAGCACGGTGCGGCCGTCATAGCCCGCGCAGAGGTTCTTTACGGAGATAATAGCTGCTCCAACCTCTCCAGCCTCTCCCCCGTAGGGAGGGGAGGAAGGATGGTTACTCCTTGTGTCGGTCTGGTTGGTATTTGTCTTTTCAGTATTCATTCTTGTTTTTGTCCTTTAAGCCTCTCCCCCTGCCCCGCCCCCGTAGGGAGGGGAGATGAGTTACTTTTGTTATCTACTATATCCATTAAGCATTTCTATCTTTGCCCCCCCCTCCCTACGGGTGAGGAGAGGCTGGAGAGGCTACCGGCCACCTTCATCATCTCCTCCTCCCAATCGTAGGCGAGGGGGTTGATGCCCACCACCTGTGCTCCCGTCTGCCGGGCGATGAGTTCGGCGTTGCGGCGGTCGAACTCAGGTTGCACGAAGACGATGCGCACCTTCTCCTGCTTGCAGGCGTTTATCAGCTCCTTCAGGTGGGCGGGCGAAGGCTCTTTCCCGTCGGCTTCGATGGAAATCTGGTGCAGTCCGTAGTCGCGGGCAAAGTAGGAAAGCGCGGGATGGTAAATCATGAAGGCACGGTCGGCATCGGGTGCGGAAAGCTTCTGACGGATAAGGCTGTCCGTGCGGGCGATGCGGACGCTGAGTTGCTTGAAGCGGGCGATGTAGTCCATCTTTCCTGCTTCATCCATCTTTATCAGGGCGTGGAGGATGTTGCGGGCGATGATTTGGGCGTTGGCGGCGGAGTTCCAGATGTGGGGCTCCACAGTAGCCTCTCCCCCCCTGCCCCCTCCCCCATAGGGAGGGGGAGCAAGGGTAGATTCTTCATCGGCTGAGGAGTGGTCTGTAACTTCCCCCCTCCCTACGGGGGAGGGGTCGGGGGAGAGGCTGGAAAGGCTGGAGGGGCTGTGGTGGTGATGATGATGGTGGTGATGTCCACCTATCAGCTCCACCCCTTCGGACAGGTTGTAGAATTGCAGATGCGGGGCGTTCTCCGCCAGCTTCTCCGCCCACGTCTGCTCGAAGCCGATGTAGCCGATGCGGAAATAGGCTTTGCTGTGGACAAGGTCGATGAGTTGCTGTGGCGTGGGGTCGTAGGTTTCCGGACTCGCGCCTTTGGGCACCATGCTGACTACGCTGAACCGGTCGCCGGCAATGGCTTCGGTGAAGTAGCGCAGGGGTTCGATGGTGACGGTGATGACGGGTTTGCCATCCTCTTTGTCCGGTTGCCGCCCTTGCTGGCACGCGACGAGCAAGATGGTCATCAGGAGTAAAAAACAACTCTTTTTCATTGTTTCATTCAGTTCGTTTTTAAGTACTATATTGTTGCGTTTGACAGACACTTGCGTTCAGCGCGACAGACACAAGTGTTCAGCATGACAGACACAAGTGTTTGAGACGACAGACACAAGTGTCTGTCAAACGATTATTTCATGTCTGATAATCAGAAGGTTGCAAATCCATAGCGAAACGTTTCCATCACTCAGCGCTCATTCTTTCCTCCCCCTGAGTATCTCCCTTTTCCCTCCGGGCGGTCCGGGCAGGCGTTCCACCCGGAAGCCGATTGCCTGAAGCATCCGGCGCACCACGCCTTTGGCGCAGTAGGTGGTCAGTATGCCTTCGGCACTCATGGCTGCGTAGATGCTACGGAAAACTTCTTCTTTCCACAGCTCCGGTTGCTTTTCGGGAGCGAAGGCATCGAAATAAACCACATCGAAGGGCGACCGGTTTATGCTTAACAAACGGTCGCCGCCGATTGTTCCGACATCGGTCTGCACTTTCCGCAGGGTGAAGTGCGGCGTAATCTCCACATCCGCTTCCCACGGGGCTTGATGCAGCGCCTCGAACAACGGATGGTTGCTGTACTGCAGCGCGTCCACTTCCTCCCACGCCAGCGGATAAAGCTCGATGGTGGTGTAGTGTACGTGCCGCCGCTCCTCTTCGGCAGCCTCCAGCGTGAGCAACGCGTTCAGTCCGGTACCGAAACCTATTTCGAGGACGTGCGGGAAACCGGCGGTGGAGGCTTTCAGCCCCATGTCGATAAAGATGTGCTGCGACTCGGTGCGCGCGCCCTTCACCGAATGATAATGCTCGTTCAGTTCGGGCACGTAGAGCGTGGCGCTTCCGTCTTCGGTCTTCTCTATGATTCGATTCATGTCACTTTCAGAGTTAAGTCAACGCAGCGGCGGCTTGCAGCAGCAACCACACCAGAACCATGTAGCGCAACAGCTTCCCCACGACCATCGAAAGGGCCGTCAGCAACAAATTGCTGCGCATGAATCCCAATGCTATCACCATGACGCCGCCCACCACGGGAACAAAGGAGAAGAATGCCATCAACGCCCCTTTGCCTTGCAGGAAACGTTGCATCCGCTCTATCCTCGCCCGCTTCACGTGCAGGTACTTTTCAATCCAATCCATACGGCCCAGCCGTCCCATGTAGTAGCAGGTCATGCCGCCTATCGTATTGCCCACGGTGGCTATTGCCACGCAGAGCGTGGGACTCAGCCCCAAACCGATGAGTGCCGCCATCACCACCTCCGAACTGAAGGGCAGGATGCTGCCCGCCAGAACGGAAGAGAAGAACATACCCACATACCCCCACTCGATGAGCAGCTGTATCAGTGTATCTATAAAAGTGTCCATACGTTGAAGCCGAATAAAAGAAACAGCCCGACAAAGGCGCAGATGAAGAACAGGTTGAAGCCCCGGCTTTGGGTCAGCACAAACAGGTGTCCCGCCAGAATGCTGACGCTGATGAGCAGCATCGGAAGCAGTTGGACACCTTGCGCAGGTTGCAGACCGATATAGACAAAAAAGCAGAAGCCCAGCAGGATGAGATATTGCAGGTAGCTCCGGGTCTGTATCTTGTCCTCATAGCCCGCCACCAGGCAGTGCATCGAACTTACCATGAACAGCACCAGAAGATAGCCCATCGTAACCGATTCCCACAGACTGAAATCGAACCGGACGGAATCGAAGGATGCCAACTCCCTGAAAGGCTGGAAGAACAACTCCATCTCTCCATAGTAACAGGCGTGCCCCAACAGGAACCAGTAGGGCACGCTCCAGCCCACCAGCGATGCGAAAAAACTGCGAAGGTGAAGCGACTGGAACTGATAAGCTCCGAGCCAGAAGACGGGAACCAGCAGCGTGAGCTGCGGATAGAGCAGGCTGCCCAGCCCGATACAAGCAAACGCATGGAACAGGTTGCCTTCGGGACGCTCCTGCTGATAGCTGTCGAACAGGAAAAAAAGTGCCGCGAGGAACGCCGCCGATGCCAAATCACCCGCATAGAGCGTATGCAGGGAGGGACAGACAGCTGCCAGCAGGAAATAGACCGAAGTCTGCACCGACGCACGCATCCGGATAATGGCGAACCGGTTGTTGAGCAATATCAGGAAATAACCGATGAGCGCATACAGGATAAAAGTGAAAAGGCGGTTGCCCCAAACCGGTATGCAATTGTCGCTGAACGCTTGCCACAGGGGATAGTCATCCGGTTGCACCGCTATGGCAGGCAACAAGATGCTTGCCAATATCCAGCAGGATGCTGAAATCAAGAAAGCGATGGGAAGCGTGAAACGTCCCGTCGTTATCCAGTTCTGAAATCGTTTGGTTCTCATAAAGCCTCTCCCCCCAACCCCTCCCCCGTAGGGAGGGGAGGTTGGTTACTTCTGTTTTTCTATTTCTATATTATATTTATAATCTATCTTTATTCCCCTCCCTACGGGGGAGGGGTTAGGGGAGAGGCTTTTAGAGGTCGAATCCGATGTCTCTACGGAAATACTTCTTCTCGAACTCTATCATCTCAGCCACCTTATAGCTCTTGGCAAGCGCCTCTTCCTTTGTCTCACCGTAGGAACAGACGGCAATGACGCGGCCACCGGCAGTGACGGTCTGTCCCTCCTTGGTGGCGGTTCCGGCATGGAACAGGATGCTGTCTGTTTCGGCAGCCTTTTCGAAGCCGGTCATCACCTTGCCCTTTTCGTAAGCCTCGGGATAGCCGCCGCTCACCAACATGACGCAGGCTGCCGTGCGTGGGTCAAGCTCCAGGGTACGCTGGTCAAGGTCGCCTTTTGCCACACCTTCCAACAGGTCCACCAAGTCGCTCTTGATGCGGAGCATGACGCTTTCGGTCTCGGGGTCGCCCATGCGGACATTATACTCGATGACCATCGGTTCGCCCTTCACGTTGATAAGTCCCAGGAAGATAAAACCTTGATAGCCGATGCCCTCTTCCTGCAATCCGTTTACGGTAGGCTCGATGATGCGTGTGCGTACCTTCTCCATGAAGGCCTCGTCGGCAAAGGGCACGGGAGTGACGCTACCCATACCGCCGGTGTTGAGGCCCTTGTCGCCTTCGCCGATGCGCTTGTAGTCCTTGGCTACGGGAAGCACCTTGTAGTGGCGGCCGTCTGTCATGACGAACACCGAACACTCGATGCCACTGAGGAACTCTTCGATGACTACCGTGGCACTGGCATCGCCGAACATGCCGCCCAGCATCTCCTTCAGTTCCTTCTGCGCCTCTTCCAGGGTGGGCAGAATCAGTACACCCTTGCCGGCACAGAGGCCGTCGGCTTTCAGCACGTAGGGGGCTTCGAGGGTAGCGAGGAAGTCGAGTCCTTCCTGCAAGTTGGCAGCGGTGATACTCTTGTAGCGTGCCGTGGGGATGTGGTGGCGCATCATGAAGCCCTTGGCAAACTCCTTGCTGCCTTCCAGCGTGGCACCCTTGGCGGTGGGGCCGATGATGTCGATGTGGCTGGTAGTGGGGTCTTCCTTGAAACTGTCGTAGATGCCGTGCACCAACGGGTCTTCGGGACCTACCACAATCATGTCGATGCCTTTCTCCAGGGCAAACGCCTTGAGGGCAGGAAAGTCGGTGGCTTTCAGGTTCACGTTCTCGCCTACTGCGCCTGTGCCGGCGTTGCCGGGGGCGATATATAGTTTCTCTACTTTCGGACTTTGGGCAATCTTCCATGCCAAAGCGTGTTCGCGGCCGCCTGAGCCTAATAGTAATATCTTCATATTGTTTGAGGTTTTGATTGTTGCTTTTTGTTTTGAAACACAGAGACACAGAGGTTTGTATTTAGAAACCTAAGATTCTGAAAAATAATCTCTGTGTCTTCGTGTCTCTGTGTTTAGAAATTATAGATAATCCTCGAAGTATCTCGTTATCTTCTCATGCAGATGCACGCGGTCGCGTCCGGCAACGTTGTGCTTGTGCGTGGGATAGATAAAGAGGTCGGGATAGGTACGGGCATCGATGCACGCCTTCATGAACGAAAGGGTATGCTGAGGCACGCAGGTATCATCGTGGTCATCGTGAATGATGAGCAGATGGCCTTTCAGGTTTCCGGCAAGGTTCTTCAGGTTGGTTGCCTTGTAGCCTTCGGGGTTAGTCTGTGGGGTGTCCATGTAGCGTTCGCCATACATCACTTCGTAGTAGCTCCAGTCGATGACGGGGCCGCCGGCAACGCCCACCTTGAAGATTTCGGGGTAGCGCAGCATCAGTGCCGTGGTCATGTGGCCGCCGAAGCTCCAGCCGTGTACACCGATGCGGTTGCCGTCCACGTAGGACAGGCTTTTCAGGAATTCCACACCTTTCACCTGGTCCTTGCCCTCTTCGATACCCAGCTGGCGGAAAGTGGCGTTCTCAAACTCCAGTCCGCGGTTGCTGCTGCCGCGACCATCAACGGTGAACATGATGTAACCCTTGTTCGCCATGTAGAGGTCCCAGCCACGGGCGGCGTTCATAAAGCCGTTCGTAACTAATTGCGCGTGCGGACCGCCATATACATAAACAATGGCAGGGTACTTCTTCGCCGGGTCGAAGTCGGCCGGCTTCACGATGCGGTAGTAGAGGTCGGTCTTGCCGTCGGCAGCCTTGAGGGTACCGGTTTCGATGCTCGGCATGGCGAACTCCTTATAGGGGTTTTCGGCGTTGAACAACGTTACCGACTTTGTCTTCTTAGGATTGGTGGAGCGCAGGGTGATAACACGCGGACGGTCAGAGTAAGATGCTCTGTCGATGAGGTACATCCCCATGAGTCCGGAGAGTTGTGCCGAGTGTACGCCTTCTGCATCGCCTATCCGCTGGCGTTCGCCGTTCTTCAGGCTGACGGCGTAGAGGTTACTTTGCAGGGGCGAATCTTCCGTGCTCAGGATGATGACTTGTTGCGTCAGTTGGTTGAAGCCGACGATTTCCTTCACTATCCAGTCGCCCTGGGTCAGCTGCACGCCTTCGGCAGAGAACTTCTTCAAGTCGTAGAGGTAGAGGTGGTTGTAGCCGTCGCGCTGGCTCTGGTAGATGAACTTGTTGCTGTCCCACGGCAAGAAGAGGATGGGGTTCTGCGGCTCCACATACTTGGCATGACGCTCTTCGAGGAGCACTTGTTGCAGTTCGCCTGTCTCGGCATCGTATTGGCAGAGCTTGGCGTGGTTCTGGTCACGGTTCAGTTCGATGAGGAAGAGGCTCTTGCTGTCCGGTGCCCAACTGATGTTGGTGAAGTAGCGGTCGGTGGGGTCGCCGGTGTTCAGGTAGAGGGTCTTCTGTGTGGCAGGGTTGTAGATGCCCACCTGTACCTTGTGGCTGGTCATGCCTGCCATGGGGTAGCGGACAGGGTTCAATTCACCTATGCGTGCGGTGATGTCCACTAACGGGTACTCTGTCACCATGCTCTCGTCCATGCGGTAGAAGGCAAGCAGTTCGCCCTTCGGGCTCCAAAAGGTGCCTTTGTAGATGCCGAACTCGTTGCGGTGCACGCTCTGTCCGCAGACGATGCCTGTGGGTTCGTCGGTCACTTGCTGTGTCTGTCCGTCGGCGGTCAGCACGTAGAGGTTATTGCCTTGGGTGTAGGCGAGGTGGCGCGATACTTCGTTCCAATCCTCGTTGGCGGCTCCTTGGGGACGGGGCTGACTCCAGACAATCGCTTTCTTTTCCCATTGGTTCAGAGGCTGGCTTTTACTTGTTTTCTCCACCAATACGCGATGCTTGCCTGTGTTAAAGAGCAGCAAGGGTTGGGCGATGTTGACTTTTGCCACACCTATATTATAGTATTTGCCTAAATTGACTACCTGTGTGTTGTAAAAATGACGCAGTTTGCCCAGTCCCTTTTCTTCCAGCAGGCGGTTGATTTCTTCGAGGGTGCACACGGTTATCTCTTTGCCGGATCTTGCAAGCGTTTCGCTCGTTCCTTTGATGCTGTCTATGCCCAGTTCCAGACAGAGTTGGTCGCCATACCATTGGTACCACTTGTTTTCGGCATAACGGTAGGTTTCGCCTCCGGGAATGAGGTCTTCCATTGTCGGCTTTTTCAATTCTTGTGCCATGACGTTTGTTGTAAATAGAGCAGGCACTGCCATCAGCAGTGCAAGGAGGCTCTTACTGATTCTCTTCATATAGATGTTTTTTTAGGGTTGTCTATTTTCTCCTTTTTCTTCCGCTTCCCGTCTCTTTCTCTCCGGATAGGATTCTCCCGAACGGAAACGGCGCTCGCCTTTGAACTCTCTGCGTCCGCCATTCATCGGCCGACGTTCACCGCTGAATTCTCTGCGCTCTCTCGGCTTGAACTCGCGTCTTTCACTTTCTTTGAAGTCGCGCCTTTCACGCGGGCGGAACTCTCTCTTTTCTCCTTCTTTGAATTCTTTGCGTTCACCGTTGAATCTTGGACGGAACTCTTTGCGTTCACCTTTGAACTCTCTGCGTGGCTCGCCGCTTGTTTCCTTGCTCAGCTCCTCGCCCTCGGCGCGGAACTCCTTATACTTGCCATCGAAGATTTCGTATTGGCGGAACTCGCACTCCAGCGCGCCGTTGAAGAGAGGAACCTTCTGCGTGGCTTTCAGCCCGATTTGGTCGAAGCACTCGTCACGATAGGAGAGCACCCACGCCGTGTTGCCCGTGAAAGCATGCTTCAGGCGTTCGCCAATCATGGAGTAGAGTCCCAGCAGGTCGTTGGTGGAGATGCGTTCGCCGTAAGGCGGGTTGGTGATGATGATGGATTTCTCCGCCGGCTGCTCGAACTGCTGGAATGGTTGCAGTTTCAGCAACACGTCCTTGCTGACACCGGCTGCCTTGACGTTGTGCGTGGCTATCTCGTTCGCCTTCAGGTTGTTGTCGTAGCCGTATATCTTATGAGTGAATTCGCGTTCCTGACTGTCATCGTTGTAGATGGTGTCGAACAGCTCCTGGTCGAAGTCCACCCACTTCTCGAAGGCAAACTCCTTGCGGAACACACCCGGGGCGATGTTGCGGGCAATCAGGGCGGCTTCGATGGGGATGGTGCCTGAACCGCACATGGGGTCTATCAGGTCGCATTCGCCACGCCATCCGGTCATCAGTATCATGCCGGCGGCAAGTACTTCGTTCAGCGGAGCCTCTACAGCCTCTTGGCGGTAGCCGCGGCGATGGAGTGACTCACCGCTGGAGTCGAGCGAGAGGGTACACCGGGTTTCGGCGATATGGATGTTCAGCAGCACGTCGGGTTTGTTGACGCGCACACCGGGACGCTTGCCGGTCTTCTCGCGGAAGTAGTCCACGATGGCATCTTTCACCTTGTAGGAGACGAACTTGGAATGACGGAACTCCTCGCTGAACACCACCGCGTCCACGGCGAAGGTCTTGTTCGTGCCCAGGTAGTCTTCCCACCGGATCTCCTTGATTGCTTCATAGACCTCGTCGGCATTCTTTGCCGTGAAGTGCTTGATGGGTTTCAGAATGCGGATAGCGGTGCGCAGGCAGAAGTTAGCTTTGTACAGCATCTCCTTGTCTCCGGTAAAGGAGACCATGCGGCGGCCTATCTCAATATCATTGGCACCCAATGCGGTCAGTTCCTGCGCCAACACTTCTTCCAGTCCTTGGAAGGTCTTGGCTATCATTTCAAAAGATTGTTCGCTCATCTCTTATTTAATTTATGATTTTAGAATTTCAGATTTTTAGATTTATGATTTCAGATTTATGATTTATTCATCCCGTATGGTATAAATCATAAATCTAAGCTCCTCTCATTTCTTCGCTTTTGTCTGCACGATTCTTGCTCCTGCAGGGACATCTTCCGTCACCCAGATGTTGCCTCCCACGGTAGCTCCTTGCCCGATGGTGATGCGTCCTAAAATGGTGGCGTTGGAATAGACTATCACGTCATCGCCTAAGATGGGGTGGCGGGGAATGCCTTTGATGGGCTTTCCGTCTTCGTCCAGCGGAAAACTCTTGGCACCGAGGGTCACACCCTGATACAGCTTCACGTTGTTTCCGATGATGCAGGTCTCGCCGATGACCACACCTGTGCCGTGGTCGATGGTGAAGTGGCTGCCAATCTCCGCTCCGGGGTGGATGTCGATGCCCGTCTCGCTGTGCGCCATTTCGGTGATGATGCGGGGGATGAGGGGCACGCCCAGCCGGAGCAGCTCATGGGCGATGCGGTAGTTGCTGATGGCGCGGATGGCGGGATAGCAACTGATGACCTCGCCGAAGGAGCGGGCTGCGGGATCGCCGTTGTAGGCAGCCTCCACATCCGTGGCAAGCGTCCGCCTCAGGGCGGGCAGGCTGCTGATGAACCGGGCCGCCAGTTGTGCCGCCTCTTCCCGCTGCCGTTCGGTACAACCGCCGCATTCGCCGTTGCCCGCAAAGCAAAGACCGGCAAGTATCTGCTCGGTCAGCAAGCCGAACAGACGTTCCACGTTGACGCCGATGTGATAGGCTACCGTCCGGCTGTTGACCGTAGAATTTCCGAAATATCCAGGGAAGATGATGGCACGCGCCCGCTCGATGATGTCACGCAACGCTTCCGCCGAAGGCAGCGGATTGCCGTCCGTATGCTGGTGGAACAGTCCTTTGTATGATTCGCTTTCCGATAGCTCATCGACTGCCTGTGTCAGGATGTGGGTAAAGTTGAGTGGACTCATTTATGATATCCTTATGTGTTTAAAAGCGGCAACAAAGGTAATGAAAATCCGTTAAATATCCTATCACATCCCTTCATTTATAGTTCGCTCGGCCTCAGCCCGAACGAACGGCAGCTCATCCGCTCCACTTTTACCTCCCATATCTTGACATTGCGCAGGGCGGGTTCGGCGAAGCGGCATTCGTTGTCGGTATATTGTTTCATCAGCAGTTCGAGGACTAGCCGCTTCTCTTCCATTTCCTCGACGAAGCGCACCTTGCCGCGGCAGATGACGCTGCGCGACTTCATGCTGTAGCTGCAAGCCACCTGGCGGTGCATATAGACCAGTTCGTGTCCTTCGCAGAAGGTGATGCACACTTGCGGGTGCCGCCGCACCATCTCCAGTTTGCTGCCTTCGGGACCGGAATGCAGGTATATCACTCCGTCCCGGTAGGCAAAGTTCATGGGAAGAACGTAAGGATTGCCCTCCGTATCGGTGATGCCCACCATGCAGTAGGAGCACTTGAGGATGATTCTTCTGATTTCTTCGGGGTCTGTAAGGGTGATTGTCTTCATTGGATATTTGTTTTTAGTTGACGAAAGGACAAGGGGACGAGTTGACAAGGGGACAAGGGAACTCCTCGTCAACTTGTTCCCTCGTCCCCTCGTCAACTATAAAGAATCATACCAACGCGAAGTCCAGCTGTTTCTTCTCCAGGTTGGCGCGTGCCACCTTGACGGTGATGGTATCTCCCAGGCTGTAGGTGCGGTTCTTGCGGCGGCCGCGCAGGCAATAGTTCTTCTCGTCAAACTCGTAGTAGTCGTCGTCGAGTTCGCGGATGGGGATCAGGCCTTCGCACTTGTTCTCGTTCAGCTCCACGTAAAGCCCCCATTCGGTGACACCGGAGATGACACCGTCGAAGGTCTGTCCCAGACGTTCGGTCATGAACTCCACCTGCTTGTATTTGATGGAGGCACGCTCGGCATTGGCGGCTATCTGCTCCATGCTGCTGCTGTGCTCGCACAGTGCCTCGTACTTCTGTTCGGTGACGCTGCGGCCGCCTTCGTCCAGGTATTTGGTGAGCAGGCGGTGCACCATCATGTCGGGATAGCGGCGGATGGGCGAGGTGAAGTGCGTGTAGTAGTCGAACGCCAGGCCGTAGTGGCCCACGTTGTGCACCGAGTAGCGCGCCTTCTGCATGGCACGGATGGAGACGGTCTCTATCAGGTTCTCTTCCTTCTTGCCCTGTATGTCGTCCAGCAAGTGGTTGATGGATTTGGAGATGTCGGTTTTGGTGCCGCTGGTGCGCAGCTTGTAGCCGAAGCGGGCGATGAACTGTGCCAGGTTGTCCAGCTTTTCCGGGTCGGGGAGGTCGTGGATGCGGTAGGGCAGCACTTTCGCCTTTTTCCCTTTGGGCACGCGGCCTATCTTCTCCGCCACGGTGCGGTTGGCGAGCAACATGAACTCCTCTATCAGCTTGTTGGCGTCTTTCGACTCCTTGAAGTAAACGCGGACGGGCTTTCCCTGCTCGTCGATTTCGAACTTCACCTCGTAGCGGTCGAAGTTGATGGCTCCCGCCTTGAAGCGTGCCTCACGCAGCTGTTTGGCGAGCTTGTCCAGTTGCAGCACCTCTTCCTTGAAGTCGCCCTTTCCGGTTTCGATAACCTCCTGCGCCTCTTCGTAGGTGAAGCGGCGGTCGCTCTTGATGACGGTGTGCACCACGCGCGAGCTCTTCACCTCGCCCTTCTCCGTCATTTCGAAGATGACGGAATAGGCCAGCTTCTCTTCGTCGGGACGGAGCGAGCAGAGGAGGTTGCACAGGCGTTCGGGCAGCATCGGGATGGTGCGGTCCACCAGATAGATGGAGGTGGCGCGCTTTTCGGCCTCCTTGTCGATGACACCGCCCTCCTTCACGTAGTAGGTGACGTCGGCAATGTGCACGCCCACCTCCCACAGGCCCTCTTTCAGCCGTCGGATGGAGAGGGCGTCGTCAAAGTCTTTGGCATCCTTCGGGTCGATGGTG
Organism: Bacteroides sp.; assembly: GCF_029057325.1. Lineage (GTDB taxonomy): Bacteria > Bacteroidota > Bacteroidia > Bacteroidales > Bacteroidaceae > Bacteroides. Next base: position 7,595 of record NZ_JAICZW010000022.1, on the reverse strand, counting down.
AAGGTGGTGACGCTGCGGAAGTCCTCGCGCCGGGCGATTTCCGCGGCAGGAATCTCATCGGGTATCCGGTCGGCAGCCTTCTCCACAACGGCGGGATAGACGTAGGGCAGGCCGAATTCGGCCAGGATGGCGTGCATTTCGGTGTTGTTGTCGCCCGCCTGTCCTAAGACGTCTATCACTTGTCCGATGGGATTCTTCGCCTTGTCGGGCCACTCCACCACCTTCACCACGGCCTTGTCGCCCGTCTTTCCGCCCTTCAGTTTCTCTTTGGGGATGAAGATGTCGTTGGCCAGCGTGCGGTTCTCCGTGAGGAGGAAGGCATACGATTTGGTCACTTCCAGCGTGCCCACAAAGGTGTCGTTGGCACGCTCCAGTATCTCGACGACCTCTCCTTCGGCCTCGCGTCCGCGGCGTTTGGCATAGAAGGCGATGCGCACCTTGTCGCCCGCCATCGCGTGGGCCGAATTGCGTTCGGCAATGAATATCGGGTCTCCTCCCCCGTCGGGGATGAAGGAGTTCTTTCCGTTGCTCTTGCGCTGGAAGATGCCCGTCATCTCGATGCCGTGGGTATTCAGCCTGTATTTATACTTGTCCACTTCGGTGATGTAGTCGTCCATCAGCAGTTCGGAGAGGATGTCCATGCAGAGCATCTTCAGCGGATGGGTGGTGAGGCGCAGTTGCTCGAAGATATATTTCAGGGAAATGACTTCGCCTTGCTTCGTGTGGAAAAAGTCGAGCAACACCTTGACGAGTTCTTTCTTCTTCATCCGCTTGCCGGCCTTCTTTTCTTTTTTTTCTTTCTTTTTAGCCATAGATAATTCGAATTAATTTGCCTCATTTTCCATTCAATATACCCCGATTTGACAGACACTTGCGTCTGTCGTCTCAAACACTTGTGTTCAACACGACAAACACTTGTGTCTGTCGCGCTGGAAGCAAGTGTCTGTCAAAGCCTGATAATGAGGGCATTCGATTGTCACCAAAACTTGAGTCGGGAAATGAGTCATCAGTGTCTTATATGAATTCTTTTCTGCAAAGAAAACAAATAATTGGTTTCGGTGGTTCATTCTTCCCACAAAATGTTGCCATCCGGCCGAAAAGAACGACAAAACGACTGCTTGTAATGGATTTATATATTATCTTTGCCGCCATAACTTATTTGGAAAGAGTGACGGGAATGGGGTCTCTGAACAAGATAAAAAGAAAGAGGCTGAAAGAGCCATTCGGAAACGGCACGTCCATAAGCGCATTCATGTAGAACCAACGAAATAGCTATATATGGCGAGAATCTTAATCACCGGAGCAAGCGGATTTATCGGCAGCTTCATCGCAGAAGAGGCGGTGAGACGCGGCATGGAAGTCTGGGCGGGCATACGCGAGACCAGCAGCAAGGAATACCTGCCCAATGGATGTGAGACCTTGGAACTGGACTTCTCGAGTCACGAATGGCTGGACGAAATGCTTCAGTGGCAGAAGACGATATTTGGCAATTTCGACTACATCGTCCATTGTGCCGGTGTGACGAAATGCGCCGACCAGGCCGACTTCGACCGGGTGAACTACCAGCAGTTCAAACTCTTCATCGACACCTTGCGGGAGCTGGACATGGTGCCCCGTCAGTTCATCTTCATCAGCACACTGAGCGTCTTCGGCCCCATCCATGAGGAGGACTACTCCCCCATCCGGGAGAGCGACACCCCGCAGCCCGACACCGCCTACGGACAGAGCAAGCTGAAGGCGGAACACTACTTGCAGAGCCTGACCGACTTCCCGTATGTCATCCTCCGCCCCACGGGTGTTTACGGACCGCGCGAGAAGGATTACTTCCTGATGGCAAAATCTATCCGGCAACACACCGACTTCGCCGTGGGCTTCCGCCGTCAGGACCTCACCTTTGTCTATGTCAAAGACATCGTGCAGGCGGTCTTCCTGGCAATAGAGAAACAGGTGGCGCGCCGCTCCTATTTCCTTTCCGACGGAGAGGTGTACAGCAGCCGCGCCTTCTCCGACCTGATACAGAAGGAGCTGGGCAATCCGTGGGTTATCCACTTCCGATGTCCGTTATTTGTGCTGAAAGTCGTATCTTTGCTCGCCGAACGTTGGGCGAAGCTGCGACACAAGGCAAGCACACTCAACTCGGATAAGTACAAAATAATGAAACAACGCAACTGGCAGTGCGACATCACCCCTACCGTCGATGAGCTGGGCTACCGCCCGTCATACAACCTGGAACGGGGAGTGAAGGAGACCATTGCCTGGTATAAAGAGAAAGAATGGCTATAGACTTATTCAAGCGGGTAGAAACCCGCAAAGGGCTGTTTGCGGTAGAGAAGGTGACGCTGATATACAATCTGCTGACCTCTATCCTGATTCTGTTTCTTTTTCAAGAGATGGACCACCCGGCGCGCATGTTGGCAGACCGGGCACTGATTGCGGGCATGACCTTCTTGCTGATGTATCTCTATCGGCTGGCACCCTGCAAATTCTCCGCCTTTGTGCGCATCGCCATCCACATGTCGCTGCTCTCCTATTGGTATCCCGACACGTTCGAGTTCAACCGCATCTTCCCCAACCTGGACCATGTGTTCGCTTCGGCAGAACAATGGCTCTTCGGCGGACAGCCCGCCATCTGGTTCAGCGAGCGTTTCCCGCAGATGTGGGTCAGCGAGCCGTTCAACATGGGCTACTTCTTCTATTACCCCATGATTTTGGTGGTGGTGGTGTGGTACTTCCTCTACCGCTTCGACCTGTTCGAGAAGGTGTCGTTCGTCATCGTCACCGCCTTCTTCATCTATTACCTTATTTATATATTCGTTCCCGTTGCAGGTCCGCAGTTCTACTTCCCCGCCATCGGCCTCGACAATGTGGCGCAAGGCATCTTCCCCTCCATCGGCGACTACTTCCACCACCATCAGGAGCTGCTTCCCGGTCCGGGCTACGAGCACGGCTTCTTCTACAACCTGGTGGAGAGTTCCCAGCAGGTTGGCGAACGGCCCACCGCCGCCTTCCCCAGCTCGCACGTGGGGATGTCCACCATCCTGATGATTATGGCGGGACGTGGCAGCCGGAAGCTGTTCGCCTGCCTCCTGCCTTTCTATCTGCTGCTGTGCGGTGCCACGGTCTATATCCAGGCACACTATCTGATAGATGTTATCGTAGGTTTCGTTTCGGCTTTCGGCATCTATATGGTGGCCACGTGGATATTCAAGCGGTGGTTTGCACAGCCGATGTTTCGTTAATCCGAAAACGCATCTACAGGACCAGGGCTATTGTGATGAAAACAATAAGCAGCGCGAAATCCAAGGGAAATACAGCATGATAGAAGAGATGGATTACGGCAGAAGCGGCTCTATCTCCTTGAAAATCTTGTAAAGCTCCTCTTTCGTCTCTGCCCGCAGCATCGCGATTCTCGTCTCGCGGAAGTTGGGGATGCCCTTGAAGAGCGGGCTTGCCGCCAGATGACGGCGCACGTGCAGGATGCCGCGACGCTCGTCCAGCAGGTTCACGCTGTCCTCCACTTCCCGGCGAAGCACGTTCAGCCGCCATTCGCTGCTCAGAGGCGGCAACTCCTCGCCTGTCTCCAGATAATGTTTCACTTCCTTGAATATCCACGGGCGTCCGAAGCTGGCACGGCCTATCATGATGCCGTCCACGCCGTAGAGGTCGAAGCACTCGCGGGCGCGTTGAGGCGTGGTGATGTCGCCGTTGCCGATGACGGGGATGCGCATGCGCGGGTTCTTCTTCACCTCACCGATGAGTGTCCAGTCCGCCTCGCCGGTGTACATCTGCGCACGGGTGCGGCCGTGGATGGTGAGGGCGGCGATGCCGCAATCCTGTAGCTGTTCGGCCAGGGTGACGATGATTTTATGGTCGGCATCCCATCCTAAGCGGGTCTTGACGGTGACGGGTATCTTCACGGCATCCACCACAGCGCGGGTTATCTCCAGCATCAGCGGCACGTTCTGCAACATGCCGGCACCGGCGCCCTTGCCTGCCACGCGCTTCACGGGGCAACCGAAGTTCAGGTCCAGTATGTCGGGATGCGCCTGCTCCACGATGCGGGCGGCTTCCACCATGGTTGCCGTGTCCCGTCCGTATATCTGAATTGCCACGGGGCGTTCCGCATCGCTGATGTTCAGTTTCTGTTCGGTCTTGCTGACGGAGCGTATCAGCGCATCGGCCGACACGAATTCGGTATATACCATGTCCGCACCGAACTCTTTGCACATCAGTCGGAAGGCGGGGTCGGTGACATCCTCCATCGGGGCGAGGAGCACGGGGCGTTCGCCCAAGTCTATATTGGCTATCTTCATCCTTAAAAAACTCATTTAGGCTTTGTCGCTGCAAAAGTACGGAAAAAAAGAACGCTCTGCTGCAAAAAAGAGCTACCTTTGTCTCCGAAGTCTCATTCTAAACAAGAAAAGAACAATGAAACTGACTGATTTTGAAATCATGGCTCCCGTCGGCTCGCGCGAGTCGCTGGCGGCAGCCATACAGGCGGGTGCCGACTCCGTCTATTTCGGCATCGAAAACCTGAACATGCGTGCCCGTTCGGCAAACACTTTTACGATAGATGACTTGAAGGAGATTGCCCATACCTGCGACGAACACGGGATGAAGAGCTACCTCACCGTCAACACCATCATCTACGACAACGATATTCCGCTGATGCGCACCATTGTGGACGCGGCAAAGGCGGCAGGCATCTCCGCCGTGATTGCCGCCGACGTGGCGGTAATGAGCTACGCCCGGCAGATAGGACAGGAAGTGCACCTCAGCACACAGCTCAACATCAGCAATGTGGAAGCCCTGCGCTTCTATGCCCAATTTGCCGATGTGGTGGTGCTGGCACGCGAACTCAACTTAGAGCAGGTGGCGGAAATCTATCGGCACATACAAGAAGAGAACATCTGCGGACCCGGCGGAAAGCAGATACGCATCGAGATGTTTTGCCACGGAGCGCTCTGCATGGCCGTGAGCGGCAAGTGCTACCTCTCGCTGCACGAGATGAACAACTCCGCCAACCGGGGTGCCTGCATGCAGGTGTGCCGCCGCAGCTACGTGGTGCGCGACAAGGAGACAGACGTGGAGCTGGAAGTGGACAACCAGTACATCATGTCGCCCAAAGACCTGAAGACCATCCACTTCATGAACAAGATGCTGGATGCCGGCGTGCGGGTGTTCAAGATAGAAGGCCGTGCCCGCGGCCCCGAATATGTGCGCACCGTGGTGGAGTGCTACAAGGAAGCCATCCGCGCCTACCTGAACAACAGCTTCACCGACGAGAAGATTGCCACGTGGGACGAACGCCTGAAGACCGTCTTCAACCGTGGCTTTTGGGACGGCTACTATCTGGGACAGCGTCTTGGCGAATGGACCAGAAACTACGGTTCCGCCGCCACCGAACGCAAGATTTACGTAGGCAAGGGCATCCGCTACTTCGGCAACATCGGCGTGGCGGAATTCTTAGTGGAAGCTGCCGAAATCAGCGTAGGCGACAAGCTGCTGATAACAGGACCGACCACCGGAGCCGAATTCCTCACCCTGGAAGAGGCGCGTGTGGATTTGAAACCCGTGCAGACCGTGAAGAAAGGGGTACACTTCTCCATGAAAGCCCCCAAAATACGCCCGAGCGACAAACTCTATAAACTTGTCACCGTGGAGGAACTGAAAAAGTTCAAAGGTTTGGACGTGGAGAAACAGCGAGGCTGAAATTTAAAATCATAAATCTGAAATCTGAAATGAACTACATTTATGAACTGAAGATGAAGGTCCGCGACTATGAATGCGACCTGCAAGGCATCGTCAATAATGCCAACTACCAGCACTATCTGGAGCATACGCGACACGAATTTCTGCTTGCCACGGGCGTCAGCTTCGCCAAACTCCACGAACAGGGCGTGGACCCGGTGGTGGCACGCATCAGCATGGCGTTCAAGACTCCGTTGCGAAGCGGCGACGAGTTCGTGTCCAAACTCTATATGAAGAAAGAGGGCATCAAGTACGTCTTCTATCAGGACATCTTCCGGGCCGCCGACGGCAAGGTCTGCCTCAAAGGCGTGGTCGAGACCGTCTGCGTGGTCAACGGCCGATTGAGCGACAGCGGACTGTTCGACACCCTATTCGAGCCTTACTTAAACTGCTGATTATGTGCATCTTGAACAGCGCCAAACTTTAAGACTGACAGACACTTGTGTTCAACGTGACAAACACTTGTGTCTGTCGTCTCAAACACTTGTGTCTGTCACGCCAAACACAAGTGTCTGTCAAACGAACTAATATCGATGTAAAAACACCCTCCCTATGAACAACAACGAACTCCTCTGCAGCATAGCCCTCACGCTATGTCCCGGCATCGGGCACATCGTCGCCAGGCGATTGGTGAACAGCGTGGGCAGCGCCGCCGAAGTCTTCCGCCGCCGCGAAGAACTGCCTGAACTACTTTCGGGCATCACACCCACTGTAATGAACGCACTCAACACACCCGCCGCCTTCGCACGCGCCGAACGCGAACTGAAATTCATCGAAAAAAACCACATCTCCTGCCTGACACTGAAAGACGAGGCATACCCCTCGCGCCTGCGCGAATGCGACGACGCCCCCATCGTCCTCTTCTTAAAGGGAAACGCCGACCTCAACCGGCTGCGGGTCATCAACCTGGTAGGTACCCGACACGCCACCGACTATGGCAAACAGTTTTGTGCCGACTTCCTGCACGACCTGGCCGCCATCTATCCCGACACGCTGGTGGTCAGCGGATTGGCATACGGCATCGACATACACGCCCATCGCGCAGCACTGGAAAACCGGCTCTCCACGGTTGCCGTCCTTGCCCACGGGCTGGACCGCATCTATCCGTCCGACCATCGGAAAACAGCCATTGACATGCTGGCCGACGGCGGACTGCTCACCGAATTTCTTTCGGAGACCAATCCCGACAGGTATAATTTCGTCAGCCGCAACCGCATCGTGGCAGGCCTATGCGACGCCACCATCGTGGTAGAATCCGCCGCCAAAGGCGGCTCCCTGATTACCGCCGAACTTGCCGAAGGCTATCACCGCGACTGCTTCGCCGTTCCCGGCCGTACGACGGACATTGCCTCAGTCGGCTGCAACCGCCTGATTCGCAAAAACAAAGCCACCCTTGTACAAAATGCAGAAGAGTTTCTGCAAGCCATGAACTGGACCCCGTCGTCCAGACACTCCAAACCCGAAGGAATCCAACGCACGCTCTTCCCCGAACTGACGGAAGAGGAGGAGCACGTGGTACGCATTCTGGCCCGTTTGGGCGATTTGCACATCAATGCACTGGTAGTGGAAACCAACATTCCCGTAAACCGCATGAGCGTCCTGCTCTTCGAACTGGAGATGAAGGGAGTGGTGAAGGCCATGGTAGGAGGCTGCTACCGGCTGCTGGGCGGAGGATAAGAGCGGCCGTTCCCGGAAGGGCAAAAAAAAAGGAGTACCGCTGTACTCCAACCTTTGTTAACCTTAAATCTAATACTATGAAAAACACATTGCAAAGGTACGGACTTTTGAGAAACTTCCAAATAAAACAAATAAAAAAGCGTGTTTAATAACATGTTTTTGCAAAA